>NZ_JBSVRM010000006.1:0-269468 GCF_054072595.1 Microbacterium wangyouchuni
GGTCGAGACGACGGGCACCCCGGAACCGAGCTTGTTGTGGGAGTTCAGCACCGACGACGGCGCCACCTGGACTGTGGTTGGTGCAGCGGACGGCACGGTCAGTGATGACGGAAAGACGTTGACTATTGCGGCGACGGAAGCATTGTCTGGCTTCCAGTATCGGGTGACTGTCGAGAACAGTGTTGATGCGGTGACGAGTGAAGCGGCGACGTTGACGGTGTCTGCAGCGCCGGTGGCACCGACAGTCACTGACCCTGTGGATCAGGTGGTGACCGCGGGAGATCCTGCCACGTTTACGGTCGAGACGACGGGCACCCCGGAGCCGAGCTTGTTGTGGGAGTTCAACACCGACGACGGCGTCACCTGGAGCGAGGTGGGTGCAGCGGACGGCACAGTCAGTGATGACGGGAAGACCCTGACCGTTGCGGCGACGGAGGCATTGTCTGGCTTCCAGTATCGGGTGACCGCTGAAAACACGGTTGATGTGGTGACGAGTGAAGCGGCAACGCTGACGGTGACTGCAGCGCCGGTGGCGCCGACGGTGACTGACCCTGCAGATCAGGTGGTGACGGCGGGGGATGCTGCCATGTTTACGGTTGAGGCGACGGGCACTCCGGTGCCGAGCTTGTTGTGGGAGTTCAGCACCGATGACGGTGTCACCTGGATTGCGGTGGGTGCAGCGGATGGCACGGTCCGTGATGACGGGAAAACCCTGACCGTTACCGCGAGCGAGGCCTTGTCTGGCTTCCTGTATCGGGTGACTGCTGAGAACAGTGTTGGTGCGGTGACGAGTGCTGTGGCAACGCTGACGGTGTCTGCAGCGCCGGTGATTCCGCCGGTCACTGATCCGGTGGCTCCGCCGGTGACTGACTCTGTGGGTGAAACGGATCTAGCTCGCACGGGCAGTGATCCTGTACCGGCTATCGCGGCAGCAGTTCTCTTTGCGCTAGTTGGAGCTGGTCTTCTACTTGCCTCGCGGCGCAAGCACGCGTAGGTGTGTGGCGCATTCGTTCGAAGTATCGGGACGAATGCGCGCTGCTGCACATTATTTTCTGGCTCGAGGTTGAGCTGCCATATGGATAGAACGACAAGAGGTTGTTGAGTGATGTTGCGTAACGTGTTGCGGGGACTGCTCGCTGTGAGTGTGGCGGTAGGGCTCGTCGGGGTGGGGGTCGCGGCGAACGCGGCGCCAGATCCGGCGAACGCGGGATCGATACCGACGAGTGCGGTGCTGGCCCCGACGAGCGGACCTACGACAGGGGGTACCGAGGTTATGATCGAACCACCTCCCGGGGTGACCTTCACACAGGTGAGTGCAGGCCGTGAACATTCGGTCGCGCTTGCTGAAGACGGCACCGCGTATGCCTGGGGAGAGAACAACCTCGGGCAGCTGGGTGACGGCACAAGCGGGGACAGTCTGGTGCCGGTGCGGGTGGATATGCCTGATGGGGTGAAATTTACGCAGGTGAGTGCAGGCGGCTCACATTCGGTCGCGGTTACTGCAGACGGTACCGCGTATGCCTGGGGAGACAACAGCCGCGGGCAGATGGGTACCGGTGAAGGCTCGGTTATTGTGCGGGCGCCAGTGGAGGTAGAGATGCCTGGCGGGCTGGCCTTTACGCAGGTGAGTGCAGCTTATCTTCATTCGGTCGCGCTTGCTGCAGACGGTACCGCGTATGCCTGGGGATACAACCGCGACGGGCAGCTGGGTAACGATTCACTCGTTGGCAGCTCCGTGCCGGTGCGGGTGCATATCCCTGATGGGGTGACTCTTACGCAGGTGAGTGCAGGCTCTTCACATTCGATCGCGGTTGCTGAAGACGGTGCCGCGTATGCCTGGGGAAACAACACCTACGGGGAGCTGGGTAACGGTAGAACCGCGTTCATGCCGGTGCAGGTGCCGGTGCAGGTGTCTGCTGAGGTGTCTTTTACACAGGTGAGTGCAGGCAGTGCGTATTCGCTCGCGGTTGCTGACGACGGTGCCGCGTACGCCTGGGGATCCAACAGGTTCGGGAGGCTGGGTAACGGCACAGCCACGGAGATTCAGGTGCCGAATCCGGTGCCGGGGCGGGTGCAGATGCCTGATGAGGTGACCTTTACGCAGGTGAGTGCAGGCATGTTACATTCGGTCGCGGTTGATGAAGACGGTACCGCGTATGCCTGGGGATACAACTACGTTGGGGAGCTGGGTGACGGCAAAAACACGGACAGTCATGTGCCGGTGCGGGTGGAGATGCCTGATCAGGCGACTTTTACGCAGGTGAGTGCAAGCTCTGCGTATTCGGCCGCGCTTACTGAAGACGGTACCGCGTATGCCTGGGGAGACAACGACTACGGGCAGCTGGGCGACGGTACCAAGGATCAGAGGAACGTGCCGACCCCGGTTCTTACGGATGCGACAGTAACGGGTGTTTCGTTTGGCGGGGAGAGTGCAACCAATCTCGTGGATAACGGCGACGAGTCGTGGACGGCCACTACTCCGCCTCACGATGCTGGCCCAGTTGATGTTGTTGTGTCGTGGGAGCTGAACGGTGTGGCCCAACCAGACATCACGTATGCGGACGCGTTCACCTATGTCGCTCCCGATGTGGCTCCGACGGTTTCTGATCCTGCAGACCAGGTGGTGACGGCGGGGGACGCTGCCTTGTTTACGGTCGAGGCGACGGGCACCCCGGAACCCGGTGTGACGTGGGAGTTCAGCGCCGATGACGGAGGTACCTGGACTGTGGTTGGTGCAGCGGATGGCACGGTCAGTGTCGACGGAAAGACCCTGACTGTTACCGCAACCGAGGCATTGTCTGGAACCCTGTATCGGGCGACAGCCGAAAACACGGTTGGTACGGTGACCAGTGCTGCGGCGGCTTTGACGGTTTCTGCTGTGCCGGTGGCACCGCAGGTTACTGACCCTGCAGATCAGGCGGTGACGGCGGGAGATCCTGCCACGTTTACAGTCGACACGACGGGCACCCCGGAACCCGGTGTGACGTGGGAGTTCAGCGCCGATGACGGCGCCACCTGGAGCGAGGTCACTGCAGCAGATGGCACGGTCCGTAGTGACGGAAAGACCCTGACTGTTACCGCAACCGAGGCATTGTCTGGAACCCTGTATCGGGCGACAGCCGAAAACACGGTTGGTACGGTGACGAGCGCTGCGGCGACGCTGACGGTGTCTGCAGTGCCGGTAGCTCCGACAGTCACTGACCCTGTGGATCAGGTGGTGACCGCGGGAGATCCTGCCACGTTTACAGTCGAGGCGACGGGTACCCCGGAACCTAGCTTGTTGTGGGAATTCAGCACCGATGACGGAAGCACTTGGAGTGCGGTTGGTGCAGCGGATGGCACGGTCAGTGATGAGGGGAAGACCCTGACTGTTACCGCGACCGAGGCATTGTCGGGCTTCCAGTATCGGGTGACAGCCGAAAACAGTGTTGGTGTAGTGTCCAGTGCTCCAGCGACATTGACGGTGTCTGCAGTGCCGGTGGCTCCGACGGTTACTGATCCTGAAGACCAGGTGGTGACGGCGGGGGATGCTGCCATGTTTACGGTCGAGGCGACGGGAACCCCGGAACCCGGTGTGACGTGGGAGCTCAGCGCCGATGACGGCGCCACCTGGAGTGCGGTTGGTGCAGCGGATGGCACGGTCAGTAGTGACGGAAAGACCCTGACTGTTACGACGACCGAGGCATTGTCTGGCTTCCAGTACCGGGCGACTGCCGAAAACACGGTTGGTGTGGTGACGAGTGCTGCGGCGACGCTGACGGTGACTGCTGCGCCGGTGGCACCGACGGTTACTGATCCTGAAGACCAGGCGGTCACCGCGGGGGATGTTGCCACGTTTACGGTCGAGACGACGGGCACTCCGGAACCGAGCTTGTTGTGGGAGTTCAGCGCCGATGACGGTGTCACCTGGAGTGCGGTTGGTGCAGCGGATGGCACGGTCAGTGGTGACGGGAAGACCCTGACTGTTACCGCGGCCGAGGCATTGTCTGGCTTCCAGTATCGGGCAACAGCCGAAAACACGGTTGGTGTGGTGACGAGTGCTGCGGCGACATTGACGGTGGCTGCTGTGCCGGTGGCACCGCCGGTCACTGATCCTGTGGGTGAAACGGATCTAGCACGCACGGGCAGTGATCCTGTACCGGCTATCGCGGCAGCGGTTCTCCTTGCGCTAGTCGGAGTTGGCCTGGTGCTCACCTCGCGGCGCAAACAGGCGTAGGTGTGTGGCGCATTCGCCCCAAATTGTTGGGTCGAATGCGCCAGTTGCACTGCGCAGGAACCATCACGCCAACGGCCGGTATGCCTTGGCCAATCGAGGAGGAAGGTCGGAGAGCATGAGAGTGTCCTCGTTGCTTAACTCGTCGTCTGCATTATCGAGTTCATAGATGTCGCTGAGTAGCCTGTCAATGATGGTGTTGCTCGCATGACAGGGAGAACCTTTGATGAGGTCGTTCGCGCGCAGTTGAGCAGCGCGCTTTTCGGGGCTCAGCGACTCAGCGTCGTCTTCGTCGTTTTGCTCGCTGTCGAGCTCCCAGTCAATGCCGGTGAGTAGATGTGCATGGCGAGCGATGCGTTCCTCGCCGGAAATATCGTCGCAGACCGCAGAAGTGACCTCCGAGGGTGCTGTCCTAACGCTGGTGGGAGCGGGGCACGACTGCGGGTCAGAGTCGGACCAGAGCACCGATATGAAGGCACCGGACACTTCCGCGGCATCGTTTTCCTGCAGGACCGCGAACTCATCCAATAAACAGTAAAAGGCTCCGTATAGATGAACGTCGAGATTCTGCACACCAACGCACACTAGATGGTGGCGACGATTGGACGCCGGTGTCTCGAAATGACACAATTACACGACCGGGAACTGTCGTGAATCTGGGACAAAGTCGGACATCGTGACCGTGAACGGTCAGGATGTCATGGTGCTCACACACCTTCGATCCCAGTATCGCGCACAGAGAACCCCGGTTGTGCCGGGTTTTTTTATGCCCGGATGGGTATCGGCGGGGGCTGATCAGAAAGACACACCATGCGATTCAAGATCGTCCTCGCTGCAGCCGTTGCTGTGTTGCTTGGCCTCACAACGGCCGTTCCCGCCAACGCCGCTGACACCAACGCAGATTCACCGAACGTCGCATACAACGAGGTGCTCAGCGTTCAGCAAGCGCGCCAGCTGATTTTCAACGAGACCAATGCTGCGCGCGCAAGCAAGGGCCTCCCCGCGCTGAAGCAGTCCAGCGGCCTGACCGACTTGGCGCAAGGCTGGTCACAACAGCAGGCCCGAGCCGATCGGATGTATCACAACCCGAACTACGCCTCCGGGTCACCGGCAGGCTGGTTCTGGCTGGCGGAGAATGTGGCCGCCGGCTACAACTACACCGATGTCGTCGATGCGTGGCTGCGTTCTCCCGGTCACTACCGCAACATCATGAACGCCAACGCCACCCATATCGGCATCGGCATCGCCTACAGCGCGACACGAGGCACGGCCTACTTCACCCAGAACTTCGGCGGGTACTCGTCATCACCCGATTCGGGAATCGACGACGTCGTTGTGACGCCGTCGACGGTGAAGGTCTCACGATTGTGGGGCGCTGATCGCTATGAAACGGCGCGCCGCATCCTCTCGCAGTTCCCCAAGAGCGACACGTTGTATGTTGCATCCGGTCAGGTATTCGCCGACGCTCTGTCGGCAGCAGCCATCGCTGGACGAAGCGGCGACCCTGTGGTCATCACACCGTCACAGGGGCTCACGGACAACCTCATCCACTCCATCTGGAAGCGCAGCCCGAAGCGCATCATCATCATGGGCGGTACAGGGGCTGTCAGCGAGAACGTCGTCAACCAGCTTCGTCGGTATCTGCCGAACACCGAATACATCCGCATGGCAGGGGCCGACCGCTATGCGACGAGCATGATGGCGGTGGAGAAGCTCTGGCAGGGCAAGCTTGAGCACGCCTACCTCGCGGTGGGATCCAACTATCCGGATGCCCTCGCAGCTGCCCCGGCCGCGATCAAACAGGGCGCGACCGTCATCCCCGTTCGGGGCGCTAAACCTGACGCTCAGCTGTTGTCGCTGTTGCAGAAGAAGGGCGTGAAGAAGATCACCCTCGTCGGCAGCACGGGTGTCATTCCGAGCAGCTTCGAGCAGAGTCTCAGGTCGAAGGGATTCAGCGTCACTCGTCTGGGCGGTCAGGATCGGTACGCCACCGCCGAGGCGATCGCGAAGAAGGTTTTCCCCGGCGCACAGGAGAAAGCCTTCATCGCAACCGGCTCCAACTTCGCGGATGCTCTGGCCGCTGCGCCACTGGCCGGCAAGACGAAATCACCGCTGCTGCTGTCGCGGACGACATGCTTGCCCGCAGGAACATCTGCCTATCTGAAGAGCAGTACAACCCGTCAGGTCGTGCTGTTGGGCGGTTCAGGTGTTCTCACGAACGCGATTGAACGACACCTCGCCAGCTGCTGACCCGCGAACCCTCATCGGGCGCGGTGTCAATGGGGCAGTCGCATTCGGCGACACGGGCGATGATCTGATTCTGCACACAGATCGTATTACGCGCCTCTCGGCGTTCTCGTCAGCATGTATCCGACGTTGGCAGGGTCCGCGCGGGCGGGGGTGCAGTCGCTGGCGGGACTCGCGATCGGCATCGCGCTCGGAGTCGGAGGATTGGGAATCGTGCTCCTGGGCGGTCCCGCCGTCGTCGCCGTTGTCATCGCGGCCGGGATCATCATCGGAGGAATCAGGGTTCTCGGTGCCGGCAGCGACTGGGTAGCCATCGCCGGACTGTTCGTCCTCCTGCTGGGTGGCACCGCAGCCGATGAGTTCTCCGTGTCTTATCTGCTGACGATGGCCTTCGGCATCATCGTCGGAGTTCTGACGAACCTTCTTGTGTTCCCTCCGCTTCATCTTCGACGTGCCGCTGCACGCCTATCGGCTTTGCGTGATGCGACGGCCACGGCGCTGGATGACATCGCGGATGCATTGCAGCGCGATCGCGCCAGCGCGGAACCGGCATCCGAATTCCGCGACGAAGCCTGACTATTCGCCCGCGTATGCGTACGCCGCCATCGTGTGTGCGAGGCGCATCGTCGACGCCTGCAGGGCGTTCGCCATCGGAACCCGCTGAACGTGCGTCGAAGCATCCCTCGGGCGAGTAATCTGGACGAAGACCTAGTGGAGTGATCTGTGCCTGAAAATGCCCAGCCGAAAGACGGCTTCGCCCTGTTCTCTGACCGTTCCGTCGTTGCCATGCGCGTCGACGGCGAGCTGAAGGATCTCGCGGCTACCGTGACGGATGCCGATGTTGTCGAGCCGGTCACGATCGATAGTGAGGATGGGCTCGCGATCCTGCGGCACTCTGCAGCTCACGTGCTCGCCCAAGCTGTGCAGCGGATCAACCCGCAGGCGAACCTCGGCATCGGCCCGCCCGTCACCGACGGCTTCTACTACGACTTCGGCGTCGAAACGCCCTTCACTCCCGAAGACATCAAGGCCATCTCGAAGGAGATGCAGCGCATCATCCGCGAGGGACAGCGCTTCACCCGTCGTGTCGTCACCGAGGCAGAAGCACGCGCCGAGCTGGCGGACGAACCGTTCAAGCTCGAGCTCATCGAACTCGCCGGTGGCCCCGGTTCCGGGGCGAATGCCGCTGAGGGCGCGTCTGCGGAGATCGGCGCGGGCGAGCTGACCATCTACGACAACGTTTCCAAGGACGGCGAGGTGGTCTGGAAGGACCTCTGCCGGGGCCCGCACCTGCCGAGCACGCGCATGATCGGCAATGGTTGGGACCTCACGCGCATCGCTGCCGCATACTGGCGCGGTAGCGAGAAGAATCCGCAGCTGCAGCGCATCTACGGAACGGCCTGGCCGAGCAAGGATGAACTGAAGGCCTACAAGGACCGTCTCGCCGAGGCCGAGCGCCGCGATCACCGCAAGCTCGGCGTCGAGATGGATCTGTTCTCCTTCCCGGACGAGATCGGCTCGGGACTCGCGGTCTTCCATCCCAAGGGCGGAATCATCCGCTACGAGATCGAAGAGAACCTGCGCAGGCATCTGCTGCGCAACGGCTACGACGTAGTCAACAGTCCGCACATCACCAAGAAGGATCTGTTCCAGACTTCTGGGCACCTGCAGACCTACTCGGACGGCATGTTCCCTCCGATGCACCTCGACGAGATTACGGACGAGGACGGCAACGTCACGAGGCAGGGCCAGGACTATTACCTGAAGCCGATGAACTGCCCGTTCCACAACCTCATCTATCGCTCGCGCGGACGTTCATACCGTGAGCTGCCGCTGCGATTGGCCGAGTTCGGAACCGTATACCGCTATGAGAAGAGCGGCACACTGTCGGGCCTCACCCGTGTGCGCGGTCTCACCCAGGATGACGCGCACATCTACGTCGCCCAGGACCAGGTGCAAGAAGAGCTCACGACGAACCTCAATCTCGTGCTTGATCTGCTCCGCGATTACGGTCTGAATGACTTCTACCTCGAGCTGTCGACCAACGAGGAGGGCAACCCGAAGTTCCTGGGCGAGCCGGAGCAGTGGACAACTGCGATCGAGTCACTGCGTCAGGTCGCCGTGGCATCCGGTCTGGAGCTCGTCGCCGATCCCGGAGGCGCCGCGTTCTACGGCCCGAAGATCTCGGTGCAGGCGCGTGACGCGATCGGACGCACCTGGCAGATGTCGACCATTCAGCTCGACTTCAACCAGCCTGAACGCTTCGAACTCGAATACACCGGCTCCGACGGCCAGAAGCATCGTCCGGTGATGATTCACCGTGCACTGCTCGGGTCCGTTGAGCGCTTCTTCGCGATCCTCCTCGAGCACTACGCCGGCGACTTCCCGGTATGGCTGGCCCCGATGCAGGTTGTTGGTGTGCCGGTAGCAGAGCAGTATTCGGAATACCTCGACGGCGTGATCGCCCAGCTGCGCCAACAAGATGTGCGTGCGGAAGTGGATCACTCCGATGACCGGATGCAGAAGAAGATTCGCAACCACACCACGGCCAAGGTCCCGCTGATGCTCATCGCCGGTGAGCAGGATCGGGATGCCGGTACCGTCTCGTTCCGCTTCCGCGACGGCACGCAGGAAAACGGTGTGCCGATTGCGGATGCTGTCGCCCGCATCCGTGCGGCCATCGCATCGCATGCGCTTGTGCACACGGCGGAAGACCTCGCATGATCGATAGGGATGCCGTCGAGGATGCCGCACACCTCGCCGGCGTCCCCGACGAGTTTCAGCGGCTGTGGACCCCGCACCGGATGGCATACATCCAGGCGGGGCCTGAGCCGCTGCGCGAAGAGTGTCCGTTCTGCGAGGCGCCGAAGCATCCCGATGCCGAGCGTCTGATCGTCGCCCGCGGGAAGACTGCCTACGTGCTGCTGAATCTCTTTCCGTACAATTCCGGCCACCTGCTGGTCTGCCCGTATCGGCACATCGCCACCTACGATCAGGCCACGGCAGAAGAGGTCGCTGAAATCGGCGAGCTCAGCCAGATCGGCATGCGTGTGCTGCGCCAAGTCTCGAACTGCGACGGCTTCAACCTGGGCATGAACCAGGGTGCGGTGGCGGGGGCAGGCGTCGACGCCCACCTTCATCAGCACATCGTGCCGAGGTGGACGTCGGATGCGAACTTCTTCCCGATCATCGCCAAGACGAAGCCGCTGCCGCAACTGCTCGGCGAGGTGCGCGAAGCGGTGGCCGCGGCGTGGTCGAGCGGTCAGCGGACCTGACGCGCAGCGAACTGCATCTTCGGGTGCGCGTAGTACTCCTGCGCCTCGATGAGCTTCAGCTCGCGGGCGTCGGAATCCAGCGTCAGCTGCAGCAGATCGAACACGCTTGACGCGGTGCGCTCCAACGCCACCTGAGCGCTCCGGGTCGAAACGTAGTGCGCGGTGAAGAGCGCCGCGGTGACATCTCCGGACCCGTTGGCCTTCATCGGCAGGAACGGGGTCTGCACGATCCAGGCGCCGGCATCGTCGGCGGCGAGCATTTCGATGGTGCCCTCTTCACGGTCAGGACGCTCCACACTGGTCACCAGAACGATCGACGGGCCCATGGCACGTGCCAGATCAACGGAATCGAGCGTCGACTCCAGTGTGTCCGGCTCAGTTCGGGTGAGGAACCCCAACTCGAACTGATTCGGCGTGATGATGTCAGCGACGGGAACCACCCGCTCGCGCAGAAGCTCAGGGATAGCCGGTGCGACGAAGCATCCGGACTTGGCATTGCCCATGACCGGATCGCACGCGTACAGCGCGGCCGGGTTCGCCGCCTTGACTCGCGCGACGGCATCGATGATCACGTCGCCGATGCCCTCGCCGCCCTGATAGCCGGAAAGAATCGCGTTGACCTCGGGGAAGACCCCGCGCTCTTCGATGCCGGTGATCACGTCTGCGACGTCGCTGGGAGCGATCAGCGGACCACGCCAGGCGCCATAGCCGGTGTGGTTCGAGAAGTTCACAGTGTTGACCGGGAGGACATCGACGCCGATGCGCTGCAGGGGGAACACCGCGGCCGAGTTGCCGACGTGGCCGTAGGCGACAGCTGACTGGATCGAGAGGATCTTCATCTTTGAATCTTCTCACTGCCGGCGGCGTGCTTCGCGCACATCAGTCGATAGCCGCGGCGATATCTGCGACGAGTTGCTCAGCATCGGTGGGGGAAAGGTCATGCACGGTGAGGCGCAGGTGATGGGAAGGCCTGTCCGTGTCGATGAGCGAGAAGCCGTCGCCGGTCCTCACCAGCCACCCTCGTCGCATCAACCGTTCTGACACAATCTGGGCTGGCTGGGGCAACTCGACCCAGAGGTTCATACCGTCGGAGTAGTGGGTGCCGATGCCGTGATCGCGCAGCCGCCCGGCAAAGGCCGTATTTCGCTCGACGTAGTGCGCTCCGGAGGCGCGGATCGACTCTCGCACCTGTTCATTGCTGAGCAGGCCGAGCGTCAGACGCTGCAGCAGGTGACTCACCCAGGTGGTTCCGGGGCTCAGCCGCATCGCGAGTTGGCCGGCTGTTTCCCGGTCGGTGGCAGCCACGGCCAGGCACATGTCGGGACCCAGGAACTTCGACACCGAGCGCAGCAGGGCGAACCGCTTGTGCTCGGGGCCGATCAGAGACTCGTATGGTCGTGATGACAGCATCGAGAAGTGGTCGTCTTCGATGATCAGAACGTAGGGATGCTCCGCCATCAGTTCCCGTAGCGCCGCAGCACGTGCTTGCGAGAGGCTCGCACCGGTCGGGTTCTGCGCGCGCGGTGTGCAAATGACTGCGCGCACACCGGCATCCAGCGCCGCCTGCAGTCCCTCGACGGTCATGCCCTCGTCATCGACCGGGACAGGGACCGCGCGATAGCCACCCAGGCGAACGGTATGGATGCTGGCAAGAAAGCACGGATCCTCCAGAGCGACGGCATCGTCGCGCATCAACGCCTGCGCGAGCAATCGCTCGACGGCATCCACTGCGCCACTGGTGATCGTGATCTGAAAGTCAGACGGGTGCAGGTCGGGAGAGACCCAATCCCGCGCCCAGGCGTCAAGCGCAGTGTCGATGACCGGCTCCCCGTACAGCACCGGCCGGCCGGTCACGCTCGCCAGGACGGGGGACGGGTCCGGGATCAGTCGGGGGTCAGGATTTCCGGTGCCGACATCGCGCAGGACAGTGTCGGCGGCATACCCTTCCTGCGCGACAGCGCTGTGCTCGACGAGCATCGTTCCGGCACGCCCGCGACTGATGACCAGACCGGCTTGGGCGAGTTGCCGGTACGCGGACACAGCTGTGTTGCGGTTGACGCCGAGGCGTGCAGCGAGCTCGCGCACCGGCGGAAGAACCGCGCCCGGGGTCAGGACACCGCGCTGTCGCAGTTCACGCACGCTCGAGGCGATATCGGCTGCCGTCGTACCCGTGATCTGGTCGCTCATGTCACCTCTCGACATATGAGTCTAGGCGGTCTCGAACTGGTGCTATCTTTTGGCATAGATCAATGACTCTGTTTGGATGATTGAAAGGAGCAGCTCATGGCTGCAGACCAGAATTCCACCACCGGATCATCCCGCGTCAAGCGCGGACTCGCTGAGATGCTCAAGGGCGGCGTCATCATGGACGTTGTCACTGCGGAGCAGGCAAAGATCGCGGAGGATGCCGGCGCTGTCGCCGTCATGGCGCTCGAGCGTGTTCCGGCAGACATCCGCGCGCAGGGCGGAGTTTCGCGCATGAGCGACCCGGACATGATCGACAGCATCATCGACACCGTCTCGATCCCGGTTATGGCCAAGGCACGCATCGGTCACTTCGTTGAGGCTCAGGTGCTGCAGGAGCTCGGCGTCGATTACATCGACGAATCGGAGGTGCTTTCGCCTGCCGACTACGTCAATCACATCGACAAGTTCGGCTTCACCGTGCCCTTCGTCTGCGGCGCCACGAACCTCGGTGAGGCCCTGCGCCGCATCAACGAGGGTGCCGCCATGATCCGCTCCAAGGGGGAAGCGGGCACCGGCGATGTCTCTGAGGCGACGAAGCACATTCGTAAGATCCGCTCCGAGATAAACGTGCTGCGATCTATGACCAAGGACGAGCTGTTCGTCGCGGCCAAAGAACTGCAGGCACCGTACGAGCTCGTCGCCGAGATCGCTGAGACGGGCAAGCTCCCGGTCGTGCTCTTCGTCGCCGGGGGAGTCGCAACCCCCGCCGACGCCGCGATGATGATGCAACTCGGCGCTGATGGCGTCTTCGTCGGCTCGGGCATCTTCAAATCGGGTAACCCCGCCGAGCGTGCGGCGGCAATTGTGAAGGCGACGACCTTCTATGACGACGCGAAGGTGGTCGCAGAGGTGTCACGCGGACTCGGCGAGGCGATGGTGGGTATCAACGTCTCGGATCTGCCCGCACCGCACCGGCTCTCCGAGCGTGGCTGGTAACCCCGACGCTCCACGGATCGGCGTTCTCGCGCTGCAGGGCGATGTGCGCGAGCACGAACGCGTGCTGCACGGACTCGGGGCGGACGTCATCCGCGTGCGCCGCCCCGAGGAGCTCGCGACGGTGAGCGGCCTCGTGATTCCCGGCGGCGAATCCACTGTCATTGACAAGCTGTCCCGGCAGTTCGGATTGCAGCAGCCGATCCGGGATGCGATCGCCGGGGGGATGCCCGTACTCGGCACCTGCGCCGGGCTGATCATGCTCGCCGACTGTGTGCGCGACGGAATCGACGGTCAGCAGAGCTTCGGCGGGTTGGACGTGGTCGTCCGGCGCAACGCGTTCGGTCGACAGCTCGAGTCATTCGAAGCCGAACTTGATGTCGCTGTGCTCGGGGCTCCGCCGGTGCGGGCGACCTTCATCCGCGGTCCTGTCGTGGAGTCCGTCGGCACGAGCGCCACGGTGCTGGCCTCGCTGCCGGATGGTCGCGTCGTCGCGGTCGGGAAGGGCCATCTCGTCGGGCTGAGCTTTCACCCGGAGCTCACGGGGGAGTACCGGTTCCACGAACGGCTGGTGAGGGTTACTGCCGTTCACCACGCCGTCACACGATAGCGTGGCGGGATGCGATTGCCGATCGGGTCCACAGCTGTCAGCGCGAGTGGTGGAAACGCCGAACTCATCGGCCGGATCGGCAGCGGGTGGCTCCCGATCTCTGCGGGAACCATGACGCTGGATCAAGCGATCTCCCTCCTCGATGATTCCGGCCGCGACGAGTACGTCGACCCGCTCCTGCGCAGCGCGGTGCCCTCATCCGACGAGGATGCCCCGCGCTTCACACCGGGAGAAGCGATTCTCTGGCGGTACTCGCGCCATATCGAAGCGGCACGGGTGGTCCGTGATGATGCCCAGGGTCTGGTGATCTGGATCCCCTCCGGATCGGCACGTCTGGAATCAGTTCCTGCCGATGGCCGGCGCCCGCGCGAGGTGTCGCTGGATGAACGCTTCAGCGTTCCCTGGAAGATGCAGGAGTCGACGTGGACGGGCCCCGGCATCGTTCGAGTGGCTCCTGCCGGTCGCCCCTGGTCGATCTGGTTCTTCCGTCGCCCGGACGGTACGCCCGACGGCGCCTACGTGAACGTGGAGCTGCCCCACCGCCGCGTCGCCGGTGAAGCCGGCGGAATCTTCTCGCGCGACCTCGTGCTGGACATCTGGATCGATGCCGAGCACCCGGGAGCGCAGGATGTCTGGCTGAAGGATGCCGACGAACTGGAAGCAGCGGTCGCGCAGGGACGCTTCACGGCAGAACAGGCCGAAGCCGTGCGCGTACTGGCTGATCACGCCGGCGCGGAATTCATCGCCACAGGCGGTTGGCCGCTCGATGAGCAGTGGGATGAATGGAAGCCAGATGCCGCATGGGATCTGCCGGTGCCACTGCCGGACAGCTCCGTCATCGACTCCGCACGCCGACGATCAGGGCGGTCGAGCCTGGAGGGCTGAACAACTGGCAGACGGTCCCGCGGACCGTCTCGGCGGGGGCGTTCCCACACGTCACGACCAGATTCTTTAGAATGGACCATGCGCTGCGACGTCAGCAGAGCGAAACGAAGAGCGGAGAAACATGGCCGGGCACTCTAAATGGGCAACTACGAAGCACAAGAAGGCTGTCATCGACTCCCGTCGTGCGAAGTCGTGGGCAAAGCTCATCAAGAACATCGAAGTTGCGGCCAAGCTCGGTGGTGCCGACCTGGCTGGCAACCCGACGCTCTATGACGCGGTGCTCAAAGCGAAGAAGATGTCGGTCCCGAAGGACAACATCGACCGTGCCGTCAAACGCGGCGCCGGTATCGGTGGCGAAGCGATCGAATATACCTCGATCATGTACGAAGGCTACGGTCCCAACGGCGTCGCACTCATGATCGAGTGTCTGACCGATAACAAAAACCGTGCAGCCGCTGAGGTGCGTACGGCACTCACCCGCAACGGTGGCACCCTCGCCGACCCGGGCAGCGTCGCCTACAATTTCACCCGCAAGGGCCTCATCGTTGTCGGTGCGGAAGACACGACCGAAGATGCCGTGATGGAAGCGGTCCTGGAAGCCGGTGCTGAAGAGATCGAGCCGCACGGCGACGGCTTCGGCGTCATCACCGAGGCAACGGATCTGGTCTCCGTGCGCACCGCCTTGCAGGAAGCCGGTATCGACTACGACTCGGCTGATGTGGAGTTCATCCCGAACCTCAAGGTCGAGATCGATGCTGCGACCGCTCGCAAGATCTTCCGCCTCATCGATGCGCTCGAAGACAGCGAAGACGTGCAGAACGTATACAGCAACTTCGACCTCACCGCTGAAGTGCAGGCCGAACTCGAGGAAGACAGCGACGAGGACTGACCTGCCTTCACAGCGCGCCGCTGAAGCCGTCGCTCCTCTGGCACCTAGCCTGGGGGAGTGACGGCTTCTTCTTTGCGCGTGCTCGGTATCGACCCGGGACTGACCCGGTGCGGCATCGGCGTCGTCGACGTGGACCGCGCACGCCGAGGAACCCTCGTGCATGTCGGGGTGATACGAACGTCGCCGGATGCTCCGATCGGCGAACGACTGGCCGGAGTTGCCGCCGGCATCCGAGAGGTTCTCAACGAACATCAGCCGGATGCCGTAGCTGTCGAGCGGGTGTTCGCACAGCACAACAGCCACACGGTGATGGGCACGGCGCAGGCCAGCGGGGTGGCCCTGCTGATCGCCGCAGAGGCGGGCCTGCCCGCGGCGACCCACACCCCGAGTGAGGTAAAAGCGGCAGTCACCGGGTACGGATCGGCCGATAAGAAGCAGGTACAGGCGATGATCGCCCGTATCCTGCGGCTGGATGCCCCACCGCAACCCGCGGACGCGGCCGATGCCCTCGCTATCGCCCTGTGCCATGCGTGGCGGCGAGGCGGTGTTGCAGCGGCAGCTGGCGCTCTGACCCCGGCCCAGCAGGCCTGGGCCGATGCTGAGCGTGTCGCTCGAACATACATACGATCCGGCTCGTAGGCTGGGGAGATGATCTCCTCTCTGCACGGAACCGTGCTGGCCACCGGTGCGGACCATGTCGTCATCGAAGTTGGCGGGGTCGGATTCTTCGTGTTCGTGCCCGGAGACGTCGCTCACACCGCGCGCACTGGCGCTCAGCTGCGGTTGCACACGAGTCTCATCGTGCGCGAAGACGCTCTCACGCTGTACGGCTTTGCCGAGCCGACGGAGCTGGAGGTCTTCGGACAATTGCTCAGTGTCACCGGTGTCGGTCCGAAATCTGCGTTGGGCGTGCTCGGACACCTCAGTGTCGATCAGATCGCTACGGCGGTCATCGACGACGATGACGCACCGTTCCGACGTGTCTCCGGTATCGGACCGAAGACGGCGAAGTTGATCGTCGTGCAGCTTGCCGGAAAACTGCAGCCGCCGTCTCCTGCTGCCGCGTCCACCGCCCCTGGTGCTGTGGACATCACGGCCCAGGTAACCATCGCGCTGGTGGGTCTCGGCTGGTCGGAGAAGGTCGCGGCTGAGGCTGCCGAGGCCGCAGCTGCCGCTGCCAGCGAGTCTGACCGCGGCTCTGTCTCACTGTTGCTGCGCCAGGCGCTTGCTGCGCTGGGGCCGGCCAAGGCGGGAGCAGCACGTGGCTGAGGAGAACTTCTCTGAGGGTCGCGATGCGGCCGAGCCGATCGACGAAACAGAGCTCGCCATCGAAGGTGCGCTGCGGCCGGAGAGCCTCGGCGAGTTCGTCGGGCAGCCGAAGGTTCGCGGACAGCTGCAACTGCTTCTAGACGCGGCACGCATCCAGAACCGGCCACCCGATCACATTCTGCTCGCCGGCCCTCCCGGGTTGGGTAAGACGACTCTCGCGATGATTGTCGCGTACGAGAGTGAACGTCCGCTCCGCCTTTCCAGCGGCCCCGCGATCCAGCACGCCGGCGACCTCGCGGCGCTGCTGTCCAGTCTCATTCCCGGGGAGGTGCTGTTCATCGACGAGATCCACCGGATGGCGCGCTCGGCGGAAGAGATGCTCTACCTCGCGATGGAAGACTTCCGCATCGACATCATGGTTGGAAAGGGCGCGGGCGCCACCAGCATCCCGCTGGATCTTGCGCCCTTCACGCTCGTCGGGGCCACGACGCGCTCTGGTCTGCTGCCGAATCCTTTACGCGACCGCTTCGGCTTCACCGGTCATCTGGAGTTCTATGACGACGGTGACCTCGAGAAGGTGATCGCGCGCTCGTCGAGCGTTCTCGGTGTCGGGCTGCCTGACGACGCGCTGAATGAGATCGCTCGCCGATCCCGAGGTACCCCGCGAATCGCGAACAGGCTTCTGCGCCGGGTCCGCGACTATGCCCTTGTGCATGGAGATCACGGATCGGCATCGATTTCGGACGTCAACGCGGCGTTGGAACTCTACGACGTCGACCCGATCGGCCTCGACCGCCTCGACCGTGCTGTTCTCGACATGCTCGTGCGGCGCTTTCGCGGTGGTCCGGTAGGACTGAGCACGCTCGCCGTGGCCGTCGGTGAAGAGGCGGAGACCGTTGAGAGCGTGGTCGAGCCCTATCTCGTCCGAATCGGATTCCTCGGTCGAACGCCACGCGGACGCGTTGCGACTCCTGAGGCATACCAGCACCTCGGCCTTCAGCATCCGGAAACGGCGACATTGCTCAATGACCTATAATCGCTGGAGACTTCCCCCCGAACTCTCTGCGCGTCCACCGTTGGCGTGCGCACTTTGAAAGGCCCTGCCTGATGGAAATCATCCTCTTCGGCGTACTAGCCGTCCTGCTCGTCTTCATGTTCCTCAACACGCGCAAGCGTCAGAAGCAGATGAAGGCCGAACAGGAAGAGAAGGCCACGAAGACGGTTCCCGGGGTCAAGGTGCTGATGCAGGGTGGTCTCTACGGAACCATCGTCGCGTACGACCCTGAGGACCTGGACTCGCCGGCTCTCGTCGAGATTGCCCCGGGAACAGTCATCGAGGTACACAGCCAGGCGATCCTGCGCATCGTCGAGCCGAACGTGGTCGACGACCTCGAGGGCGAAGACCTCGTTGAGGTTGAAGATGAGGCCATTGCATCCGAGGCAGATTTTGCCGCCGAGACTCCTGAGGAGACCCGCGCCCGTCTGGATCGGGACTCCGACAGCAAGTAATTCGTCCGACCGCCTGACCGGCATCGTAGAAAGCTGAACATACGTGGCTTCGTCTTCTCCCGTCCGTCATGCCTGGAAGGTTCTGCTCAGCCTTCTGATCGTGACTGCTGCGCTGTTCGGCGTGAACGCAATCGGTGTCTATGGCTTTGAAAAGAGCTCGTGGACACCTGAGCTCGCGCTTGATCTTCAGGGCGGCACACAGATAGTCCTGAGTGCCGTCACTGAGGACGGTGCCAATCCCACGCAGGAGCAGCTCGATCAGGCTGCGGCGATCATCCGCCAACGCGTCAACGCGTCTGGTGTGACAGAGGCCGACATCACGACCGAGGGCGGACGCAACATTGTTGTGCAGATCCCCGGTGTCGCTGATGAGGAGACGCGCGCGCGTATCGAAGCGAGCGCGCAGCTCGAGTTCCGCTCCGTGATCTTCTTCGGAAGCCCAGCGACCGAGTTCGTCGGAGAAGACGGCAACGCAACGCCGTACCCGGCCCCGGACCCGACTGCGAACGCGATCCCCACGCCGGAGCCGACCGACGGCAGCGATATGGCCTGGGTGACGGAGAAGCTCCAAGCCGAGTTCCTCGCCTACGACTGCGCGAACCCCGACAACGAGTCTGCCGATACACCTGCGGACCAGCCCCTGATCACCTGTGACGACCTCGGTCAGGCCAAGTACATCCTCGGACCGACCGAGCTCACCGGCGATGCGATCGATGATGCCACCAGCGGTCGCGACCAGCGCAACGGTGCATGGACGGTCAACCTCACCCTCGATTCGCAGGGTGCCAAGACCTTCGGCGAGATCAGCCAGCGCCTCTACCAGAACCAGCTCGCCGGCCTCACCCCGCGCGACCAGTTCGCCTTCGTTCTCGATGGCAAGGTCATCTCCGCTCCGCAGATGAACGGTGTGATCCTCGACGGCAAGCCCAGCATCTCCGGCTCGTTCACGCAGGAGAGCGCTGAAGCTCTCGCGGATCAGCTGAAGTACGGTGCGCTGCCGCTGAGCTTCACCACCGAGAGTGCGTCGAGTGTTTCGGCGACGCTGGGTTCGCAGCAGCTCATGATCGGTCTCATCGCCGGACTCATCGGTCTTGCGCTGGTGGCTGTGTACTCGTTGCTCAGTTACCGAGCACTCGGCGCCGTGATCATTGCATCCATCGCGGTCATGGGCGTGTTGACCTACATCATCGTCTGCATCCTGGCCTGGCGCCTCGGCTTCCGCCTGTCGCTGGCCGGCGTGGCAGGTCTGATCGTGTCGATCGGTTTCGTCGCCGACTCGTTCATCGTCTACTTCGAACGAATACGAGATGAGCTGCGCGACGGCAAATCCATCACGAATGCGGTGGAGGACGGCTGGGGACGCGCCAAGCGCACGATTTACATCTCCAAGTCGATCAACATCCTGGCCGCAGTCGTGCTGTACATCCTGGCTGACTCCACGGTGAAGGGCTTTGCCTTCACCCTGGGACTCACGACGATCATCGACATCTTCATCTTCGTCATCTTCACGCACCCGGTGATGCAGATCCTGGCGCGCACCAAGTTCTTCGGAGGCGGGCACAAGCTCTCCGGCCTTGACCCCGACGCGCTGGGGGCGGTTTACCACGCCCGCTCGCAGTATCGGACTGTCGAGCCTGTGCGCGGTGGACGAGCAGGAAAGATCAACCGTTCTCGAAACGAGGCTGAGCGCCGGCAGACCATTGCGGAGCGCAAACGTGCCGAAGCCCTCATCGGAAACAGTCATACCAACGCCGGAAGCGAGGGAGAGCGCTGATGGCCTCCATGAATGAATTCGGCAACAACCTGTACACGGGAAAGACCTCTTTCCCGTTCGTCGGCAAGCGCCGTCTGTGGTTCATCATCGCGATCGCACTGATCGTGGCATCCGCCCTTGTGCCGTTGCTGCGCCCTGTGCAGTTCTCGATCGAGTTCACTGGCGGGTCGCAGTTCACGGTCGTCGCGCCCGAGTCGACTGATCAGGCCAAGGCATCCGACGCCGTGCAGTCTGTCGTGCCGAATGCCGCCGTCAAGGTCGCCATCGTCGGTGAGAGCGACGTGCGCGTGCAGACGGATCAGATGACGCAGAGCGAGACTCTCGCCGTGGCGCAGGCGCTGGCTGACCAGTATCAGGTGGATGCTGACGAGGTGAACACATCGTTCATCGGCCCGCAGTGGGGGGAGAACGTCACACGACAGTCGCTCTGGGGCCTGGTGGTGTTCCTGATTCTGACGTTCCTGATTCTCGCGGTGTACTTCCGCACGTGGAAGATGTCGGCCGCTGCCATCATTGGTCTGCTCGATGTGCTCGTGATCACCGTGGGCATCTATGCACTGGCCGGGTTCGAGATCTCGCCCGCGGCCGTCATCGGGTTCCTCACGATCCTGGCGTACTCGTTGTATGACACGACGGTGGTGTTCGACAAGATTCGAGAAAACACCACGGAGGACGGCGAAAACTCCTCACGCACCTTCGGAGAATCGGTGAACCTCGCGGTGAACCAGACGCTGGTGCGCTCGATCAACACTTCGATCGTCGCAGCGCTCCCCGTCGGCGCGATTCTGTTCATCGGAGCGTTCTGGCTCGGGGCGGAGACGCTGACCGATATTTCGCTGTCGATCTTCGTGGGCATCATCGTCGCGACGTACTCCACGCTGTTCGTTGCAGCACCGCTGTACTCGCTGTTCCGGGAGAAAGAACCGGACATCATCGAGCGCGACAAGCGCGTGCTCGAGCTGCGTGAACGGGCCGCCGCTGACGCCTGAACGCGTAATCGTTCGAGCGCAGCCGATGTGCTGGCACACGCGTAAGATGTTCTGACCCGGAGGTGAAGTGATGGCGGAGGCGAACGCGTCGACGCAGGGATCGAGTTTGAGAAGACTCGTGCCCCGAATCTTCTCGCGTGCGCCCCGGGTCAACGATCTCGACAACCTGATCCGCACGGTTCGGGCCAGCCACCCTAAAGGTGACCTGGCGATCATCACGCAGGCCTACAACGTCGCGAAGCAAAAGCACGAGGGTCAGAAGCGGCAAAGCGGTGAGCCATACATCACCCACCCGCTCGCCGTCGCCCAGATCCTGGCCGAGATGGGGCTGGGGCCACGAGCCATTGCGGCAGCGCTGCTTCATGACACCGTCGAAGACACCGGGTATGCGCTGTCTGAACTGACGGAGACCTTCGGTGACGAAGTCGCCATGCTCGTGGATGGCGTCACCAAGCTCGACAAGGTCAAGTACGGCGAAAGCGCGCAGGCCGAAACGGTCCGCAAGATGATCGTCGCAATGTCGAAAGACCTGCGTGTTCTGCTCATCAAACTCGCCGACCGGCTCCACAATGCGCGCACCTGGGGCTTCGTTCCACCCGAGAAGGCGGAGAAGAAGGCCAGAGAGACACTGGAGATCTACGCGCCCCTTGCCAACCGCCTCGGTATCCAGACGATAAAGTCCGAGCTCGAAGACCTCTCGTTCGCTGTCTTGCACCCCAAAATCTATGTCGAGATCAACAGTCTTATCGCGCAGCGCACCCCGCAGCGAGAGAAGTATCTGAAGCAGGTCATCGAATCGATCAATGAGGACCTGCACGACCTCCGTATCCGCGGCAAAGTGGGCGGACGACCGAAGCAGCTGTACTCGGTGTACCAGAAGATGGTTGTGCGCGGACGGGAGTTCGATGACATCTACGACCTCATCGGCATTCGGGTGCTCGTAGGCTCGGTGCGTGACTGCTACGCGGTTCTCGGTGCTATTCACGCACGCTGGACGCCGCTGCCCGGCCGGTTCAAGGACTACATCGCGACGCCGAAGTTCAATCTCTACCAGTCACTGCACACCACGGTGATCGGCCCGAGCGGCCGTACGGTGGAGATTCAGATCCGCACGCACGAGATGCACCAGCAAGCGGAATTCGGTGTTGCCGCACACTGGATGTACAAAGAGCGGATGGCCGGTGGCAAGCCCGGTACCGTGCCGACCGACACCGATATGACCTGGCTTGCGCACATCTCGGACTGGCAAGCAGAAACCGCGGATCCGAGCGAGTTCCTCGACTCGCTGCGCTTCGAAATCGGTGCGAAGGAAGTTTACGTGTTCACGCCGAAGGGACGGGTGATCGGGCTGCCTGCCGGCGCGACACCGGTCGACTTCGCCTACGCCGTGCACACCGAGATCGGCCACCGCACAATGGGTGCGAAGGTCAACGGCCGGCTCGTCCCGCTGGAGACCGAGGTCAAAAGCGGCGACGTCATTGAAGTGTTCACCTCGAAGAACCCGGACGCCAGTCCGAGCCAGGACTGGCTGAGCTTCGTCAAGAGCACCCGTGCCCGCAACAAGATTCGCGGCTGGTTCACGAAGGAACGTCGCGAAGAAGCGATTGAGCAGGGCAAGGAATCCATCGCACGGTCGATGCGCCGGCAGAACCTGCCGCTGCAACGGCTGATGGGTCAGGACTCGTTCGCCCAGGTCGCTCAGCAGTTGCATTACGAAGACGTCGACGCGCTGTACGCCGCCGTCGGTGAGGGCCACGTCTCCACGCAGTCCGTGCTGGAGAAGGTTACTGCCCTCACCGCGGCGAACGACACCGGTACCGGGGCGATCACGATTCCGGGCCGTCCGCACCTGCGCGAACCGCGCGCGGGCGATTCCGGCATCCTCGTCCGCGGCGCGGACGACATTCTCGTGAAGCTCGCCAAGTGCTGCACGCCGGTTCCCGGTGACGAGATCGTCGGCTTCGTGACACGTGGCAGTGGTGTCTCGGTTCATCGCGTTGACTGTGCCAACGTGAAAGCCCTCGGTGCCGAGCAGGAACGTTTCGTCGAGGTCTCCTGGGCACCGACGACCAAGAGCGTGTTCCGCGTTCAGATCCAGGTCGAAGCGCTGGATCGGGCTGCACTGCTCTCCGACGTCACCCGGGTGCTCAGCGAGCACCATGTGAACATCCTGTCTGCGACCGTGAACACGAACGACAGTCGCTTGGCGATCAGCCGTTTCGTGTTCGAGATGGGCGACTCCGTGCACTTGGATCGTGTACTCAACGCCGTGCGTCGCATCGACGCGGTTTACGACGTGTATCGGGTGACCACGTCCTGATGCGCTGACTCCAGGAAGTCGTTCAGCCGTCGCAGGGCCGAACGTTTGCCGGGTACTCTCGAACGCGTCTCGAGGCAGTCGATGGCGACGGCTACGAGTTGCGGTTGCTGTTGCGCCACCAGAAGCAGCCAGGCGCCGCTCTCGGTGTCTTTCTCTGCGCGGATCGCGAGGTCCGTCAGCGTCCGCAGCGGCGTTGTCACCAGTGTCGACGAGATCAGCTGCACGTCCTCCTCAGGTAGTTGCACCTGGTGTACGACCACATCTCGGTGCGGCGCTACCCGGTGACGACGCATCGACGTGCGCTGAATATGGTGGCGAAGCGGAGCGCGACTGCCGATGCCCTGGAGCCAGGCTGCGGTCGTGCCGCTGGCCGCATAACCGGGGGAGAGGATCGGTGCCAGCGCCGTGACGCGAGCATCCGCATCCTCCGGGATGTCGGCGGGCATATAGGCATCGTCGATCTCGAACAGCAGACCATCCAGGCGCGCAGAGCACAGTTCCGGCTGGGACAGCAATGCCCCGGGCCGATACAGCAGCAGCGGGTTCACACTTTCAGTGTGCCGTGCTGACGCCGTTCCCGGGGCAGCTGTGGATAAGATCAGCCTTCGAGAGCGCTCAACCACGCCTTACGTGCTTCGAGTGCTTCGGTGGCTTCCTTGAGCGCCTTTGCATCTCCAGCCTTCTCGGCGGCGTCGCGCTCAGCCTCCAGCTTGGTGATGGTGTCCAGCAGCTGCTGGCTCATGTCGTTGGCGCGCGCCTTGGTCTCCGGGTTGTTGCGCTTCCAGTCGACCTCTTCGCGTGACTTCAACGACTGCTCGACGGTGCGGAGCTTGTCATCGAGTGCACGCTCCTTCTCGCGAGGGAAGACGCGCCCGATCTCGTCCCACTGGCGCTGAATGCGTGTCAGCAGCGCACGAGCCTGCTTGATGTTCGACTCATCAGCGACAGCCTTCGCTTCATCCAGCAGGGCGTTCTTGGCCTCGATCTTCGGCGCGGACTCGGCTTCTTCCGCGGCCGATTGCTCGGCACGAGCCGCGTACAGTGCGTCGCCTGCGGCCTTGAAACGCGCCCACAGCGCGTCATCGGCCTTTCGGCCGGCGCGGCCGGACGCCTTCCACTCGTCGAGAAGATTGCGATACGCGGGGATGCCGTCGACGCCCTTCGGCGCGAGGGCTTCCGCACGCTCGATCAGCTGATTCTTCTCGCTGCGAGCATGCTTGTGGGTCTCATCGAGCTCTGCGTAGAAACTGCGACGGCTCTTATCAACGACGGAGCGTGCGTCGCGGAATCGCTTCCACAGCTGCTGCGAGATGCCCTTCGGAAGGCGCGGTCCGCTCTGCTGCTGCGCCTGCCAGGTATCGAAGAGCGCGGTCACTTCGGCGGTGACCTGCTTCCACTGCACCTTCGAGAGGTCGCGGGCTGCGATCTGCTCGATGGCGTCGACGAGCAGGGTTCGCTCGGCGATCGCGGCGTCGACAAGAGCCTTCGCCTGCTGGGCCTCGGCCTCGCTGGCCTCAGCCAGCGTGCCGGTGAGCGTGTCGAGACGCTCCCGCAGCGAGGCCAGGTCGCCGACGGCAGCGGCCCCGGTGACGTCGTCCACCAGACGCTTCGCCTGTGTGGTCAGATCGCTCGCGGAGGCCCCGCCGGCCTGGTGACGCTGTTCGAGCGTGTGCACCTTGAATGCCAGATCGTCGAACTTGCGCACGTAGTAGGCGAGTGCTTCATCACTCGTGCCGTCCGGGTACTGCCCGACGACGCGCCATTCATCACCTTCACGTACCTCAACGGTGCCGTCTTCGGCAACGCGGCCGAAGTTCGCAGAGTCAGCAGAGGCGACGGGCGCCACGGGAACCACAGGTGCGGCGGGCGCGGCGGCTGCCGGTGCCGGCATGCGCGGCGGCGTCGGAACGCGCGGCGGTGTGGGGACCGGTGGAGTCGGCTTCGAAGGTTCGGTGGCAGACACGATGTGCTCCTTGCGCGGTCAGCCCGCGTGAGGGGGAAGGGACGTTGATCAGCCTAGTACGCGCAGCGGCGGTCTTGATGGCACCGTTCCGTCCAGGAGGTCACGGACCTGCGACTATTCGGCAGGTGCTTCGGTGAAGAATAGGTCGGAGAACGGATTCTCCAGTGGTGTGGGCGAAGATGTCTCCGTCGGATCCGGCTCGGGAGCAGTCACAGCAGCATGCACGGACTGGCTGGCGATGGCCGCCACGATGATGAGCCCGCCGGCGACGCCTGCGATGGTGTTGTCGCGGATACGGCGGGTGATCTGCCCGTCATACCACGTCGTGCGAGCGGCATACAGGCGCGCACGCTCGGTCTCGGCGCGTGAGCGCTGGGCGTTCTTGGATCCGCGGCCGGCCATCGTTTTCCTCCCTGTGGCGCCTCGCCTGGGCACCGCTGTGAGCCTACCGCGATTGCCACGGTGCGCCGGAGTCAGAGGGGCGCATTAGCCTGGAGGCATGACATCCGCGCCACTACTCTCGGGACAGACGCCCCTTGCCGTGCGGATGCGTCCGGTCTCCCTCGACGAGGTGGCCGGTCAGCAGCATCTTCTGCGGGCCGGCTCGCCGATCGTGGCGCTCGCTGACCCCGAAGCATCCGCTCCCGGGGCTGTATCGATCATCCTGTGGGGGCCGCCGGGCACCGGGAAAACCACCGTCGCGCAGGCGATCGCGCGTTCGTCCCGCCGGCGGTTCGTGGAACTTTCGGCGATCACTGCCGGCGTCAAAGACGTCCGAGAGGTGATGCAGGAGGCGATCACTCAGCGCGATCTCTATGGTCAGACCACGATCCTGTTCCTCGATGAGATCCACCGCTTCACCAAGGCTCAGCAGGATGCCCTGCTGCCCGGCGTCGAGAACGGCTGGGTTCTCCTGATTGCCGCCACCACCGAGAACCCGTCGTTCTCCGTGATCTCACCGCTGTTGTCCCGGTCATTGCTGCTGACGCTGCAACCGCTGACCGACGAAGACATCGGGGTGCTCATCGATAGAGCACTCTCGGATGCCCGCGGGCTCAACGGCACCGTCACCGCGGGTGACGACGCGCGGCGCGCACTGATACGTCTGGCCTCTGGTGACGCCAGGCGAGCGCTGACCGGATTAGAAGCTGCCGCAGCCGTCGCGCTGTCGACAGCCGAAGACGCTTCCGTCCCCGAGATCACCGACGAAGACGTGGCGCAGGCGGTTGATCGTGCACTGTTGAGATATGACCGTCAGGGTGACGAGCACTATGACGTGATCAGTGCGTTCATCAAGTCGATTCGCGGCTCAGATCCGGATGCTGCGCTGCACTATCTCGCCCGCATGATCGAGGCGGGGGAGGACCCGCGTTTCATTGCCCGCCGGCTGGTGATCTCGGCAGCAGAAGATATCGGACTCGCCGACCCGCAGGGGCTGGTGATCGCCAACGCTGCTGCCGACGCTGTCGCGTTCATCGGGATGCCCGAGGGGCGGATCCCACTGGCGGAGGCAACCGTCTACCTGGCGACCACTGCGAAATCGAACGCGGCATACGCCGGTATCAACGCCGCGATCGCCGATGTGCGCGCCGGTAACTTCGGGCGTGTCCCCGCTCACCTGCGAGACGCCCACTACGCCGGGGCCAAGCGACTCGGCCACGGCAAGGGATATCGCTACCCGCACGACAACGAGTTCGGCATCGTGCCTCAGCAGTATCTGCCTGATGAACTCGACGGACGTCAGTATTACCAACCGAAGCCTCTCGGTGCCGAGCGCGACATCTCATCGCGGCTTGAACGCATCCGGCGCATCCTCGGCGATCGCTGAGAAGCCGTCTGCTAAGCTGAATCGGCTCGAAACCGTGTTTTCGGGCATCTCTTCGTTCACACCCACCTTTTCTGCGCCCCGACGTGCGCACGAAGGCAGAACGCAGAAGATACGTCCGTGAGATGTGAAAGTCACGTCCACGTCATCGGAAGGAATACTTCGTGGTTACGAAGTCCCAGGACCGCCGCAAGGTCCGCCTGTCCCGTGCCCTCGGCATCCCGCTGACGCCGAAGGCTGCCCGTTACCTCGAGAAGCGTCCCTACGCTCCCGGTGAGCACGGCCGCACCAAGCGCAAGACCGACAGTGACTACGCTGTTCGTCTGCGTGAGAAGCAGCGTCTTCGCGAGCAGTACGGTATCCGCGAGAAGCAGCTGCGCATCGCGTTCAACGAGGCTCGTCGCGTTGATGGCCTGACCGGTGAGAACCTTGTCGAGCTCCTCGAGATGCGTCTTGACGCTCTCGTGCTGCGTTCGGGCTTCGCCCGCACCACCGCACAGGCTCGCCAGATGGTTGTGCACCGTCACATCCTCGTCGACGGCCAGCTCGTCGACCGCCCGTCGTTCCGCGTGAAGCCGGGTCAGCTCATCCATGTCAAGGCCAAGAGCGAGGGCACCGAGCCCTTCCAGGTCGCAGCAGCCGGCGGCCACGCCGAGGTCCTGCCTCCCGTTCCTGGTTACCTTGAGGTCGAGCTCGACAAGCTTCAGGCTCGCCTGGTTCGTCGTCCGAAGCGCGCTGAGGTCCCCGTGACCTGTGAAGTGCAGCTCGTCGTCGAGTACTACGCAGCTCGCTGATTCACTGACTGGTCCCTGACTGGTCAAGCCAAGAGGCGTCGGGATTCCCGACGCCTCTTGTCGTTTCCGCATACGATGGAGGCACCGCGTTTTGCGGGCTGAGGGCGAGGAAGAACACATGAAGAAGCTGTCGTGGTTCCTGATCGGTGTGATCGGCGGGTTCGTAGCTGCCCACTTCATGAACAAAGATCCGCGCGGACACGTCCTTCTGGCCGATGTTGACGCGCGCATCAGCGAGTTCACCGCGATCCTCAGCGATTCGTACCGCGAGCAGCAGGCTCGACTGGTCGATTCCGCCGACAACTGATCATCCGCGCCGGTCGCAGCACTCTGTGCTGCGATTATTCGTCTCACACAAGGACAGCCGTACCCCTATGAAAACCGCGGACATCGCGCAGCGCTACCTGAATTTCTTCGAAAAGAACGACCACACGATCGTTCCCTCCGCGTCGCTGGTGAGCGACGACCCGACGGTGATGTTCACCATCGCCGGAATGGTCCCGTTCGTGCCGTACCTGACCGGCGTCGTACCTGCTCCGTTCCTGAGAGCGGCCGATGTGCAGAAGTGCATCCGCACCAACGACATCGAAGAGGTCGGCAAGACGGCTCGTCATGGAACGTTCTTCCAGATGCTGGGCAACTGGTCTTTCGGCGATTACTTCAAGGAAGGCGCGATCTCCTACGCGTGGGAGCTGCTCACAACGTCCGAGGCCGATGGCGGACTCGGCTTCGCGGAGAAGGACATCTGGGTCACCGTCTACGAGACAGATGACGAAGCAGCGCTGCTCTGGCAGAAGATCGCTGGCCTCCCCGCCGAGCGCATCCAGCGGATGGGGCGCGAGGACAACTACTGGCACACCGGTCAGCCAGGACCCGGTGGCCCCTGCTCAGAGATTTACATCGACCGTGGTCCGGCGTACGGCCGCGACGGTGGTCCGATCGTGGATGACAACCGCTTCACCGAGATCTGGAATCTCGTGTTCATGCAGGATCTGCTTTCGGATGTGCGCACGAAGGTCGACTTCGACATCGCCGGGTCGCTGCCCAAGCGCAACATCGACACCGGCATGGGGCTTGAGCGCGTTGCGATGTTCAAGCAGGGTGCCGAGAACATGTACGAAACCGATCAGGTGCGTCCGGTTCTGGACCGCGCGATGGAGATCTCCGGACGCAAGTACGGCGTCGATCACACCGATGACGTCCGTTTCCGCATCGTTGCCGATCACGTGCGCTCTTCGCTGATGCTGCTCTCTGATGGAGTGAAGCCCGCGAATGACGGCCGCGGGTATATCCTCCGTCGTTTGATGCGCCGCACCGTTCGCTCGATGCGGCTGCTCGGCGTTGACGCTCCGATCTTCCCCGAGCTGTTCGCCGCTTCGCGCGATGCGATGAAGGCGTCGTACCCGGTGTTGGAGACGGAGTGGGATCGTCTGTCCGGTCTCGCGAACGCGGAAGAGGTCACCTTCCTTCGTACGCTGGCACAGGGCTCGACGATCCTCGATCTCGCACTGGATGCGACGAAGCAGGCTGAGAAGAAGACTCTGGCCGGCCCCGAGGCCTTCCTGTTGCACGACACCTACGGCTTCCCGATCGACCTCACCCTGGAGATCGCCGAAGAAGCGGGACTCAGTGTCGACCGCGAGTCGTTCGACTCGCTGATGCTGGAGCAACGCACCCGGGCGAAGGCGGATGCGAAGAGTCGCAAGCGCCAACTCGCCGACGTTTCGGTGTACCGCGAGTTCCGTGCCCTGGGTGAGACCGGGTTCGCCGGGTACTCGGATCTGAACATCGACTCTCGTGTGCTAGGCATTCTTGTGGACGGTCAGCCCGCAACCTTCGCCACGGAGGGGCAGGTTGCCGAGATCATCCTCGCGGAGACCACCCTGTACGCGGAGTCCGGGGGACAGGTCTCTGACAAGGGCAGCATCGTCGGCGCCGGTTTCGAACTCGACGTTCTCGACGTGCAGAAGCCGGTTGCCGGGCTCATCAGCCACACGGTGCACGTCACCAGCGGAACCGTCGCGGTCGATGATCGAGCCACTACGCAGGTGGATGCCGCGAACCGTCGCGCAGCTCGGCAGGCGCACTCGGCAACGCACCTGGTCCACGCAGCCCTGCGCGACACGCTCGGCTCGGGCGCCACCCAGGCGGGCTCCCTCAACCGCGCCGGTTACATGCGCTTCGACTTCTCGTGGTCACAGGCGCTGTCTGCCGAGACACGCACCGAGATCGAAGACATCACGAACCGCGCGGTTCAGGACGCTCTTGAGGTCACCACGCGAATCGTTTCTCTTGACGAGGCCAAAGAAGCCGGAGCAATGGCTCTGTTTGGTGAGAAATACGGAGATGTCGTGCGCATGGTCGACATCGGCGGTCCCTGGTCACGGGAACTGTGCGCGGGGACGCACGTGAATTCCAGCTCGGAGATCGGTCTGGTCAGCGTGGTCGGTGAAGCATCGGTCGGGGCATCCAACCGCCGTATCGAGGCGCTGGTCGGTCAGGACGCGTTCCGCGAGCTCTCCGCCGAGCGTGCCATCGTCTCGCAGCTGACGACGGCGCTCAAGACCCCCCGTGAGCAGCTGCCGGATCGGATCGCGGAGATCGCCGCGAATCTGAAGGCCGCTGAGAAGCGCATCGCACAGTTCGAAGCGAAGGAACGCGAAGGGCGTGTCCCCGCGATTGCGGAGGCTGCGCAGCAGGTTGGCGCCTACCGGGTCGCTGCGGTGTCTGTCGGCGAAGTGGGCTCAGCGGACGATGTCCGAGGCCTGGCGCTCTCGGTGCGCGAGCGCCTGGGATCGACTGCTGCAGTGGTCGCCCTGGGCGGCATTGCTGGCGGACGCCCGGTGGTCGTGGTCGCGACGAACGACTCCGCACGCTCGGCGGGCGTGAAGGCCGGTGCGCTGGCGAAGCGTGCGGCCGGTGTGCTCGGTGGTGGCGGCGGCGGACGCGATGACGTGGCCCAGGGCGGTGGAACGGATTCCTCGGCACTCGACGCAGCGCTGGACGCGGTGGTCGCGGAGCTTCGTAGCGCGTGAGCGGCGGCTTCCGCCGCGGTGTGCGGCTTGGCATCGATGTGGGCAAAGCCCGCGTCGGTGTGGCGCGATGCGACCCGGACGGCATGCTGGCCGTCCCGGTTGAAACTGTGCCACGATCGGACACCTCTCTCACCCGCATCGCAGAGCTTGCGGGGGAGTACGGGCCGATGGAGTTCGTCGTCGGGCTGCCAGTGAACATGCAGGGTGCTGATACCCCGTCAACCACGGATGCCCGTGAGTTCGCCGCCGCGTTGCAGCGGCTGACCGGTGTGCCCGTACGCATGATGGATGAACGGCTGAGCACCGTCACCGCACACTCGGCTTTACGGTCTTCTGGGCGAAATCAGCGAAACTCTCGTAGCATTGTCGATCAGGTCGCGGCGGTGGTTCTGCTGCAGCACGCGATCGACACGGAGAAGAGCACCGGTATCCCGGCCGGTGTCGCTGTGCCGCTTGATGAGGAGCCCGCCTGAGCATGCCCGAACGTGAGACCCCCGACCACGATTCGCATTCAGTTTCCGACGCACTGTTCGAAAACCTGCCGGCGCCGACGCATCGCGCACCCGCGTCTGATTTTGCCCCGCCGACGCCCGGATCACGACGGGCGCGTCGAGAAGGCGTAGCGCCGACTGCCGCAGCAGCTGCGTTGCCAGAAAGTCACGGCGCTGCCCGCGAAGGCACCGCCCCGATCGTCGCCGCACCCGCACCCGCACCCGCGCAGCAGCCGACTCTCGATGACCTGTTTCAGCCTGAGCATGAAGAAGCACACCACGCCGCGCCGAAGAAACGACGCCGCAAGGGATGTCTGATCGCGCTGCTGGTTCTGCTCGTCCTTATCGGCGGCGCCGTCTACGGCGGTTTCTGGGCGATGAACAACTACGGCGACAGGATCAACGAGGTGATGGGCTGGGGAGAGCCGGCGGACTGGGAGCCGGGCCTGGCAACAGGCGAGACAACGGTGACAGTCTTCGCCGGTGATACCGGAAGCCCGGTCTCCACAGCCCTGTACGAAGCCGGAGTCACCAAGACTGAAGGTGTCTTCTATGACTATCTCGTCAAGGAGAACATCGATTTCACGATCTATCCGGGCATCTACACGCTTCAGCAGAAGATGACGGCGGAGGCCGCTCTCGAAGCTCTCAACAATCCCGCCAACAAGGTGGAGAATTCTGTCGGAATCGCCGAAGGCGGCACCGTCGAGCCTTCGTTGATCGCGATCAGTGAGAGCCTCGGCATTCCGTTGGAGGAGATGAAGGCTGCGGTGGCCGATCCACGGGCGTACGGTGTGGATGCAGACAGCCTCGAGGGCTGGCTGTTCCCGGCTGTCTATACGTTTGACCCCGATGTGACTGCTCAGCAGGTCATCCAGCGGATGGTGGATCGCACGCGTGAGTCCCTGGCCGAGGCGGGAGTTCCGGCGGGGGACGAGAATCGGGTATTGACGATCGCATCCATAATTCAGCGTGAAGGTCGCCTCGACGACTTCGCGAAGGTATCTCGCGTCATTCAGAATCGTCTCGATGACGGGATGATGCTGCAGATGGATTCGACATCGCAGTACGGCTACGGCGAATTGCATGCCGGCGTTGTCAGCACTTCTGAAGAGGCGCAGTACGACGACAACCCGTGGAACACATACGTTCACACAGGACTCCCGATCGGTCCGATCGCCAGCCCCAGCAGCGCAGCAATCGAGGCCGCGATGCATCCGGTCGATGGCCCCTGGTTCTACTTCGTGACGATCAACATGGCGACGGGCGAGACGGTGTTCTCCACGACGTACGAGGAGCATCAGGCGGCGATCGAGCAGTGGGGTCAGTGGTGCGACGCCAACCCCGATCAGGGGTGTTGAACGAATGATGTCTCGTCGCCTCGCGGTCTGGGGCGATCCGATCGCTCACAGCAAATCTCCGCTCCTGCACAGCGCTGCCTATCGTGCACTCGGGCTGGACTGGGCGTATGGCCGACAGCGGGTGGATGCCCACGGCTTCATCGAGGCGTTCGAGGAACTCGATGGCACATGGCGCGGCCTGTCGGTGACCATGCCGCTGAAGGAGCAGGCCTATGCGGTCGCATCCGTGCGGGATCGCCACGCGGAGTTGACGGGAGCGGTGAACACACTGCTCCTCGGTGACACCGTCGCGGGATTCAACACCGATGTCGGGGGCATCGTCGATGCTTTCGCTGAGAACGGCATCCGCTTCTGCCCCAGCGCTCGTGTGCTGGGCGCCGGTGCAACGGCCTCCTCGGCTCTGGTGGCTCTTGCCGAGCTCGGCGCCGAGCAGATCGACGTACGCGCGCGCCGGCCCGAGCGCGCCGCTGGGCTGGTCGCGCTGGGAAGCAGCCTGGGCACCACCGTGGTGGTCAGAGACTTCGCTGCCGATGCTGCGCCGGTGAGTGCGACGGTCGCGACGCTTCCGAGCGGCACTGTTCTCGATGACGGGGTTGCGGCGAAGTTCGCAGAAACAGGCGGCGCACTTCTGGACGCGGCCTATGCGCCCTGGCCGTCGGCGCTGGCAGCGCGATGGGCTGCGCCGACGGTGATCTCGGGGCTGGAGATGCTTCTGCATCAGGCTGTGCGTCAGGTGCGCATCTTCGTCGCAGGCGATCCGAGTGCCGAGCTCGTCGATGAGGCAGCAGTGGTCGCTGCGATGCGCGCGGCACTGATCTGACCGGGCGCTTTCGCCGGGGCGTCACGCGGCCGGGCTGAGACCAAACACATGCCAAACTAGAGGCATGCTCCGCGTGCTCACGGCCGGCGAATCGCACGGTCCCGAACTCATTGCCGTCATGGAAGGGCTGCCCTCCGGCGTCCCGATCTCCTCCGAGGCCATTCAGGCCGATCTCGCACGCCGAAAGCTCGGCTATGGTCGCGGCTCGCGCATGAAATTCGAGCAGGACGAACTGAGCATCTCCGGTGGCGTCCGCCACGGTAAGAGCCTGGGAAGCCCGATCGCCCTGCGCATCGGCAACACCGAATGGCCGAAGTGGGTAGAGGTGATGAGTCCGGAGCCGGTGGAGCTCACCGACAAGTCCCGCGGCCGCTCCGCTCCGCTGACCCGTCCGCGACCGGGCCACGCCGACCTGGTCGGAATGCAGAAGTACGACTTCGATGAGGCGCGTCCGATCCTGGAGCGTGCCAGCGCGCGTGAAACCGCGGCGCGTGTCGCGCTGGGGGCCGTCGCGCGTTCGTTCCTGAGCGAGCTGGGCATCCGCCTCGTCAGTCACACGCTGTCGATCGGTCCGGTCCAGGCCCCTGACGGTGCGGTGCTCCCGACGCCGGACGATGTCGATGCGCTCGACGCCGATCCGCTGCGGTGCTTCGACGCGGAAACCTCCGCACGCATGGTTGCTGAGATCGATGATGCGCGCAAGCACGGCGATACCCTCGGCGGCATCGTCGAGGTGCTCGCTTACGGGCTTCCGCCAGGCCTCGGCTCCCACGTGCACTGGGACCGTCGTCTGGATGGCCGTCTCGCGCAGGCTGTGATGAGCATCCAGGCGATCAAGGCCGTGGAGATCGGCGACGGCTTCGAGACCACCCGCCGCCGTGGCTCGGCCGCACACGATGAGCTTTTCGCCGCAGAACGCGGCATCACACGCGCTTCCGATCGTGCTGGCGGTACCGAGGGCGGCATGTCCACCGGCACCGTGCTGCGCGTTCGCGCAGGTATGAAGCCGATCGCGACAGTGCCGCGCTCCCTGCGCACTATCGACGTCGCCACCGGTGACACCGCAACTGCGCACCATCAGCGTTCAGATATCAGCGCGGTGCCCGCAGCCGGCGTTGTGGCCGAGGCGATGGTGGCAGTGGAACTGGCGAACTCCGTGCTGGAGAAGTTCGGCGGCGACAGCATCCGCGAGACGCTTCGCAACCTCAACAGCTATCTCGCAGCGATTCCGGCGGAACTGCGCACGGCTCCCGCTTCCGAGGCCGCGCTGATCGCCCACGATGAGCAGTCCTGAGCAGTTGACTCTCGTGCTCGTCGGCCCGATGGGCGCGGGAAAGACGAGCGTGGGTCGCCGTGTGGCCAAGACGCTCGGCGTCGGCTTCACCGACACCGACAAATACATCGTTGCTGAGCACGGACCGATCCCAGACATCTTCGCTGCGCACGGCGAACAGCGCTTTCGCGCGTTGGAGTGCGCCGCTGTGGCCGCAGCGCTGAAACACGGGGGAGTGATCTCCCTGGGTGGAGGCGCCGTCACTTCGGCGGACACCCGGAAACTGCTGCATGAGCATCCGGTTGCGTTCCTCGCTGTCACACCGGAAGCAGTCGCAGCACGGATCCGATCCGGTGGGCGCCCGATGCTCGCAGGAGATGAAGACCCGCTTGAGCGGTGGAAAAGCATCTACGAGCAGCGTCGCGGCTGGTACGACGAGGTCGCGACCGAAACATTCGACACGTCACGTCGACCGATGCAGCGCATCGCCGACGAGATCGCAGCCTGGAGGAAGAACCTGAGATGAGTACCACCACGATCAGCGTGACCGGACAGGCAGCGTACGACATCACCGTCGGCCGTGGCATCCTCGACCAGGTCTCTGCCGCCCTCGACCCGGCTGTGCGCAAGATTCTTGTGGTGCACCCGCCGACGCTGGCGGTGCGTGCCGCCGAGCTGCGCGATCGCCTGCTCGCCGACACGACGGACGGGCCGCGGGAAGTTCTGCTCGCCGAGATTCCGGATGCTGAGCAGGGCAAACGCATCGAGGTCGCAGCCTTCTGCTGGCAGGTTATGGGGCAGGCGGACTTCACGCGCACGGACGCGGTGATCGGCTACGGCGGTGGATCTGTGACCGATGTCGCCGGGTTCGTCGCCGCCACCTGGCTGCGCGGTGTGCAGGTCATCCAGGTTCCGACCACCGTGCTCGGCCTGGTCGATGCCGCCGTCGGCGGAAAGACCGGCGTCAACACCGCCGAGGGCAAGAACCTGGTCGGCGCCTTCTGGCCGCCGCAGGCGGTGATCGGAGATCTGGATGAGCTCGCCAGCCTGAGCGCCCACGAGGCAACCGCAGGATTCGCCGAGGTGGTCAAGGCCGGATTCATCTGGGCTCCAGAGATTCTCGACATCATCGAGGCAGATCCCACACGCGCTGTCGACCCGACAACCGCAGAGTTCCGCCGTGCTGTGGAACTCGCCATCGGTATGAAAGCCCAGGTCGTCTCGGAAGACTTCCGCGAGGCCGGTCAGCGCGAGATCCTCAATTACGGGCACACGCTCGGGCATGCGATCGAGCACGCTGAACGGTACCGCTGGCGTCATGGCGCTGCGATCTCGGTCGGCATGCTGTTCGCCGCCGAGATCTCCCGTCTTGCCGGTCGACTCAGTGACGCATCCGCGGACCGGCATCGCACTGTGCTCGAGTCGCTCGGACTGCCGACCAGCTATCGCGCCGGAGCCTGGCAGACTCTGCTGGCCAGCATGCAGCGGGACAAGAAGAGCCGGGGCGGGATGCTGCGCTTCATCGTTCTCGACGAGATCGCCAAGCCCACCGTGCTGCAAGCTCCGGATGAAACCCTGCTGTTTGCCGCCTACCAGGAGGTCGGGGCGTGAGCGTCGAAGTTCGGCGGGTTCGCGCTGATGACTGGCGCCAGGTGCGTGCCAGCCGACTGGAGGCACTCGCGGACGAGGCAGCGCCGATCGCGTTTCTCGACACCGTCGACAACGCCGCGGCGCAGTCCGACGAGTTCTGGCAGGAACGCGCTGCGAATGCCGCCAGCGGCGATGCCGTGGCGCAGTTTGTCGCCGTCGACGGTGATGTCTGGGTCGGGTCCGCAACGGTGCTGCGGCGTGAAGCCGGGGAAACCGATCACCATGGCCGGACCCTCACTGCCGCACGTGGGGATGTGGTCGGTGTATTCGTGCGCCCATCCCACCGCGGCCAGGGTGTTGTCGATGCCCTGTTCGCGGCGGCCGCCGGATGGGCGCGTTCGCTGGGCGATGCAGCTCTCACGCTTGACGTGCACGCCGACAACGTGCGGGCACAGGGCGCGTACCAGCGCGCCGGTTTCACGCCGACCGGGCTCCAGTTCACCGGGACGATCGGAGCAGAGCTGGAGATGGCGCAAGACCTGGCTGTAGCAACGCCGCATCGCCGCATCCTGCTCGTGAACGGCCCGAACCTCAATCTGCTCGGCACTCGTCAGCCGGAGATCTACGGTACCGCCACGCTGACCGACGTCGAGCAGATCACCGCTGACGCTGCAGCACAGGCGGGCTTCCAGGTGCGCAGCATCCAGAGCAATCATGAGGGCGTGCTGATCGATGCGATTCACGCAGCACGGGAAGACTGCCTAGGAATCGTGATCAACCCGGGCGGGCTGACCCACACCTCGGTTGCGCTGCGCGATGCCCTCACCGGGGTCTCGCTGCCTTTCGCTGAGATTCACATCTCCGACGTGAACGCCCGAGAGGAATTTCGACGCTTCTCCTACCTCCACGATGTGGCGGCGGTGCGGGTCATTGGCGAGGGCGTCGACGGCTACGCGAGCGCAGTTCGTCAGCTCACGGCGCTCATCGCGTAGAATCGACTGTCGGCCCCCACTAACTCGGTCCCTGAGCCTGTCGAAGGGCAGTGAGCGGTCCTTCCCAATAAACGAAACGGAACTCTGAACGCATGGCATCCACCGCAGACATCAAGAACGGCGTCGTCCTCAGCATCGACGGACAGCTCTGGAACGTCATCGAGTTCCAGCACGTCAAGCCTGGCAAGGGTGGCGCGTTCGTGCGTACCAAGCTGAAGAACGTCGTCTCCGGCAAGACCGTCGACCGCACCTACAACGCCGGCGCGAAGATCGACATCGAGAACGTCGATCGTCGTGACTTCACCTACCTGTACGCAGACGGCGACGGCTTCGTGTTCATGGACACGACCGACTACGACCAGATCACGGTCGGCGCTGCCACCGTCGGCGACGCGAAGAACTTCCTGCTCGAGAACCAGCAGGTCACGATCGCGCTGAACAACGGCAACCCGCTGTACCTCGACCTTCCGACATCCGTCATCCTCGAGGTGACCTACTCGGAGCCTGGTCTGCAGGGCGACCGCTCCTCGGCCGGCACCAAGCCCGCCACCGTCGAGACCGGTTACGAGATGCAGGTTCCGCTGTTCGTCGAGACCGGCACGAAGATCAAGGTCGACACCCGCACGGGTGAGTACCTCGGTCGCGAGAAGTAAGGCGTGAGCGCTCGGACGAAGGCGCGCAAGCGCGCACTCGACATTCTCTTCTCGTCAGACGTACGCGGCGATGACCTCGCCGTGACGCTGGCGGCAGAAGCAAAACGTGCTGCCAGCGAGCCTGCACGAGAGGCCTCCTGGCTCTACGCCCGCGAAATCGTCGACGGAATCTCCGATCACCGCGATGAGATCGACGAGAACATCATCACGCACAGTCGTGATTGGAAAATTGAGCGGATGCCGGCCGTTGACCGCGCTCTGCTGCGCATCGGCGTGTGGGAGATCGTCTACAACGATGAGGTCCCGACGGCCGTTGCTATCGATGAGGCAGTGGAGCTTGCCAAAGAGTTCTCCACGGACGATTCCGGTGCATTCGTGCACGGCGTTCTCGCTCGGGTTGCTCGCTCGAGCTGAGCCTCACCATCGCCATCGCGACTTCGCGGTGATATCGGCCTTGTCGATGTCACCGCGATGTCTGCCGTCACGGAGAGGATGCCATCATGTCTGCTCCGTACATTGATGAATCCGATCTTTCGCGGATGATCGATCGTGGAAGCTACGAGCGTGGCCGTGCGTACTTCCTCGAGGGGATGGTCTCCGAACTGCGTTGGAGTGCAGATTCGGATACTTTGACCGCCAGCGTCCGCGGATCGGGTAACGCGCTCTACCGCTGCGTCGTGCGGATGAAGCCGGGAACCGCGCAGATCACGGTAGCCACCTGCTCGTGCCCGGTTCCGCGCACCTGCAAGCATGTCGTCGCGGTTGTGCTCACAAGCAACGCAGAACGCGATGATGTCGCGGACGAATCCGTGGCAGCAGCGGAGCCGGCACGCCCAGGATGGCGCACTCTGCTCGAGGGCTCGGCATCGGGAAAGACGCCCACCGCTCTGGCGTTGGGTATCGAACTTCGACACCGTTCCGCGCAGGGCGTACATCAGTGGGCGCGGCGGCCGATGCGACCCGCCACAGCACGAGATGTCGCGCGCGGCGAGGGAGAACTTCTCGTCGGCATCCGACCGCTCATGCGCAGCGAGACAACAGGCTCATGGATCCATGGGACGGTGTCATGGGACTCCGTGCGGCGCTCAGGTACGCAGTTCGGTAAGGATCGCGTGCGGTGGTTCGCAGACTTGCTCAGCATCTCGCGTGATTCGCTGCTATCAGGCACAGCGGGTGATTGGCTCGTGCTGGACCACGTCGAATCGAACCTGCTCTGGGCGCACCTGCGCGCCGGAGCGGCACTGGGTATCCCGCTCGTCTCCACGCAGAAGAGCTTCACTTTCGCGATGGCCGAGGAAGGCTCTGTCACCGCTCAGGTCGTGCGGGCCGAAGACGGCGATCTGTCGGTGAGTGCCGAAGTCACTCTCGACGGTCGGAGCATGGACGAAAGTCGAATTCATCCGATCGGTCATTCCGGGATATTCGCGGTCACGTCGATCGGGGCCAGAGTCTCCGTAACACTGGCCGAAGTGCCGCTGAGCGCTCCGGTGCGTGCACTGCTCGACGCGGGTGCGCCGCTGTCTGTCCCTGCTGAAGAAGAAGCCGTGTTCCTCCGTGACGCCTATCCGGTGCTGGCGCGCCGGGTCCACGTGCAGGCTGTCGGAAAAATCGAACTGCCGACGATCCCGCAACCCATACCGACACTCACGATCTCCCACCACCCCGGAGACACGGTCCGCTATCGATTCGACTGGACCTATCGAGGGTTCGGACGCTTCCCGTTCACCGCCACCACGGATGCGGTTCGCGACGAAGACGCCGAGGCACAGCAACGCCCAACCCTCGAGGCACAGTGGAGCGAGGCAACAGGCCTGCGCTTCGCAGACAGCGGCGCGTTCGAAGATGTCGAGGCGGCCGAGTTCGTTACTCATATCGTCCCGGCGCTCGAGAAGCAGGGCATCACGGTCGTCGTATCCGGAAAGCGCAAGTCCTATCAGGAGCTCAGCGGAGTGCCGGAGATCACCGTTTCCACGGTTGAGAGCGCTGACTCGGACTGGTTCGATCTCGGTGTCCTGGTCAAGATCGATGGGCGGAGCATCCCTTTCACTCCGCTGTTTCGCGCGCTGAGCATGCGCCGGACGAAGCTGCTTCTTGTCGACGGCAGCTACTTCTCGCTGGCACATCCGGCACTGGATACACTGCGTGAACTCATCGACGAGGCTACCGAACTGTCGGAATGGGAAACCGCTCCGCGCATCAGCAGATACCAAACCGATCTCTGGGAAGAGTTCGAGGATCTTGCCGACGAAGCGCTACCTGCGACGAGCTGGCGCGCCACCGCTGACGGACTTCGGGCTGCGAGCGGAGTGCCAACGGCCGAGCTGCCTCAGGGGCTGAACGCCGAGTTGCGTCCCTATCAGAAGGCAGGGTTCGACTGGCTCGCCTTTCTCTGGGGACATCGCTTGGGCGGCATCCTCGCCGATGACATGGGTCTCGGAAAGACCCTGCAGTTGCTGACGCTCATCCTGCATGCGCGCGAATCAGGCGAAACGCGACCGTTTCTCGTCATCGCTCCGACGTCCGTGCTGTCGACCTGGCAGGACGAAGCGACGCGATTCGCCCCAGGGCTGCGCGTTCAGATCATCGACGGCACGAGTGGCAGACGGGTCTCCTCGATCGCAGAGACCGCGAAGGATGCCGATCTCATCGTCACTTCGTACACATTGGCCAGGCTGGACGCCGATGAGTACGAATCGATCGAGTGGGCAGGTCTCATCCTCGATGAGGCGCAGTTCGTGAAGAACGCGTCGACGAAACAACATCGTGCTGTGGCCTCGCTGCGCGCCGACGTGACATTCGCTGTGACGGGCACGCCCATGGAGAACAGCCTCAGCGATATCTGGGCGTTGCTGAAACTCGCAGCTCCCGGACTCTTCCCCTCAGCCCGGAAGTTTCGGCAGGACTACATCCAGCCGATCGAGAAGGGAAAGGTGCCGGAGAACGAGGAAGGCAGTGAGTATCGCCAGCGGCGTCTGGAACGGCTGCGCCGCCGCATCCGTCCGCTGATGCTGCGCCGCACCAAGGAACTCGTCGCGACCGATCTCCCGGAGAAGCAGGAACAGCTGCTGCATGTCGAGCTGAGCCCGGCGCATCGGGCGCTCTACGACACCGTGCTGCAGCGTGAACGGCAGAAGGTCCTCGGGCTGCTGAAGGATCTCGATCGCAACCGGTTCATCGTTTTCCGTTCGTTGACGATGCTGCGGATGCTGAGCCTTGCGCCGGGGCTGGTGGACGAATCCGATGCGAAGATCGGTTCGCGCAAGCTGGACGCTCTGATCGAGCGAGTCATCGAGTTGCAGACCGAACATCATCGCGCGCTCGTCTTCAGCCAGTTCACCTCGTTCCTGCAAATGGCCGCGGCTCGGTTGGATCGAGCGGGGATCCCGTACGTGTATCTGGACGGCTCCACACGAAACAGGCAGAGCGTCATTCAGGAGTTCCGCACAGGTGAGCAGCCGGTGTTCCTGATCAGCCTGAAATCTGGTGGGTTCGGGCTCACTCTGACCGAGGCCGACTACGTCTTCATGCTCGACCCGTGGTGGAACCCAGCGGCCGAGTCGCAGGCCGTCGACCGTGCTCATCGCATCGGCCAGGACAAACAGGTGTTCGTCTATCGGATGATCTCTGCGGGCACCATCGAGGAGAAGGTGCTGGCGCTGCAGCAGCGCAAGGCGCGTCTGTTCACAGCCGTGATGGACGACGAGGCGTTGTTCTCCCAGGCGCTGACCGCTGACGACATCCGCGGACTCTTCGAGGACTGAGCCACCGGGAGTATCTCCGGCCCATCGCGGCGGATGCCCGGGCGTCCCCGGGTAGAATCGAGGCTTGCACAGCGGGAGGAAAAGCAATGCGGATCACGGGACTCGGCCACGCCGGGATGTTCATCGAGACGGTCGGCGGAAACATCATCTGCGACCCGGTGCTCGGCCCATCCTTCTACGGTTCGTGGTTCCCGTTCCCTGACAACCGTGGCCTGGAGTGGGAACGACTGGGCCGCGAAGCGGACTTCCTCTACATCTCGCACCGCCACCGTGATCACTTCGATCCGGCGCTGTTGGAGCGGTATATCCGCAAGGACATCGAGGTGCTCTTGCCGGAGTACCCGATCGATGACCTCGAGCAGGACATCCGAGCGCTCGGCTACCACAACATCACGTATGCTCCCGCCGGTGAAGTCATCGAGCGTGGCGATCTGAAGATCATGATTACACCGTTGCGTGCGCCCAGCGACGGCCCGATCGGTGACTCGTCGCTGAGTGTCGACGATGGCACCGCGTCGATCCTGAATCAGAACGACTCGCATCCCCTGGACCTGGAGACGCTGCTGAGCTTCGGCAAACCCGACGCCTATTTCACGCAGACCTCCGGCGCTATCTGGTGGCCGATGGTGTACGACCTGCCGCAGGACGCCAAGCAGAACTTTGCGCGTCTCAAGCGCGACGCGCAGAACAAGCGGGCGATGTTCTATATCGAGAAGGTCGATGCGCCGCACGTGTTCCCGATGGCGGGGCCACCGATGTTCCTGCGAGATGACCTATTCAAGTACAACGGCTTCGGCAAGGACGACGACTCGATCTTCACCGATCAGAAGCAGTTCATCGCGCATATGAAGGAGCTCGCTCCCCAGTACAACGGGCAGCTTTTCGTGCCCGGAACCGTCGTCGAATTGCAGGGCAGCGACCTCACCATGTCGCAGTCGCTCTACACGGATGACGAGATCGCGCACATCTTCGATGAAAAGTGGGACTACCTCGAGTCTCAGCGCGCGAGCCGGCAGCAGGAGATCCGTGACGAGGAAGCGTCCCGCGCTGAGGTTCTTCCGCCCGACGAGATGCTCGCCGCGATCAAGGCGTGGTGGGAGCCGCTGCTGAAGAAGTCGCGCACCATCCGGCTCGGTGTCGGAGGAAATGTGCGGTTCCGGATCGGTGAGCTCGACATGGTGGTCGACTTCCCCAAAGCGAAGGTTCGCGAGTACGCGGGGGAGGAGTGCATCTACTGGTACACGATTCCCGCCGACCTGGTGTCGACCAACATCGCCGACCACGAGATCGACTGGTCGAACTCGATCTTCCTCTCCATGCAGTTCTCGGTCGGCCGCAGCGGGAAGTTCAACGAGTTCCTCACCACGTTCCTCAAGTGCCTATCGGTGGACCGCATCGAGTACGTGGAGAACTGGTACTCCGAGCAGACCGACCAGACCGAGGATGCCGCGATCGGCGACTGGACCGTGCAGCGCCGTTGCCCGCACCTGCGCGCAGATCTCACCAAGACCGGCAAGGTCGATGAGGACGGCGTGCTCACCTGCAGCATGCACGACTGGAAGTGGGATCTGAAGACCGGTAAGTGCCTCAGCACCACCGGCCACGAGATCCGTGCGACGAAGTCCGCCGACGCGGCGCAGCCTCCGTCGTCCTGATTCATCCGATGCCATCCGCTCGCGTGTCTCAGTACGTGCGGGTCTCCGGCTCGATATCTGCACGTACTGTGACACGTGCGGCGGTGCGTCTCACTTAGTGTGGGAAGACCCCGGTCGAAGTCGCACGTACTGTGACACGGTCCGGCGGTGCGACCGGCGACGCTCGTGGGCACCTGTAGAATCAGAGGGTAAGCAACCTTTAACACCGTCCAGAGAGGCGGAGAAGGGAGCGGTAAATGAGCACGCGCACTGTGCTGCATGAAGCCGATATTTCCCGGGCTCTGACCCGTATTGCCCATGAGATCCTCGAATCCAACCGGGGAGCAGCCGATCTGGTGCTGCTGGGCATTCCTACTCGAGGCGTCGCCCTCGCACAGCGCCTCGGCGCTCTGATCAGCGATATCGCACAGACTGAGGTGCCGGTCGGCTCGCTGGATGTCACGCTGTTCCGCGACGATCTGGCCAAGCATCCGACGCGGTCGCCGCGACCGACCGAGATCCCCGCCGGCGGCATCGGCGGTAAGACGGTCGTGCTCGTTGATGACGTGCTCTTTTCCGGGCGCAGCATCCGCGCCGCGCTCGACGCGATCCAGTCGATCGGACGCCCATCCGTCGTACGCCTCGCGATCCTCGTCGACCGTGGGCACCGTGAACTCCCGATCCGACCGGACTTCGTCGGCAAGAACATCCCGTCCGCACGCACCGAGCGCGTAAACGTGCGCCTGCACGAGTACGACGGCGCCGACGAGGTGACGATCGAATCATGAGGCACCTGCTCGATACAAAGACGCTCGACCGCGAGACGGCCCTGCGGATCCTCGATGTCGCGGAAGACATGTCCGACACGCAGTCGCGGGAGGTGAAGAAACTCCCCACCCTTCGCGGCAAGACCGTGGTCAACCTGTTCTTCGAAGACTCCACGCGCACGCGCATCTCGTTCGAGGCGGCCGCTAAACGGCTGTCGGCCGACGTGATCAACTTCGTGGCCAAGGGCTCCAGCGTCTCCAAGGGCGAAAGCCTGAAGGACACGGCGCAGACCCTCCAGGCGATGGGCGCGGATGCCGTGGTCATCCGGCACCCGGCATCTGGCGCACCGCGCACACTCGCCACCAGCGGGTGGATTTCCGCCGGCGTCGTCAACGCCGGTGATGGCACGCACGAGCATCCCACCCAGGCCCTGCTGGATGCCTTCACCATTCGTAAGCGACGCTTCGGCGCCGACAGCCGGGGGCGAGACCTCGCCGGGGTCACCGTCGTGATCGTCGGTGATGTGCTGCACTCCCGGGTCGCGCGTTCGAACGTGTGGCTGCTGGCAGCCCTCGGCGCTGAGGTGACTCTCGTTTCGCCGCCGACGCTGCTGCCGCAGAACGTCTCGCAATGGCCGGTTCGCGTCCTCTACGACCTCGATGAGGCCCTACGCGAGGGACCGGATGCGGTCATGATGCTGCGCATCCAACTGGAACGCATGGGCGCCGCATATTTCCCCAGTGAGCGGGAATATTCCCAGCGTTGGGGCCTGGACGCTGTGCGCGCAGCATCACTTCCGGGAGATAGCATTGTTATGCACCCGGGACCCATGAATCGCGGCCTGGAGATCTCCTCCGCAGCCGCTGACTCTCCGCGCTCCACGGTGCTGGAACAGGTCACCAACGGGGTGTCTGTGCGCATGGCGGTGCTGTACCTGCTTCTTGCCGGAGAACGAAACGACGAACGAGGGGAAAACTGATGACTGAGACCCTCGTAATCACGGGCGCCCAGTTGCTCGGAACCGACAGCGCGGACATCGTTGTCGAGGATGGCATGATCGCCGAGATCGGAACCGGCCTCAGCCGTTCCGGCGCGCGCATCATCGATGCGGCGGGGCTCGTTGCCCTCCCCGGCCTCGTGGATCTGCACACCCACCTGCGCGAGCCCGGGTATGAAGCATCCGAAACGATCCTGACCGGCACGAGAGCCGCGGCAGCAGGCGGCTTTACCGCGGTCTTCGCGATGCCGAACACGATGCCCGTCGCCGATTCCGCGGGAGTGGTAGAGCAGGAACTCGCCCTTGGCGAAGCTGCCGGCTACGCCACGGTCCAGCCGATCGGTGCTGTCACCGTCGGCCAGAAGGGCGAACGCCTCGCCGAGCTCGGCGCGATGGCATCCTCCCGGGCGAAGGTTCGGGTATTCAGCGATGACGGCTTCTGCGTCTTCGACCCCCTGATCATGCGCCGCGCACTCGAGTATGTGAAGTCCTTCGGCGGCGTCATCGCCCAGCACGCACAGGATCCTCGCCTGACAGAAGGCGCCCAGATGAACGAGGGTGCTGTCTCTGCCGAACTGGGCCTGGCCGGCTGGCCCGCCGTCGCCGAAGAGTCGATCATCGCGCGCGACGTGCTGCTGGCCGAACACGTGGGTTCGCGCCTGCACGTGTGCCATCTGTCCACCGCAGGTTCGGTCGACATCATCCGTTGGGCCAAGAAGCGCGGCATCAACGTCACAGCTGAAGTCACGCCGCACCACCTGCTGCTGACCGAAGAGCTGGTGCGCGGCTACGACCCGCGGTACAAGGTGAATCCTCCGCTGCGCCGCGAAGAAGATGTTCTCGCCGTGCGTGAGGGTCTCGCCGACGGCACGATCGACATCGTCGCCACCGATCATGCCCCGCACCCGAGTGAGAGCAAGGCCTGCGAATGGCAGGCTGCCGCCAACGGCATGGTGGGTCTCGAAAGCGCACTGCGTGTCGTGCATCAGTCGATGGTGCAGACCGGCCTGATCGGCTGGGCGGATGTCGCCAGGGTGATGAGCGCGGCTCCGGCACGAATCGGGATGCTGGAGGGCCATGGCACTCCGCTTGAGACCGGCCGGCCGGCTCAGATCACGCTGTACGATCCCAGCATCGCCGGCACATTCACCGCAGCCGACTTGCACGGTCGCAGCGAGAACTCGCCGTACCTCGGGCGTGAGCTTCCCGGTCGCGTGGAGTACACCGTGCACCACGGCCTGGTCACACTCGCATCGGGCATCGTTGTAGAGGAGTTGGGCGCATGAGTACCCGCGATATTGCCATCGCGATCACGATCGCGGTCGCACTGCTGATTCTTCTTGCCATGCTCTTCGCGTGGCGACGACGATTGCGACGCGACTCGCAATTCTCGGCTCCGTTAGGAGTGCCCGAGCATGCCGAGGTCCGCTCCCGCCACGAAGTTCTCTACGTCTCCACAACGCGGCACGACGAGCCACTGGAGCGCCTGGCGATCTCGCCGCTGGCATACCGCGCCAGGGGAGAAGTAGCAGTCACCGACCGCGGGGCAGCCCTCTGTCTCGACGGCTCGCCCACCGTGTTCATCGCTTCTGCGTCACTCGTCGCGGTGGACCGCGCCTCCGTCACGATCGACCGGGTGGTCGAACCGGGCGGTCTCGTGCGATTGGCCTGGAAGCTCGACGACAACACGATCGTCGACTCGTATCTGCGCGCCACCAGCGGCGCCCCCGAAAACCTCATCTCAGATCTGCAGCGGCTCACCCCTGCTCACAACTCAGGAGCTACGTCATGACATTGCCTGAACCCGCCGTCCTTGTCCTGGAGGACGGAACCCGTCACACGGGCCGCGCCTACGGCGCACGCGGCACCACGCTCGGCGAGGTCGTCTTCGCCACCGGTATGAGCGGCTACCAGGAGACACTGACCGACCCGTCCTACGCCGGCCAGATCGTCCTGCAGACAGCACCGCACATCGGCATCACCGGGATGAACGAGGAAGACTCCGAGTCTCACCGCATCTGGGTCGCCGGCTACATCGTCCGCGACCCTTCGCGTGTCGTGTCCAACTGGCGCGCCGAGTCATCACTCGACGCGGGCCTCATCAACGACGGCATCGTCGGCATCAGCGGTATCGACACGCGCTCGATCACCCGCCGCATCCGCTCGGCGGGATCCATGCGCGGAGGCATCTTCTCGGGTGCGGATGCCGCGCTCGATCCCGATGAGCAGCTGCGCATGGTGCAGCAGGCTCCGCAGATGAGCGGGCGTAACCTGTCGGCCGAAGTCTCTGTCGATGTCGTCACCGTGACGACCGCGGTGGGGGAGCGCCTGGGCAATCTCGCCGTGCTCGATCTCGGTGTCAAGCAGGCGACGATCGACAACCTCGCTGCTCGCGGCTTCGAGGCGCACGTGCTGCCGCAGACCTCGACGATCGAGGATATCCGTGCGATCGACCCGGTAGCAGTGTTCTACTCCAACGGCCCGGGCGACCCGGCTGCATCCGACGGCCACGTCGCGCTGCTGCGCGAGGTACTCGACGAGGGCCTGCCGTTCTTCGGCATCTGCTTCGGCAACCAGCTGCTCGGGCGGGCCCTGGGACTGGGCACCTACAAGCTTCCGTTCGGCCACCGAGGCATCAATCAGCCGGTGCTCGACAAGTCGACAGGCAAGGTTGAGATCACCGCGCACAACCACGGGTTCGCCGTAGAAGCACCGCTGGAAGGGTCCTTCGAGAGCCCCAACGGCTACGGGCTGGTTGAGGTCAGCCACGTCGGCTTGAACGACAACGTCGTCGAGGGCCTCCGCGCCCTCGACATCCCGGCATTCTCGGTGCAGTATCACCCCGAGGCCGCTGCCGGTCCGCACGACGCCAACTATCTCTTCGACCGCTTCCGCGATCTGGTCATCGCCACCCAGGGAGACAAGAACTAATGCCCAAGCGCGACGACATCAAGTCCGTCCTCGTCATCGGCTCCGGCCCGATCGTCATCGGCCAGGCCTGCGAATTCGACTACTCCGGAACCCAGGCGTGCCGCGTGCTGCGCGAAGAGGGCGTGCGCGTCATCCTCGTGAACTCCAACCCGGCCACGATCATGACCGACCCTGACTTCGCGGATGCGACCTACATCGAGCCGATCACCTGGCAGGTCATCGAGACGATCATCGCCAAGGAGCGCCCTGACGCGATCCTCCCGACGCTTGGCGGTCAGACCGCCCTGAACGCCGCGATCGAGCTGCACAACCACGGCATCCTCGAGAAGTACGATATCGAGCTCATCGGCGCGAACTTCGAGGCCATCAACCGGGGCGAGGATCGTCAGATCTTCAAGCAGCTCGTGCTGGATGCCGGTGCCGATGTCGCTGACAGCCGCATCGCCCGCACCATGGACGAGGTGCTCGCCGGTGCTGCAGAGCTCGGATACCCGTTGGTCGTCCGCCCCAGCTTCACCATGGGCGGCCTCGGCTCCGGGTTCGCCTACGACGAAACCGACCTCCGTCGCATTGCCGGCGCCGGCCTGCACGACTCACCGACCAACGAGGTGCTCCTGGAGGAGTCGATCCTCGGCTGGAAGGAGTACGAGCTCGAGCTCATGCGTGACACGGCCGACAACACGGTCGTCGTCTGCTCCATCGAGAACGTCGACCCGGTCGGTGTGCACACCGGCGACTCGATCACCGTGGCACCCGCGCTCACCCTGACCGACCGCGAGTATCAGAAGATGCGCGACATCGGCATCGACATCATCCGCGCCGTCGGCGTGGACACCGGTGGATGCAACATCCAGTTCGCCGTTGACCCGTCCAACGGCCGCATCATCGTCATCGAGATGAACCCGCGCGTTTCGCGCTCGAGCGCGCTCGCTTCCAAAGCGACCGGTTTCCCGATCGCCAAACTCGCCGCCAAGCTCGCGCTCGGCTACCGCCTCGACGAGATCCCGAACGACATCACCGGCGTGACGCCGGCGAGTTTCGAGCCCACGCTCGACTACGTCGTGGTCAAGGTTCCGCGCTTCGCGTTCGAGAAGTTCCCGGCGGCCGATGCCACGCTGACGACCACTATGAAGTCGGTCGGCGAGGCGATGGCCATTGGCCGCAACTACGCCACCGCGCTGCAGAAGGCGCTCCGCTCGCTGGAGAAGCGTGGTTCAAGCTTCCACTGGGGCGAGGAATCCCGCAGCGTCGAAGAGCTTCTGAGCATTTCGGAGACCCCCACCGACGGTCGAATCGTCGTGCTGCAGCAGGCGCTGCGCAAGGGCGCGACGATCGAGCAGGCATTCGAAGCCACGGCGATCGACCCCTGGTTCATCGACCAGATCGTACTGATCAACGAGGTCGCCGAGCACGTGCGCACGGCCGCGGAGCTCGACGCCGACACGATCCGTTATGCCAAGGATCACGGCTTCTCCGACGCGCAGCTCGCAGAGATCCGCGGTATCGACGAGGCAGCGGTTCGAAGCATCCGCCATGGTTTCGGTGTGCGCCCGGTGTTCAAAACCGTCGACACCTGCGCCGGCGAATTCCCGGCCACGACGCCGTACCACTACTCGAGCTACGACCTTGAGACCGAGGTCGCTCCCTCCGAGCGCACCAAGGTCGTCATCATCGGTTCCGGCCCGAACCGCATCGGCCAGGGTGTCGAATTCGACTACTCCTGCGTGCACGCATCCTTCGCGCTGTCGGATGCCGGATACGAGACCGTCATGGTCAACTGCAACCCGGAGACCGTCTCCACCGACTACGACACCTCGGACCGTCTCTACTTCGAGCCGCTGACGCTTGAGGACGTCCTCGAGGTGCTCGACGCGGAAGCCGCCAGCGGCACGATCCTCGGCGTCGTCTGCCAGCTCGGCGGACAGACCCCGCTGGGTCTCGCGAAGGGGATCCAGGCCGCCGGCTACACGGTCTTGGGCACCAGCCCCGAGGCGATCGACATCGCCGAGGAACGCGAGCTGTTCTCGCAGCTGCTCGACAGGGCCGGCCTCGTCGCGCCCCGCCACGGCACGGCGACGGACGCCGACGGCGCCGTTGTGATCGCCGAGGACATCGGATACCCGGTGCTCGTGCGCCCGAGCTTCGTGCTCGGCGGCCGCGGCATGGAGATCGTCTACGACACCCCGAGCCTGCGCGACTACTTCGTGCGCACCGCCGGTGAGGTCATCGTCGGTCCCGGCACCCCGCTGCTCGTCGACCGGTTCCTGGACGACGCCATCGAGCTCGATGTGGACGCACTGTACGACGGAAGCGAGTTGTACATCGGCGGTGTGATGGAGCACCTCGAAGAGGCTGGCATCCACTCCGGCGACTCCAGCTGCACGCTGCCACCGATGTCGCTGGGTCGCAGCGACGTAGACCGTGTGCGTGAGGCGACTCTCGCGATCGCCGAGGGCGTCGGTGTACGGGGCCTGCTCAACGTGCAGTTCGCCGTCAGCGCGGATGTGCTCTACGTGATCGAGGCGAACCCGCGCGCAAGCCGCACCGTTCCCTTCGTGTCGAAGGCACTCGGCATTCCGATGGCGAAGGCCGCGAGCCGCATCATGGTGGGTGCAACGATCGCCGAGCTCAAGGACGAAGGTCTGCTGCCGCAGTCTGACGGCTCCCGCGTCCCGCTGGATGCTCCGGTTTCCGTCAAGGAAGCGGTGCTTCCGTTCAAGCGGTTCCGCACCAAGGACGGCAAGATCGTTGACTCCGTGCTCGGCCCGGAGATGCGCTCCACCGGTGAGGTCATGGGAATCGACAAGGACTTCCCGACTGCATTCGCGAAGAGCCAGGCTGCCGCGTACGGGGGCATGCCCACGTCCGGCACGGTGTTCATCTCGGTCGCCGACGCAGACAAGCGCGCAGTGATCCTGCCCGCGCACCGCCTGCAGCAGTTGGGCTTCGACCTTGTCGCAACCGAGGGCACGGCCGAGATTCTCTCGCGCAACGGCATCAAGGTGCAGGTCGTGTCGAAGTTCAGTGAGACCCAGCAGGATGGCCGCGAGAATATCGTCGACCTCATCAACAACGGCGCGATCGACATCATCGTGAACACGCCGTCCGGTGGGGCCGCACGCGCAGACGGTTACGAGATCCGCGCGGCAGCCGTGGCCGCAGACAAGGCGCTGTTCACGACCATCGCCGTGCTCGGCGCTGCCGTCAGCGGGATGGATGCCGCAGACCAGGGCTTCAGCGTCAAGAGCCTGCAGGAGTATGCGATCGACCGACAGGCAGCCCTGTGACCGAACGCTTCGGAGAGCGGGTCCGCGCAGTGCTCAGCACACGCGGCCCGCTCTGCGTGGGGATCGATCCGCACGGATCGTTGCTGCAGGCCTGGGGCCTGCCTGATTCAGCGGCAGGCGTACGCGATTTCGGCTTGCGGACCGTGGATGCTGCCATCGGACGCGTCGGTCTGGTGAAGCCGCAGGTGTCGTTCTTCGAGCGCTTCGGTTCGGCCGGATTCGCTGCGCTGGAAGATGTGCTCCGAGCCGCTCGTGACGCCGATCTGCTCGTGATTGCGGATGCCAAACGCGGCGACATCGGCACCACGATGGATGCTTATGCTGCGGCCTGGTTGACGCCCGGCTCGCCGCTCGAGGCAGATGCGCTCACGGTGAACCCTTATCTGGGCATTGGCACGCTGGATCACACGTTCTCGCTCGCGGAGAGTCATGGCAAGGGCGTGTTCGTCCTGGCCGCGACAAGCAACCCCGAGGCGCACAATGTCCAGCGGGCGCGCACGATTGCGGATTCGGGCGTGGATGTCGGGCAGACCGTCTCCGGATCGATTATCGAACAGGTCAGCAGTCGTAACGCCCAGGTCACACCAGCCGGGCGCTGGGCGAGCGTTGGTTTCGTCATCGGCGCAACCGTCGAATGGTCGGATGCCGGCATTTCACCGTTCGCCCCACCGGCACCCATCCTCGCGCCCGGGTTCGGCGCGCAGGGTGCAGGACCCGCCGACCTCTCCGCACGCTTCGGCGATGCAGCAGCGATGGTTATTGCGACCGAGAGTCGGAGCATCCTGTCAGCCGGTTTCGAGGCTCTGACCGCGACAATAGACTCCCGTGTTGCGGAGTATCAGGAGGCTCTGAATGGCTGAGCGCAGTATCCCCGAAGTAGATCGCGCCGCCGCGGCCCGTCGCGCCGTCGAGCGTCGTCGTGCGCGTGCTGCTGTGAAGCGTTCGCTCACGATGCGTGTCGTAGCGCCGCAGGCTGTCGCCCGGCAGGCATTCGATGATGCGGACTCGGTTGCCGGTTCCATGCGCATCACGGATTTTCTGATCGCGCTGCCAGCCATCGGTGTCGGCAAACGCGACCGGATTCTGCTTGACCTCGATATCTCGCCTGTGAAGCGCTTGGGCGGTCTCGGCGTCCGCCAGCGCACGAGCCTCCTGCAGTGGCTTGATCTTCGATTCCCTGAGCACGGTCCGCGCGCCGGACGCAGCCGACTGTTGGTTCTTGCCGGGCCCACTGCGGTCGGCAAGGGCACCGTTGCCGCCTACATCCGCGAGCATCACCCTGAGATCCACCTCTCGGTGTCGGCGACCACCCGCGCGCCGCGCCCCGGCGAGACCGACGGCGTGCACTATTTCTTCGTCGACGAGGCCGAGTTCGATCGGATGGTTGCAGCGGGAGAGCTCCTGGAGCACGCGGTCGTTCATAATCGTTCGCGGTACGGCACACCGCGGCGCCCGATCGATGCCGCCCTGGCCGAGGGCAAGACTGTGCTGCTCGAGATCGATCTGCAGGGAGCGCGTCAGGTCCGTGCGGCAGAGCCGTCGGCGACGCTGGTGTTCCTGCTGCCGCCATCGTGGGATGAACTCGTGCACCGGCTGGTCGGCAGAGGGACCGAGGACGAAGAAGAGCGCGCCCGTCGACTGCGCACTGCGAAGGTCGAATTGGCCGCGCAGAATGAGTTCGATTATCTGATTGTGAACGAGGAAGTCGCCCGAGCTGCGCGCGAGGTCGTAGGATTGTCTGAGGCGTCTGCGCGCTGAGCGTTCCCTGAGCCCGTCACAGGGTCGCGCGCCCGCCGATTCGACTTCGCGACGAACCCGTCGCCTGATCTGGAGGTCCCACCATGGCCGGACACCACACCAAGGGCATCATCGATCCCCCCATCGACAACCTGCTCGACCGAGTCGACTCGAAGTACGAGCTCGTGATCTACGCGTCCAAGCGTGCACGTCAGATCAACGACTACTACGCAGATCTCCACGAGGGCAACCTGTTCGACAACGTCGGACCGTTGGTCGACTCGTCCGTCGAGGACAAGCCGCTCACCATCGCGCTTCACGAGATCAACGAGGACAAGCTGCGCCTTCGCCACGTCGAGTGAGGGCTGCTTCGTCGATGAGCGCGCTGCGCCTTTTCACGTCTGAGTCCGTCACCGAGGGACACCCTGACAAGATCTGCGACCAGATCTCTGACAGCATCCTCGATGGGCTGATCGCTAAAGACCCCGGTTCACGAGTCGCGGTGGAGACCCTGGTCACCACCGGACTCGTGCACGTTGCAGGAGAGATCCGCACCGAGGCGTACGTCGATATTCCGACGATCGTCCGCGAGGTCGTCAACAGCATCGGATACACGTCCAGTGAGACCGGCTTTGACGGCGATTCCTGTGGCGTGAGCATTTCGGTGGGGGAGCAATCCACCGATATCGCCCACGGCGTTGACCAGGCACAGGAACAGCGTGATGGCAGCTCGGTCGATGCGCTCGACAGCCTGGGCGCAGGCGATCAGGGCATCATGTTCGGGTTCGCGACGATCGAGACGCCGGAACTGATGCCGATGGCGGGGCACACTGCGCACCGGATCGCGGAGCGCCTCACCGAGGTGCGCCGTTCCGGCGAATTGGCCTTCCTGCGGCCGGACGGCAAGACCCAGGTCACACTCGGTTACGAGGGCTTCACGCCCAAGACGATCGATGCCGTCGTACTCTCCACGCAGCACCACCCCGACATTGCACAGGATGAGCTCAAGGAACAGGTTCGGCGCCTCGTCATCGACCCGGTTCTGGAGAGCACGGGCCTGGAGATGCCGGCAGCTGACCGCTACTTCATCAACCCGGCGGGCCCCTTCGTGACCGGTGGCCCCAAGGGCGACGCCGGGCTGACCGGTCGCAAGATCATCATCGACACCTACGGCGGTGCAGCGCGCCACGGCGGTGGTGCGTTCAGCGGCAAGGATCCGTCCAAGGTCGACCGCTCGGGCGCTTACGCGATGCGCTGGGTGGCGAAGAATGCCGTGGCAGCCGGCCTGGCCGATCGCCTCGAAGTGCAGGTCGCCTATGCGATCGGCGTCGCGCGTCCGGTCGGACTGTATGTCGAGACATTCGGAACCGGAAAGGTCTCCGACGAGGTGATCACCGAGGCGATTCGCACCGTCTTCGACCTCCGACCCCAGGCGATCATCGAAGAGCTGCAGTTGCTGCGTCCGATCTACCGGCAGACCGCAGCATACGGACACTTCGGCCGTGAGCTTCCTGACTTCACATGGGAGCGAACCGACCGCGCAGACGAGTTGCGCCGCGCCGCAGGACTGTGATGGGCACGCGCGGAGCCCGGCGATGAGCCGGCGCATCGCGCGGGTGCAGCTGGATTCTCCGCTGCCCCAGCTGGACCGGCTGTTCGACTACGCGCTACCGGCGGAACTCGGCGACGTCTCTCCCGGGGTTCGGGTGCGGGTGCCATTGCGCAGCGCCGGACGTCTTGTCGATGGTTACGTTGTCGAGGTGGCTGAAGAGGATGACGCTGAGCGTCCACTCTCCGAGGTGGACAACGTCGTATCGCAGATCGCCGTTCTACCGGATCGCCTCTACCGGCTCGCGCGTCGTACCGCGGACCGGGCAGCAGGGTCGGCATCCGACATTCTGCGTCTGGTGATCCCCAAACGACAGGTGCGTGTAGAGAAGGCCTGGAAGGCGGATGCACCGGTTCCTGTGTTGGGTCCGGATGCGATCGCCCGAGCCAGCGCAGTACTCAGCGAGTACGAGGGACTGAGCGCCGTGCTCGATGAACGCGGACGAGCAGGGGTCGAAGCGATCCCCGGAATCCGCGACGATATGCCGCGGTGGACACAGCTGCTCGCGGCCGCTGCCACCCACACCCTTGCTGCCGGTGCATCATCGATCCTCGTGGTTCCCGATCACCGCGATCTGGATCGTCTTTTGACGGCGTTGGAGACGATGCTGCCTGCCGAAGCCATCGTGCGCCACGATTCGCGGCAGACAAATCCAGACCGCTATCGCGGGTTCTTGCGATCACTGGAAGACGCGCCCTGCGTGGTTGTCGGAAACCGCTCGGCCGTGTATTCGCCGGTGCGTGCGGGACTCGTGGCGATCTGGGATGACGGCGACTCGCTCCTCGGCGAGCCCCTCGCACCCTACGTGCACGCCCGGGACGCGGCGCTGCTGCGGCAGGAGCAGGAATCCTCTGCGCTGCTGGTGGCTGCGCACAGCCGGACTACCGACGTTGAGCGACTGGTGATCCACGGCTGGCTGCAGGACGTCCGTGCAGCGCGCCGGGTCCTGCCGAAGGTCGTGCTGAGCACACAGCATGAACTGGAAGCGCCCACGCAGCGGGTGCACTCCAGCGCTTTCGCAGCGGCCCGCACTGCCACCGAATCCGGCCCGGTGCTGGTTCAGGTTTCCCGACCCGGATTCTCGCCCACTCTCGTCTGCGCTGAATGCCGCGCGCCCGCACGCTGTGCACCCTGTGGCGGCCCGCTGGGCGCGCGCCATCGCGGTGCCGTGCCGGTGTGCGGCTGGTGCGGACGGTCGGCTCGGGCGTGGGCGTGCCCCTCGTGTTCATCCACTCAGCTGCGGTTGGCGTCATCCGGGAGTGAGCGAACCGCAGACGAGCTGGGGCGCGCATTCCCCGGCGTGCGCGTGATCATCGCCGATGGCGCCCACCCGGTCGAATCGGTGTCGGACAAGCCCGCACTCGTTGTCGCCACCAGGGGAGCGGAGCCGATCGCCGAGGGCGGATATCGTGCCGTTGTGCTGTTGGACGGCTCCCGAATGCTGCAGGCCCCCGACCTCCGCGTCGGTGAGTCGTGCCTGCGCTGGTGGTCGAATGCCGCCGCTCTGGCAGCTCCCGGAGCACCGATCCACCTGGTCGGCGTCGATGGACCGGTGGCTCGGGCGCTGGCGACCTGGAACCAGTCCGGTTACGCCCGTTCCGAGCTGGCGGAGCGTGCACCGCTGCACATGCCGCCGGCAGCGAGAGTCGCCCTGATCGAGGGGATCGGGGCATCCGTGGAGCGCGCACTCACGAGCCTGCGTGCACTGCCGTTACCGGCTGACGCCATTCTCGGCCCGGTGCCGATCGAATCCGATGAGGACCGTGTCCGGGCGCTCGTCCGCTTCGAGTACGCCGCCGGCGCGACAGTGGCGACGACACTTCGTGCCGCGGTCGTTGCCGAAGCTGTCAAACGGCGACGGGGCAAAGCAGGCAACAACCGCATCCCACTATCACTGCGGCTCGATATCCTCGATCCAGAGCTTTAATCCCTTCCTTCCGGAGAACCTTTATGCGCCTCGTCTTCGCCGGCACCCCCGCCGCAGCCGTCCCGACTCTGCGAACCCTCGTGCGTTCGCACGAGATCGCAGCCGTCATCACCCGACCGGATGCCCCGCTGGGGCGTAAACGCGTCCTCACACCCTCGCCCGTGGCTCAGGCTGCCGAGGAGCTGGGGCTGCCGATCATCAAGGCCGCACGCCTGGATGACGAGGCCACCGAAAAGATCACGGCGCTGGAGCCTGAGCTGGGCGTTATCGTCGCCTATGGCGGGCTGGTGCGCGAGCCATTGCTGTCTGCTCCTGAACACGGGTGGATCAACCTGCACTTCTCGTTGCTGCCGCAGTGGCGGGGCGCTGCCCCCGTGCAGCGCGCGCTGATCGCCGGAGATACCGAACTCGGCGCCAGCGTCTTCCAGCTGGTTCCCGCGTTGGATGCCGGTGACGTCTATGCCGCTCGCACGGTGCCGGTTGCGGCGGACGCGACCGCGGACGTCGCCCTGCGGATCCTCGCGGACGACGGGGCAGGCCTGACAGCAGATGTCGTCGCATCCATCGCTGATGGCACCGGCGTGGCTGTTGCGCAGCAGGGCGAGGCCACCGTCGCCCCCAAGCTCACCCTCGAAGACGGTGCGCTGGAGTGGACGCAGTCCGCGGCCGAGCTGTTCGCCCGGTTCCGCGGCGTCACGCCCGAACCCGGCGCCCATACGACGGTCGAAGGACTTCGCGTGAAGGTCTTGGAGATGGCGCCGATCGACGCCGAGGCGCAGGCGCCCGGAACTGTCTGGACGACGAAACAGGCGCTGCTGGTCGGCACCGGAACAACACCCGTGGCGGTGACCCGCGTGCACCCCGCTGGCAAGGGCGCGATGAATGCCACCGACTGGTGGCGGGGTCTCCGCGCCGACGAGAACGTGCGGTTCGGCGCATGACCGGCCAGCAGAGGCGCGGTAACGCCAGACAGAGTTCCCCGGCACGCGGAGCACAGCAGCGCCGCCCCGCGCGTGCGCCACAGGCACGCCAAGTGTCTCCTGCGCGCCGCGTCGCCTACGACGTTCTCCGCGCCGTCAGCGACTCTGATGCCTATGCGAACCTGCTGCTGCCCTCGGCGATCGCCGAGGCCCAGCTGAACCCGCAGGATGCGGGGCTGGCGACCGAACTCACCTATGGCACGCTCCGCCGACGCGGCACCTACGACGCGATCATCGCCGCCGCTGCCGGCCGGCCAGCGGACGAGATCGACGCGCCGGTGCTCGACGCTCTGCGCCTCGCCACCCACCAGTTGCTCGCTACCCGCGTCGCCTCGCACGCAGCGGTCAACGAGTCCGTGAACCTCGTCTCTGATGCTGTCGGTAGGGGACCGTCCGGATTCACCAATGCCGTGCTGCGTCGAATCTCTCAAGACACACCCGGTGTGTGGCAGGAACGCATCGAAGCGGCGGCACGCTCGGACGATGAGCGGCTGGGGCTGCGCACCGCGCACCCGGTTTGGATCATCCGCGCGCTGCGGCGTGCACTCGCTGCCGAAGGCCGAGTCGAAGAGCTGGAAGAGCTCCTCGAGGCCGACAACGTCTCGCCTCAGGTCACCCTCGTCGCCCTTCCCGGCCTCGCCGAGCGCGGTACTCCCGCCCGTCCCTACGCACCGACCGCATTCGCTTCACCGGGCGGAGACCCGCTGAAGATGATCTCCGAAGCCGGCGGCAGGATCCGCGTGCAGGACGAGGGCTCGCAGCTCGTCGCCCTCGCGCTAGCCGCTGCGAAGCCGATTGCGGCGGGGGAGCAGTGGCTCGACCTCTGTGCCGGCCCCGGCGGCAAGACAGCACTGCTTGCGGCCATCGCGAACCAGCACGAGGTCACGCTCGAAGCCAACGAGGTGATCCCGGCACGCGCAGGGCTCGTCCGCAAGGCGTTGCAGGCCGTGCCCGGTGAGGTCACTGTCCACGAGCAGGACGGGCGCGACCTGGTTGCAGCGAACCCTGCGCGGTTCGACCGGATCCTCGTCGACGCGCCTTGCACGGGACTGGGCGCTCTGCGTCGTCGCCCCGAAGCACGCTGGCGCAAGACGCCGGCCGATGTCGCCGAGCTGGTCCCGCTGCAGGAGCAGCTGCTCGCCGGTGCCATCGATGCTCTCGCACCGGGCGGTGTGGTCGCGTACGTCACGTGCTCGCCGCACCTCGCCGAGACCAGCGGCGTGGTCGCCGAGGTGCTGCGCACCCGCGATGACGTCGTTGAACTGGATGCCGCGGCGATCCTCGCATCGCTCGTCGACAGTCCCATCGACCTGGCATCCGACGGGACCGGCAGAGTGCAGCTGTGGCCGCACCGCAACGGCACCGACGCGATGTTCCTCGCGCTCCTGCAGCGCACTATGAGCTAGGAGAATGACCCCATGAGCCTTCCCTCGGCCCCGCGCATCAACCCCAGCATCCTGTCCGCGGACTTCGTCAATATGCAGGCGGATCTGGAGCGCATCGCATCCGCTGATTTCGTGCACGTCGATGTCATGGACAATCACTTCGTGCCCAATCTGACATTCGGGACGCAGATGGTGGAACGTATTCAAGCGACGAGCCCGGTGCCGCTGGATGTTCATCTCATGATCTCGGATGCCGATCGTTGGGCGCCGGGGTACGCCGAGCTGGGCGCAGCCAGCGTCACCTTCCATCTGGAAGCAACGGCCCGTCCAGTGGAACTTGCCCGACGCCTCCGTGAGATCGGCTCCCGCGCCGGGGTCGCCATCAAACCGGACACTGCCGGTGACAGCCTCTACGAGATCATGGATGAGTTTGATCAGATCCTCGTGATGACTGTCGAACCCGGTTTCGGCGGTCAGGGCTTCCTGTCTTCGACCATGCCGAAGCTGCGTGCGCTGGTCGAGGAAGCTCGGCGGCGCAACTCGACGGTCTGGTTCCAGGTCGACGGCGGCATATCACTCGACACGATTGCGCAGGCAGCCGAGGCGGGCGCCGACACATTCGTCGCGGGATCTGCCGTATTCGGTGCCGAGAACATCGAAGCGGCCATCCACGGGCTTCGAGAGCGTGCGCGAGCCGCTAGCCTGGAATCGTGAAGACTTTCGACGAGCTGTTCGCTGAGCTCAGCGTCAAGGCCGAGACCCGCCCAACCGGATCCGGAACCGTCGCCGAGCTCGACGGCGGTGTACACACGATCGGCAAGAAGATCGTAGAAGAGGCAGCCGAGGTATGGATGGCTGCCGAGTACGAATCAAACGATGAAACTGCCGAGGAGATCTCGCAGCTGCTTTATCACCTGCAGGTGATGATGATCGCGAAGGGACTGAGCCTTCAGGATGTCTACCGACATCTGTGAAGCGTTCCCGACCCTTCCCCTCTGATCTGAAAGCGCCCCATGCTTCGTATTGCTGTCCCCAACAAGGGCTCACTGTCTGAGACCGCCGCCGAGATGCTCGCCGAAGCCGGTTATGCCGGCCGCCGTGATTCCAAGACTCTCCACCTCGTCGACGCACCCAACGGCGTTGAGTTCTTCTTCCTCCGCCCACGTGACATCGCCACGTACGTGGCATCGGGTGCGCTCGATGTGGGCATCACTGGCCGTGACCTGCTGCGCGATGTCCCCCAGCAGGCGCGGGAGATCCAAGAACTCGGATTCGCGCGGTCGACCTTCCGTTTCGCTGCTCCCAGCGGGCAGTACTCCACGATCGAGGAGCTTTCAGGAGCGCGCATCGCCTCCGCTTATCCCGGTCTGGTGGACCGCTTCCTGCGCGAGCACGGCATCGAGGCCACCCTGGTGTCGCTCGATGGGGCCGTAGAGTCCGCTGTGCGCTTGGGCGTTGCCGATGCGATCGCCGATGTCGTGGAGACGGGCACCACCCTGCGGCAGGCGGGGCTGGAGATCTTCGGTCCGGTCATCATCGAATCCGAAGCCGTTCTCATCAGCCGTCCCGGCGACGCGGAGGGAACCGACAAACTACTGCGTCGCCTGCGCGGTGTAATCGTCGCACGACGGTATGCACTTCTGGACTACGTGCTTCCGGTCGAACTGCTCGAAAAAGCCGTTGCGATCGCTCCGGGCCGCGAGTCGCCGACGATTTCGCCGCTGAAGGACGATTCCATGGTGGCCGTGCGTGTGATGATCCCGCAGAAGGGCATCAACGGTGTGATGGATGATCTGTACGCTCTGGGCGCCAGAGCGCTGCTGGTCACCGCGATCCACGCTGCGAGGCTCTGATGACTCTCACCAGCCGAGTGATCCCATGCCTCGATGTTGCAGCAGGTCGCGTCGTCAAAGGCGTGAACTTCGAGAACCTGCGCGACATGGGCGATCCTGTCGAACTCGCGGCGCACTACGCTGCGCAGGGAGCCGACGAGATCACCTTCCTCGATGTCACCGCCACGGTCGATGAGCGCGCGACCACCTATGACGTCGTTCAGCGCACCGCCGAACAGGTGTTCGTTCCGCTCACCGTTGGTGGGGGCATTCGCAGCGTTGAAGACGTCGCCCGGCTGCAGGGCGTTGGCGCAGACAAGATCGGTGTCAACTCAGCCGCGATCGCGCGACCCGATCTGATCGGCGAGATCGCGGATCGTTTCGGCTCGCAGGTGCTCGTACTCTCGCTCGACATCAAAAGATCGACGACTACGGCATCCGGCTTCATGATCACCACCCATGGCGGACGCACGGCAACAACGCTGGACGCACTGGACTGGGCACGTGAGGCGATCGAGCGCGGTGCCGGTGAACTGCTGGTCAACTCCATCGACGCCGACGGCACCCGCGACGGCTTCGATCTCGAGTTGGTGCGCCTGATGCGCGAAGTCTCGTCGGTTCCCGTGATCGCTTCCGGCGGCGCGGGCGCTGTCACCGACTTCGCGCCCGCGATCAAGGCCGGTGCGGATGCTGTGCTGGCCGCGAGTGTCTTTCACTCTGGGGCGTTCACCATCGGTGACGTCAAGGCCGCTATGCGCGCTGAGGGGATTCTGGTTCGAGACGCGGCATCTAGCGAGCGGGGCGATGCTGATGACTGATCTGGAAGCGCGTATCGCCCAGGTGGTGTGGAACGCCGACGGCTTGGCGCCCGCGATCGTGCAGCAGTGGGACACGCGTGAGGTTCTCATGCTGGCTTGGCTGGATGCTGAGGCTCTTCGGCGCACTCTGACTACCGGTCGCGTCACCTACTGGTCCCGCTCACGGCAGGAATACTGGCGCAAGGGCGATACCTCAGGCCACGTGCAGCAGGTGCGCGAAGCGCGTCTGGATTGCGACGGTGACGCCATCCTGCTGCTCGTCGAGCAGATCGGACCCGCGTGCCACACCGGAACACGCACATGCTTCGATGCGAACGACCTCGAAGCTGTCGCCTTTTCCGCTGAACAGGCGGAGTCAGGCACCCCAGAATGAACGCGGTCAAGCGCGGCCGCAGCACCGCGGCCATCGGATTTCTGCTCGCGGGCGGCATCGGAATCATCTCGTCTACGCAGACCTGGCTGACACTCCAGCGCTCCGATGGCGGTGAGCCGATTCTGATCCCCGGTGCGGATGCTCTCGCGCTGCTGGCACCTCTGAGTCTTGCCGTGCTCGCGCTCGGCGCGGCGCTGGCCATCGCCGGAGTGGTGCTGCGCTATGTCTTTGCGGTCATTGCGCTGCTCGCCGGAGGCTTTCTGACCTGGTGGACGGCCGAGATCCTCATCGAGGCGCCCGAGGCGGCGTACGCTCCGACGGTGACTGAGACCACAGGTCTTGCCGGCGGAACAGCCGTTGCCGACGTCATCCAAACGCTCTCTCCATCTCTGTGGCCGTGGGCTGCTCTGATCGGATGGGTGCTGTTGATCGCCACCGCGCTGTTCGTGCTGTCGACGGCGAGGCGGTGGAAGAGCGGGGGCAAGCGCTACCGCACCGACACCGTTCACGACGCTGAGGGCACCGTTGATGCCATTGACTCCTGGGATGACCTGTCGCGCGGGACAGACCCCACCCAATGACCCGGATAGACTGATTGCAATACCCCATGACTGCCTCGGAGGAGAACATGACCAACCCCATTGCTGACCCCGGCCACGGACACTCGCCTGCGGCTTGGACCGCTGTGGTGGTCATGCTGATCGGCGTCGCGGCCGGCACGGTAGCGTTCTGCTTCGAAGCGCCGCTGTTTGTGTGGATCTCGGTCGGCATCATCGTCGTCGGCGCTCTTCTCGGCCCGATTCTGGCGAAAGCCGGATGGGGAGTGAACGGACCCAAGTACTCGCCGAAGGGCCACTGATGGTCCTCGCCGACCTGACGGCCGGCGCAGTCCAGGACGCTGAGCGTCGTGCGCTGACACGCCCCCTCGCCGAGGTCGAAAAGGCCGCGCTCGCGCGCCCAGCGGCCAGGGATGCGCTGGCCGCACTCGCACCGGCAGAACGCGTCAAGATCATCGCCGAGGTCAAGCGCGCGAGTCCTTCTCGCGGTGCTCTCGCCGAGATCCCGGATCCTGCGCACCAGGCGGGCCTCTACGAGCTCGGTGGCGCCTCAGCGATCAGCGTGCTCACCGAAGAGCGCCGTTTCGGCGGAAGCCTGGCCGACCTCGAGGCCGTCACCGATCGCGTCTCGGTTCCGGTGCTGCGCAAAGACTTCATCGCCACCCCGTATCAGGTGCTCGAAGCGCGCGCGGCGGGGGCCGATCTCGCCCTGCTGATCGTTGCAGGTCTGGAGCCGAAGGTGCTGCAGCAGCTCTACACCCTGATCACGGAACTCGGGATGACCCCGCTGGTGGAGACCCATTCGGCAGAGGAGCTCGAAGCAGCGATCGACCTGGGCGCAGCACTCATCGGAGTGAACGCTCGCAATCTCAAGACGCTGGAGCTGGACCGCGACCTGTTCAGCACTCTGGTGGACCGGATTCCTGCGGATGCTGTGAAGATCGCTGAGTCTGCTGTGCTCGAGCCCGCCGACGTCGCGCGCTACCGCTCTGCAGGAGCAGACGTGGTGCTGATCGGCGAAGCGCTGGTGACCGGGGACCCGGTCGCCACCCTGAAGAGTTTCCTGGAGGTGGGATGAGCCTGCGCGACCAGCCGGGTCCGTTCTTCGGCGAGTTCGGCGGCCGGTACATGCCGGAGTCGCTCATCGCAGCGATCGATGAACTGACCGTGGCCTACGAAGAAGCCATCGCTGACGAGGCGTTTCGTGCAGAGCTCGCCGGACTGCTGGGCAGCTACGCTGGCCGGCCCTCGGCGCTGACCGAGGTGCAGCGCTTCGCGGCCCATGCCGGCGGCGCACGGGTGTTCCTCAAGCGTGAAGATCTGAACCACACCGGCAGCCACAAGATCAACAACGTGCTCGGTCAGGCGCTGCTCACCAAGCGCTTGGGCAAGACACGCGTGATCGCCGAGACCGGAGCCGGTCAGCACGGTGTCGCCACAGCGACAGCGGCAGCGCTGTTCGGCCTGGACTGCACGATCTACATGGGCGAAGTCGACACCGAGCGTCAGGCATTGAACGTTGCGCGCATGCGTCTGCTGGGTGCCGAGGTCGTTTCCGTCACCACCGGTTCGCGCACCCTCAAGGATGCGATCAACGACGCGTACCGCGACTGGGTCGCCACCGTCGAGACCACCAACTACATCTTCGGTACCGCCGCCGGTCCCCACCCGTTCCCCGCGATGGTGCGTGACTTCCAGAAGATCATCGGAGAAGAGGCCCGCCAGCAGCTGCTGGACGAGGTCGGTCGTCTGCCTGACGCCGTCGTGGCGTGCGTGGGCGGCGGATCGAACGCGATCGGTATGTTTGACGCTTTCCTGGATGACGAGAACGTGAAGCTCTACGGTGTGGAAGCTGCCGGTGACGGCGTGGACACCGACAGGCATGCGGCATCGATCGAGCGTGGTCGTCCGGGCGTGCTGCACGGTGCACGTACGTACCTGCTGCAGGATGAGGACGGCCAGACGATCGAGTCCCACTCGATCTCGGCGGGCTTGGACTATCCCGGCGTCGGCCCCGAGCACTCCTGGCTCGCCGATATCGGCCGTGCGGAGTACATTCCCGCAACCGATGATGAGGCGATGCAGGCGCTACGACTTCTGAGTCGCACCGAGGGCATCATTCCGGCGATTGAATCGGCCCATGCACTGGCCGGCGCGCTTCGGTTGGGTGCAGAACTCGGGCCGGATGCGATCATCGCGGTGTGTCTGTCCGGACGCGGCGACAAAGACATGGATACGGCCGCGCGCTACTTCGATCTGTATGACAGCGCCGCCGGTATGGAGACTGCCCGATGAGTCGTATCGAACGCGCCCTGCAAAAGGCTCAGGATGCTGGACGCGGTGCGTTCATCGGCTACCTGCCGGTTGGTTTCCCGGATCTTGAGACCAGCATCCAGGCCGCGATCACACTCGCTGAGAACGGCGCCGACGTCATCGAACTCGGTCCGCCCTACAGCGACCCGGTGATGGACGGACCAATCATCCAGGAAGCCACCCGCAGCGCGCTGGCAGCGGGTTTCAGAACCCGCGACCTGTTCACTGCGGTGAAGGCCATCGCGGCGGCGACTGATGTGCCCGTCGTGGTGATGACCTATTGGAACCCGATCGTGCAGTACGGCATCGACCGCTACGCCGATGACCTTCTGGCGGCCGGCGGTGCGGGGATCATCACTCCAGACATCACGCCAGAAGCGGCAGGGGAGTGGATCGCCGCCAGCGAACGCACCGGTCTGGATCGGATCTTCCTGGCAGCCCCCACCTCCACCGACGAACGCCTCGAGCTCGTCGTGAAGTCCTCGACCGGATTCATTTACACGGTCTCCACCATGGGCATCACGGGCGAGCGTGCGCAACTCGATAAGGCAGCGCGCACGCTGGTCAGCCGCCTGCGTACGCACGGCGCGACTCGCGCCTGTGTCGGCATCGGCATCTCCACCGCCGACCAGATCGCGGACGTCGTCGACTACGCCGACGGCGCGATCGTTGGAACCGCCCTCGTACGCGCTCTGCGCGACGGGGGACTGGATGCCCTGGCCGACGTCACCAAAACCCTCACCGCCGGCACTTCGTCGGCGGCCACCTCACACGGGAACTAGAATCGCACTCATGTCCCTCGCGCTCCACACAGCCTTCACCGGCGTGCTCACCAGCATCCCGAGCCCCGCTGTCAGCTACATCGACCTCGGTCCGCTGCGGATTCACTTCTACGCGCTGTGCATCATCGCCGGCATCGTGGTGGCCACGCTTCTGACTAATAACAGGCTGACCCGGCGTGGAGCAGAGCCGTGGGTTGTCATCGACATCGCGATCCTCGCCGTTCCGCTGGCGATCATCGGCGCGCGCATCTTCCACGTGCTCACGCATCCGAACTTCTACTTCGGAGAAGGCAAGAACACCTGGAATCCCTTGGAGCCGGGTTCGGTCTGGGCGATCTGGGAGGGCGGTATCGCCATCTTCGGTGCGCTTCTGGGCGGTGCCGTCGGCGCATACCTCGGCTGCAAGTGGACCGGCATCCGGTTCTGGACGTTCGCTGACGCTCTCGCGCCCGGATTGCTGCTGGCACAGGCGATGGGTCGTTTCGGCAACTGGTTCAACCACGAACTGTTCGGCCTTCCCACCGATCTTCCCTGGGGCCTGGAGATCGAATCGGACAATGTAGCCTTCCCTCCCGGCCTTGCCGAGGGCACGCTATTTCACCCGACGTTCCTCTATGAGGTCATCTGGAACGTGCTCGGCGTCTTCTTCCTGCTGTGGATCGGTCACAAGCTCAGCCTGCAGTGGGGCAAGGTCTTCGCGATCTACCTCATCTGGTACAGCGCCGGCCGCATCCTTTGGGAATCGATTCGTATCGACCCAAGCGAGATCATCCTGGGTCTGCGCAGCAACGTGTGGGCAGCGATTCTCAGCGTCGTCGTCGGTATCGTCATCCTGATCGTGCAGAGCCGCCGTCACACCGGACGTGAGGCATCGCCGTACGTCCCCGGACGGGGCCGGAAGGATGCCGACGCTGTTGTAGAATCGCAGAACAATCTCGACGACTTCGTCGATGTGAGCGAGCCTCCCGTCGAAGTTTCCACCGGAGCCACCGCCACAAGCACCGCTCCCTGAGTGAGGGAAGCTCCCGAAGCCTCACTCGCCGAGTAAGGAATCCATTGCACTGAACGAGCGGGCCAACGTCGTCCCCAGTGTCACTTGAGTATCTGAGGACGGTACAGGTGTACTTTCAACCTCCCTATGGCGCATCAGGCGCTTACCCCCCGAAGCAGGGCATGTACAACCCGGCATTCGAAAAGGATGCCTGCGGCCTAGCCATGGTCGCAACGCTCCGCGGAAGCGCGGCGCACGACATCATCCAGTTAGCACTAGAGGCCTTACGCAACCTCGAGCACCGCGGCGCTATCGGTTCCGACTCCGGAACGGGCGACGGGGCAGGCATCCTCACGCAGATGCCAGATGCGTTCCTCCGCGAAGTTACCGACTTCGATCTTCCCGCCGCAGGCGAGTACGCCGCAGGCCTCACCTTCTTGCCGTTGCACGCCGCAGAGCGCCGCACCCAGAAGGCGGGCGTTGAGAAGATCGCTCGCGAAGAGGGCCTCACGGTGCTGGGCTGGCGAGTGGTTCCCACCGCCAACCAGAACCTCGGCAAGCTCGCCGACGAAGCGCGTCCTGCGTTCGAGCAGCTCTTCGTCGCCACGAATCCTGCTCCCGCGGATCAGCAGCGACTGTCCGGTATCGCGCTGGATCGCGCCGCGTATCGGCTTCGCAAGCGCGCGGGTCATGAGCTCGGGGCGTATTTCGTTTCCCTGTCCAGCCGAACCATCGGCTACAAGGGAATGGTCACCACCCTTCAGCTCGAGCCGTTTTACCCGGATCTGCAGGACGAGCGGTTCGCCTCGGAGCTTGCGGTTGTGCACTCCCGCTACTCGACGAACACTTTCCCGTCGTGGCCGCTCGCGCAGCCGCTGCGGATGCTGGCGCACAACGGCGAGATCAACACCGTCGGCGGCAACCGCAATTGGATGCGTGCACGACAGTCCCAGCTCGAATCGGAGCTGCTCGGAAACATTCGCCCGCTGCTGCCCATCTGCACCCCCGGAGCCAGCGACTCGGCATCCTTCGACGAGGTCCTGGAACTGCTGACTCTCACCGGCCGCAGCCTGCCCCACGCGATCATGATGATGGTGCCGGAGGCCTATGAGAAGCAGACGGACATCGCGCCGGACCTGCGCGCCTTCTACGAGTACCACTCCAATCACATGGAGCCCTGGGACGGCCCCGCCGCTCTCATCTTCACCGACGGCACACTGGTCGGCGCAACCCTTGATCGCAACGGGTTGCGCCCGGGCCGTTGGACCGAGACGACGGATGGGCTGGTCGTGATCGGCTCCGAGACCGGCGTCCTGGAGTTCGAGCCGGAGCGCATCAAGCGCCGCGGACGGTTGCAGCCGGGCAAGATGTTCCTTGTCGATACCGAGGCCGGGCGGATCATCGAGGACGAGGAGATCAAGCACGACCTTGCGACGATGCATCCGTGGCAGGAATGGCTCGATGAGGGCACCGTGCGGCTAGCGGAACTTCCCGAGCGCGAACACATCGTGCACCCGCCGGCATCCATCACTCGGCGCCAGCGCACATTCGGCTACACCGAAGAAGAAGTGCGCATTCTGCTCACGCCGATGGGACAGCACGGCGCAGAGCCTTTGGGCGCGATGGGATCTGACACACCGATCGCCGTGCTCAGCGAGCGTCCGCGTCTGCTGTTCGACTACTTCACCCAGCAGTTCGCTCAGGTGACGAACCCGCCGCTGGATTCGATCCGGGAAGAGGTCGTCACCAGCCTTCGGCTCGGGCTCGGCCCGGAGCGGAACCTGCTGAGCTGGGGTCCGGAGCACACCCGTACCGTCACGCTCGATTTCCCGGTGATCGATAACGACGAACTGGCGAAGATCCGCTATATCGACCGGGCGCTGCCGAATCGCTCGGCCGTCACGATCAGTGGCCTTTATCATTTCGACGCTGGCGCTCATACGATGCAGGAACGGCTCACCCAGATGTGTGCCGAGGTCGACGACGCGATCGCCAGCGGGGCCGAATTCATCATTCTTTCCGATCGGGACTCGAACAAGGACCTCGTCCCGATCCCGTCGCTGCTCATGGTCTCGGCAATCCATCACCATCTAATCCGGCGCGAGAACCGCATGAAGGTCGGCCTGATCGTCGAAGCAGGCGATGTGCGTGAGGTGCATCATGTGGCGACCCTGATGGGCTATGGGGCCTCCGCGGTGAACCCGTACCTGGCGATGGAAACTGTCGAGCATCTGGTTCGTACCGGCTTCATCACCGGGATCACCCCGGAGACGGCGGTCCGCAACCTGATCTACGCGCTCGGCAAGGGCGTTTTGAAGATCATGTCCAAGATGGGCATCTCCACGATCTCGTCGTACTCGGGCGCTCAGGTGTTCGAAGCAGTTGGTCTGGGCCAGGAGTTCGTCGACGCGTACTTCACCGGAACCGAGACCAAACTCGGCGGCATCGACATCGAAGACGTGTTCGCGGAGAATCAGGCCCGTCACGACTATGCATATCCGGAGGACGCGGCAGCGCGTGCACATGAGCGCCTGTGGACCGGTGGGGAGTACCAGTGGCGACGTGACGGCTCGCCCCACCTGTTCAACCCCGAGACGGTGTTCCGACTGCAGCACTCCACGCGTAATCGGCGATACGACATCTTCCGCGAGTACGCCAAGCTCGTTGATGACCAGGCTGCTGAGCTGAAGACGCTGCGCGGGCTGTTCCGGCTGCGTCAGGGAGCGCACCCCGCTGTGCCACTGGATGAGGTCGAATCCGTGAGTTCGATCGTGAAGCGATTCTCGACCGGCGCAATGAGCTACGGCTCTATCTCACGCGAAGCGCATGAGACCCTGGCCATCGCCATGAACAGTATCGGCGGCAAGTCGAACACCGGTGAGGGCGGCGAGGACGTCGATCGGCTGCTGGATCCTGAACGACGCAGTTCCATCAAGCAGGTCGCATCCGGTCGGTTCGGCGTGACGAGTCTGTATCTGACGAAGTCCGACGATATCCAGATCAAGCTCGCACAGGGAGCGAAGCCCGGCGAAGGCGGGCAATTGCCACCGGGCAAGGTCTACCCCTGGGTTGCGCGGACGCGTCATGCCACCGCGGGAGTCGGTCTCATTTCGCCGCCACCGCACCATGACATCTACTCGATCGAAGATCTGAAGCAGCTCATTTTCGATCTGAAACGCGCGAACCCCGGTGCGCGGATCCACACCAAGCTCGTGAGCCAATCCGGCATCGGTGCGGTTTCCGCCGGTGTCGCGAAGGCGCTCAGCGATGTCATCCTGGTTTCCGGACACGACGGCGGGACGGGAGCGAGTCCACTCAATTCGCTGAAACACGCGGGGACACCCTGGGAGCTGGGCCTCGCTGAAACTCAGCAGACACTCATGCTCAACGGCATGCGCGATCGCGTTGTGGTGCAGGTTGATGGACAGCTCAAAACCGGACGCGACGTCATCATCGGTGCACTGCTGGGTGCGGAGGAATTCGGATTCGCAACCGCTCCGCTGGTCGTCAGCGGATGCATCATGATGCGCGTATGTCATTTGGACACCTGTCCAGTGGGCGTCGCGACGCAGAACCCGGCGTTGCGCGAGCGTTTCACGGGTAAACCGGAATTCGTCGTCAATTTCATGGAGTTCATCGCTGAAGAGGTGCGCGAGATCCTCGCCGAACTCGGTTTCCGTTCGCTTGATGAGATCATCGGCCGCGCCGACCTCATCGAGGCGAATGCGGCGATAGCTCACTGGAAAGCGGACGGTCTGGATCTTTCACCGATCTTGAAAGGACCGGAGTTCCCCGCATCCGAGCCTCGTCGGAGTGGACGCCCGCAAGAGCACGAACTCGATAAGCACTTTGATGTTCAGCTCATAGCGATGGCGAAGGATGCTCTCGAGGAGAATGCTCCGGTCGTCGCCGAGCTGCCGATTCGCAACACTGAGCGCGCCGTCGGCACCATGCTCGGTCATGAGGTGACCGCCCGGTTCGGCGCTGCAGGACTGCCGCGCGAGACGATCGATGTGACCCTGCACGGCACCGCTGGGCAGTCACTCGGCGCTTTCCTGCCCGCAGGGATCATCCTCCGACTCGAGGGCGACGCGAATGACTACGTAGGCAAGGGGCTGTCCGGAGGCGATATCGTCGTTCGCCCACCGCGCAGCTCGAACTATGCCCCGCATGAGAATGTGATCGCCGGCAACGTCATCGGCTACGGCGCGACTTCGGGAGCGATGTTTATCTCCGGAGTCGTAGGGGAGCGGTTCCTGGTGCGAAACTCCGGTGCGACCGCGGTCGTCGAAGGAGTCGGCGACCACGCCTTGGAATACATGACCGGTGGTGTAGCCGTGATTCTGGGAAACACCGGGCGCAACCTCGGCGCCGGGATGTCCGGCGGTGTGGCTTATGTTCACGCGCTGCGTACCGAGAACGTCAACCAGCAGTCTCAGGAAAGCGGAGAACTGCAGCTGCGAGAGCTCGACCGGGCGGATCTGGAAGTACTGCGCAGCCTGCTCGCCGAGCATGCCGAGCGTACCGAGTCTCCATTGGCTCAGCGGATGCTGGACGGCTTCGATGCCGTGGCATCCGAATTCGTAAAAGTACTGCCGCGTGACTTCGCGGCGGTGCAGTCCATGCGCCAGGAAGCAGAGGCAGCCGGTATCGATCCGGATGGCGACGCAGTCTGGAGCCGGATCCTGGAGGTGACCGGTGGCTGATCCCAAGGGCTTTCTGAAGGTGACGGAGCGCGAGCTGCCAGCACGGCGCCCCGTTCCGGTTCGCATCATGGATTGGAAAGAGGTCTACGAGCCGGGGGAGACGGCGGTGCTGCGCCGTCAGGCAGGCCGCTGCATGGACTGCGGTGTGCCGTTCTGTCACCAGGGGTGCCCGCTCGGCAATCTCATTCCCGAGTGGAACGATCTGACTTGGCGCGGCGAGGATCGTTCGGCTATCGAACGCCTCCACGCGACGAACAACTTTCCCGAGTTCACGGGCCGGCTGTGTCCTGCACCGTGCGAAAGCGCATGCGTGCTGGGAATCAACCAACCCGCGGTGACCATCAAGCAGGTCGAGGTCTCGATCATCGACAACGCTTTCAACAGAGGGTGGGTGGAGCCGCAGCCGCCGGAGCGACTCACCGGGAAGACCGTCGCTCTCGTCGGCTCGGGCCCGGCGGGGCTCGCGGCCGCTCAGCAGTTGACGCGGGCCGGACACACGGTTGCTGTCTTTGAGCGGGACGACCGTATCGGCGGGCTGCTGCGGTACGGCATCCCGGACTTCAAGATGGAGAAGTCTCACGTCGAGGCCCGCCTGCGCCAGATGCAGGAAGAGGGCACCCGCTTCCGCGCCGGAGTGGAGATCGGCCGGGACATCAGTTGGGCGGATCTGCGGGCACGTTATGACGCCGTGGTGATCGCCACCGGTTCGACGGTGCCACGCGATCTACCGTTGCCGGGGCGCGACCTGGACGGTGTGCACTTCGCGATGGAGTACCTCGTGGAGTCGAACCATGCCGTTGCCGGTGACACGGTGACGGATCAGATCACGGCCAAGGGCAAGCACGTCATCGTCATCGGCGGCGGAGATACCGGTGCTGACTGCATCGGAACCGCGCACCGGCAGGGGGCATTGAGCGTCACCAATTTGGCCATCGGCACGCAACCCGGCACCGAACGGCCCGATCATCAGCCCTGGCCGATGATGCCGAGCATCTTCGAGGTGCAGTCCGCGCATGAAGAAGGCGGTGAACGTCACTACCTGGCATCCACTGTCGAGTTCCTCGCGAACGCGGCCGGCGAGGTGCGTGCGTTGCGCGTCGCTGAAACCGAGTACGTCGACGGCAAGCGTGTGCCCAAGAGCGGTACGGAGCGTGAGATCCCGGCGGACTTGATCCTGATCGCGATGGGATTCACCGGTCCCGAACACGATCTGTTCACCGATGAGCTGCGGCCAGAGGTGACGGCATCCGGTGGCTTCGAGCGCGATGGGGCGTACGCGTCTACGATTCCCGGCGTTTTCGTCGCCGGTGACGCTGGCCGCGGCCAGTCGCTCATCGTGTGGGCGATTGCTGAAGGGCGCGCTGCGGCAGCAAGTGTCGACCGGTTCCTGATGGGGGAGTCGGTATTGCCGTCGCCCGTTATGCCGAATGATGTCGCGATCGGCCTGCAGCCCGCGTAGGCTGGCTGAGGCAACGTCGCCAGTTCTGTTCCCTCACCTCTTACCCTGGAGAATTACTTGAGACGCGCGAAAATAGTCGCCACGCTGGGCCCGGCAACTTCAAGCTATGAAAATGTTCGAGCCATCATCGAAGCAGGAGTCGACGTTGCTCGACTGAACCTCAGCCACGGTGACTACTCGGTTCACGACGCCAACTACGCGAACGTTCGTCGCGCGGCGGATGACGCGGGCAAGGCTGTAGCGGTTCTCGTCGACCTTCAGGGTCCGAAGATCCGTCTCGGCAAGTTCGAGGGCGGCCCGTACGACCTCGCTGAGGGTGACATCTTCAAGATCACCACGGAAGACATCGTCGGAAACCGCGAGATCTGCGGAACCACCTTCAAGGGTCTCCCGAACGACGTCAAGCCCGGCGACTTCTTGCTCATCGATGATGGCAAGGTGCGCGTCGAGGTCGTCGAGACCGATGGCACGGTCGTGACCACCAAGGTGATCGTCGCCGGTCCCGTCTCGAACAACAAGGGTATCAACCTGCCCGGTGTCGCTGTCAACGTTCCCGCGCTGAGCGAGAAGGACGAGGCAGATCTTCGTTGGGGCCTGAACATCGGCGCCGACCTGATCGCACTGTCCTTCGTGCGCGACGCCAGCGATGTCGAGCGTGTGCACGAGATCATGGCAGAAGAGGGCATCAAGGTCCCCGTCATCGCGAAGATCGAGAAGCCGCAGGCTGTCGACGCGCTCGAAGAGATCGTGGACGCCTTCGACGGAATCATGGTCGCCCGTGGCGACTTGGGCGTCGAGCTGCCGCTCGAGGCTGTGCCGATCGTGCAGAAGCGCGCAGTGGAACTGGCCCGTCGTAATGCAAAGCCGGTCATCGTCGCAACGCAGATGCTCGAGTCGATGATCTCGAGCCCGGTTCCGACTCGCGCTGAGACCTCCGACGTGGCGAACGCCGTGCTGGATGGTGCGGATGCTGTGATGCTCTCGGGCGAGACGAGCGTGGGCGAGTACCCGGTTGTCGTCGTCGAGACGATGGCACGCATCGTCGAGTCCACTGAAGAGCACGGCCTGGAGCGCATCGCACCGCTTACGAACAAGCCACGCACCCAGGGTGGTGCCATCACGCTGGCAGCTCTTGAGGTCGCCGACTTCGTCGATGCCAAGTACCTGTGCGTGTTCACCCAGTCCGGTGACTCGGCTCGTCGCCTGTCGCGTCTGCGCTCGCGCATCCCGATGCTGGCCTTCACGCCCGAGCCCGGCATTCGTCGGCGCATGGCGCTGACCTGGGGAATGCACTCGACGCTGGTGGACCCGGTGCAGCACACCGACCTGATGTTCCTGCAGGTAGACGAGTACCTGCTCAAGAACGGCATGGCCACGGAAGGGGACAAGGTCGTCGTGATCTCCGGTTCCCCTCCCGGAATCGTCGGATCGACCAACGACATCCGCGTTCACAAGGTCGGAGACGCCGTCAACGGCGCCGCGCCGATCTACAAGGAGAGCAAGTAGCTCTCAGCGCGTTGAGGAAGGGGCGGTGCTTCGGTACCGCCCCTTTCGCATGCCCGGGCTGCAGCCGCGGGCGGGATGTGAGCACTCTGTGAGGGCCATCCGGTAGACCGAGATCATGACGCATCCGCAGAAGCATTTGACCGACGCTCCTGGTTCTTTGGGATGGAAAGTGGCGCCCTCGAGATTCAGGTGGGGCCTCGCTGTCGGTTCGCTCGCCGTTGTGCTCGCGCTTGCGGGCTGCACCGTGCCCGCAGCATCCGAGGAAGCCGCGCCCGGTGGAGTCGCCGATGAGCAGGCCTCGGCTTCTGAACCAGCCACCGCGTCTGACGGCGGCTCCACGGCGGAGCCGGTCGAGAACACGGCGGAGCCGGTCGAGAACACGCAGGAGGAGTCGTGTGATTGGAACTCACCGCGGATCACGGGCTCCGTCGACACCCCTCAAGAACAAGGTCTGGAATTGTCCGAGGTGCTCGTCGGAGCGTGGCAGCACACTCACACGGATGAGGGATCGGGCTTCGAGGAGGTGCCTAATGACCACAGGTTCGTGTTCCCCGCTTCGGATCGGCTGCTGTACTGCCAGCATGTTCCGGGAGCCACCGAGTACGCAGAGAACGCAGCGGATGTCACTCTGAACGACACCACGATCGAGCTGCCGGGCGGTAAGTACGGCTATACGGTCACTGCCTGGGACGAAGACACCATGCTGTGGGACAACCCCGTCGGCGGCGGGTACGTCTACCTGCTGCAGCGACGTTAATACAAGTGGAGGCTCCTGACAGGCTAAAAGTCTTCACTGCAGCCGGTGATTATGGTGGGGGTATGGCGGACAGCGACGATCGAATGAACATGCCCTCTCATCTCGACCGAGCCATCATCTGGTCGGGCGTCGGAGCTGCAACGGCTCTCGCTGCGCTGCTGCTGATGTTCGGGGCTTTCGGATTCGCGAGTTCGGAGCCCCGCGCTGACAACGTCGGTGAAGAGGGTATCGGCATCATGTTTGGTGTCGTTGGCTGGGCCTTCGGGCTGCTGGTCGCCCTGCTCGCGGGCTCGGTGCTCGCACGATGTGTCGACCGCAGGAGGTGGTGGCTGCGCCTGCTTCCGGCGCTCGTGAGCGTGGCGTGGATGTTGCTTGCACAGGCTGCGATGTACGGTCAGTGGTTCGAAGGGGCGGTCAGTGCGTGGCCGCTAATCGACGGCCTGCCCTCGGGGCTCAGCCTCTTGCTGTGGCCATTTCTCGTGTTCTCGATCTACACGCTCGGCGCGGTGCCAATCGGCATCGCGCTACTGATCATCTGGATCGTGCTGATCATCAGAGGTAGATCGCGTAGCTCGGCTGAACGTCAGGTCGGCACACCCACCCCGGTCGCGTAGCCGCGCGGCTCTGACTTCCCAGCAAGCCCACTCGACAATTTTGGCGACGGTTGGACAAAACGGTCTTGAGCGGTCATGTACATGGTGAATGCACTTATTGGAGGGCACACCATGGACACCACGGATCTCGAGCTATTGCTTCGCGAGACGGCACCCCAGCCGTCGCTGCCCGATCGGCTGGCTGCGCACCGGGAGAGGATCCTGGCCGGGGAGAAGTCACGTCGAACCCGTCGCTTGCGGATGTGGGCTGGCAGCACAGCCGTGGCCGCTGTGATTCTCGGCGGAGGGTCTGCGGCCATGGCGGCCAGCGGCATGGAAACGCCTTGGGGGTGGGTCGCGGACAATGTCTTCTCGGTGTCAAATGGTGCCGAGACCTGCGTCGCAGGATTCACTGTCAGCTTCTCGGAGGGCGTAGACGAGGACTCAGACATCGCGCGTGAAACACGAGCGTTCGTGGGCTCGCTCGACCTTCAGACGCTGGACACCGCGCAGATGGAAGCTGTGGTCCGTGAGTCGAAACCCACCGCTCAAAACGAGAGTGGCGATCCAATTCCGATCAGCATGAGCGATGCGGAGGTCAAGCAGTTTGCTGTGTGGCGGGTTTCCTCGGAGTTGATGTGGGAGCACCTGGAGGCAATGGGATACGACGCTCATCTCGTCGGCTTCAACATGGCCAACGATGAGTGTGCCTGGTGAGTGCTGCTGACAAGCAGGCCCACTTTGAGGTTGCTATCAGAGACTGCGAAGGTGACCTTGTCCGCTACTTCTTGCGCAGAATACCCAACCCGGCTGATGCCGCCGAAGCGCACGGCGAGCTACTCATCACGGCATGGAAACTCCATCGCAAAATGCCGGCCGACGCGACAGAAGCACGCATGTGGCTATTCGGTGTCGCTCACAACGTCTTGCGAAGCACCCGACGCAACTGCGCACGCCATTCGGCCGCGGTACAGAGATTCGCGGACGAACTGCGAACCACTCCGAAACCCCAGCCCGAAGACAAGGGTGTCGAGCTCCGAGATGCGATCGCATCACTTCCCGCAGGCGAAGCCGAACTAGTACGACTGGTTTACTGGGACGGCTTCAGATCCCATGAGGCAGCTGCGGTCCTCGGCATCAACGCGTCTACCGCGAGATCAAGAATGGCCAAGGCCAAGGCGCAGCTTCGGGCGCTGATGGAACCAGCTAAGTCCGTCGTCGCTGATGCTGCGTATATTTCGCGGTAGCCAGGCCGAAGTCCGCTAGCGCGGCGAAGGCAGGATCCTGGAACTGGTGCGCTGGGACTAGCAGAAACCGCCGCTCAGGCCCGCTGGTGCGCATTGCAATTCAAGTGCCGGCGGTGGGACTCGAACCCACACGTCCTTGCGAACAAAGCATTTTGAGTGCTCCGCGTCTACCATTCCGCCACGCCGGCTCACATGTTGCGTATTCGACTTTAGCGCAGAGTGAGGGGTGATCCTGTCCACGCTCGGCGGGTGCGGCAGCGGCACAGCGAGTCTCGACTAGAATGTGTATGTGACCGAGCAAGAACTGTCTGAGCAGCCCACGGCATCCGCCCCGCGACGCGTCGTCGTCGCCGAAGACGAATCGCTGATTCGACTCGACATCGTCGAGATTCTTCGTGACAACGGCTTCGATGTCGTCGGTGAAGCAGGTGACGGTGAGACCGCTGTGGCATTGGCTACAGAGTTGCGTCCCGACCTGGTCATCATGGACGTCAAGATGCCACAGCTCGACGGCATCAGCGCTGCAGAGCGCCTGCACAAGGCGAACATCGCCCCCGTGGTGCTGCTGACGGCCTTCAGCCAGAAAGAGCTCGTCGAACGAGCCAGCGAAGCCGGTGCGCTCGCCTACGTCGTCAAGCCGTTCACTCCGAACGACCTTCTTCCGGCGATCGAGATCGCTCTCGCGCGTCACGAGCAGATCATCACGCTCGAAGCTGAGGTCGCCGACATGGTCGAGCGCTTCGAGACCCGCAAGCTCGTTGACCGTGCCAAGGGCCTGCTCAACGAGAAGATGGGACTGTCCGAGCCTGAGGCGTTCCGCTGGATCCAGAAGGCATCCATGGATCGCCGACTGACGATGCAGGATGTCGCCAAGGCGATCATCGAGCAGCTCGCGCCCAAGAAGGAATGACCGACCTCGGCGACGGAATCCGTCTCCGAGCGATCGAGGCGGGGGACGGCGCCGCGATGGTCGCCGCATATGATGCCAACAGAAAGTACCTGCGGATTGCGGGGGAGTGGCAGGACCACGTGTTGTTCCAGCGGATCCTCTAGTTGGTGACTTCTTCTGCACCGATTGCCTTCTATCGGTGGTCCTCCACAATTCTCGGCACCCGGGTTTCTCTCGTGATTGCTAAGGCGTAACCTCGTGTGCATGGCGATGAGCAACGCGGAGTTACAGCGTCGTGTCGAGCAGAACAAGAACGACGCAGAAGAGTTCTACGAGATCCTCAAGGCGCATACCTTGCGCTTCGATGGTGTCGACAAGCGCTTCGATGGTGTCGACAAACGCTTCGATGGTGTCGACAAGCGCTTCGATGGCATGGACAAGCGCTTCGATGGTGTCGACAAACGCCTCGATGGCATCGAGGTCAAGCTGGACACCGTCATTGAAATCCTGACGGAGCGTTGACGGCGGACAGCGAAGACTACGACGAGAGTCTCCCGATCCAGGGTTACGGCCCCGCGGAGGCGTATGCCCGACTCATCACAACCGGGGGAACGCTGCTCCAGCAACGCGGCCGTTTTGAGCAGATGACGAACCGACAGCATCAGCATCAGCGACGCTCGTTTTAGAGGAGTGGACCGGCGACTCGACAAGTTCGAAGACGTCGACGAGAAACTGGCCCGACTACTCGCGATACGTGACCGTGGCAAGGCCTCGTGATCAGGCGGGGAGGTCCTTGATCATGTTCGTGATGCGGACGGTCGAGCAGCGACGCCCCTGATCGTCTGTCACGACGATCTCGTGCACGGCGACGCTGCGCCCGAGGTGAATCGGCGTGCAGACGCCCGTCACGATTCCCGTGGTGGCGGAGCGCGTGTGGGTGGCGTTGATGTCAACGCCCACGGCGAGACGCCCGGGACCTGCGTGCAGATTCGCGGCCATCGATCCCAGAGACTCGCCGAGCACGACGTAGGCGCCGCCGTGGAGCAGCCCCACCGGTTGTGTGTTGCCCTCAACCGGCATCGTCGCGACCGCACGTTCGAGCGTGAACTCGGTGAAGATGATCCCCATTTTGTCTGCGAGTGCGCCCAAGCCTCGTTGCATCGCCCAATCCAAACCGGTCATCTGGACGCTCTCACTCACGGATCCTCCTCAGCGGGTGTCCGTCGTCCTCGTTAGGCTTACTGTGTGACGGACTCCGCAAAGCCTACCCTCATGGTCGTTGACGGCCACTCGCTCGCCTATCGCGCATTCTTCGCACTGCCGGTCGAAAACTTCACCACGAAGGACAATCAACACACCAACGCCATCTACGGCTTCTTGTCGATGCTGGTGAATCTCATCAAGGCCGAGAAGCCCACTCACCTGGCCATCGCCTTTGATACTTCCCGGCATTCGTTCCGCACGGATGAGTACCCCGAATACAAGGCGACTCGCTCCGAGTCTCCGCAGGAGTTCCGCGGTCAGGTTCCGCTGCTGCAGGATGTCCTCGCGGCGATGTCGATCCCTGTGCTGACGAAAGAGGGCTTCGAGGCCGATGACATCCTCGCCACGCTGGCGGCTCAGGGCGCTCAGGAGGGGTACGACGTCCTCGTCGTCTCGGGCGACCGCGACACGATTCAGCTCGTCACTGATGAGGTGACCCTGCTTTATCCATCTGTTCAGGGCGTCTCGCAGCTTAAGCGTTACGACCCTGCCGCAGTCATGGAGCGATATGGCGTGCGCCCGGAGCAGTACCCCGACATCGCAGCTCTCGTGGGCGAGACCAGCGACAACCTTCCCGGCGTGCCGAAGGTGGGGGAGAAGACGGCCGTCAAGTGGCTCACGCAGTTCGGCACCCTGGATGACCTGCTCGAGCGGGCAGAAGAGATCAAGGGCGTCGTCGGAGGTAACCTCCGCGAGCACATGGATGCTGTGCGACGAAACCGCAGGCTCAACCGACTGCTCACAGATGTCGAACTGCCCGTTCTGCCGGGCGACCTCGCTGTCGCTCCGATCGACGCACAAGCCGTTCGCGACATCTTCGCGCGGCTGGAGTTCCGCACCCTGCTGCCCCGAGTCTTCGACGCAGTCGGAGCGGGTGATGAGCCGACCCACGACGAACCCGCAGTGCAGATGCCCACGCCCAGCGAGGTCTCCGCGGTCGAACTCGCACAATGGATCACGAGCCAAACAGGTGAGCTCGGTCTTACGCTCGCCGTCGCCGCCGGGAAGATCAGCCGAGTCGGCGTTGCAAGTCTCACTGAACTGCGTGAAACCGACTGGTCTGAGGGCGCCGTCGAGGCTTTGCGCTCGTGGCTCGAGTCTGACGCGCCCACGATTCTGAACGACGCAAAGCCTCAGATCAAGGCGCTTCTGCGCGCAGGTATCCGGCTGGGTGGTGTGACGTACGACACGCTCTTGGCAGGTTGGCTGCTGCGGCCCAGCTTCCCCGACAAGACGCTCGCTCATCTCGTCGAGCGCTACCTGGGCGAGAAACTCCCGGTGGCTGATCCTTCGCAACTCGTCCCCGAGACTGATGGGGCAACGCCCGCGCAGGAGGCGTGGTTCACGTTGCGCACAGCGGCAGCTTTGCGCGACGACCTGCCTGAACCTGTGGCATCCGTTCTCACCGACATCGAGCTTCCGACGCTCCTGGCTCTGGCCGATATGGAAGAAGCCGGCGTCGCTGTTTCGCACGATGTGCTCTCCACTTTCTCCGGAGAACTCGCTCGTCGCACCGATGCGATCGCCATCGACGCGTTCGCGCTGGTCGGACGCGAGTTCAATCTGGGCTCACCGAAGCAGCTTCAAGAGGTGCTGTTCGAAGATCTGCAGCTACCGAAGACCCGCAAGACCAAGACCGGGTACTCGACGGATGCTGCGGTTCTCGCCGATCTGCAAGAGAGCAACCCGCACCCGTTCCTCGACCTGCTGCTACAGCACAGAGAAGCGACGAAACTTCGCCAGATCATCGAGTCGCTCGACACCGCGATCAAAGACGACCACCGCGTTCACACGACCTATGTGCAGACAGGCAGCCAGACCGGTCGGCTCTCCAGCACTGATCCGAACCTGCAGAACATCCCGGTGCGCACCGAGGAATCCCGCCGCATCCGCAGCGCGTTCCAAGTCGGTGAAGGCTATGAGACTCTGCTGACCGCCGACTATTCGCAGATCGAGATGCGCATCATGGCGCACCTTTCTGGCGATGAAGGTCTGATCGAAGCGTTCAATACCGGAGAGGACCTGCACCGTTTCGTCGGCGCACGTGTCTTCGGCGTAACGCCAGAAGAAGTGACCTCGGCGATGCGCACCAAGGTCAAGGCGATGTCGTACGGTCTGGTCTACGGCCTCAGCGCTTTCGGCCTGTCGAAACAGTTGCGTATTGAGCAGTCCGAAGCGAAGAAGCTCATGATGGAGTACTTCGCTCGTTTCGGTGCGGTGCGCGACTATCTGCGCGCGTCGGTTCTGAAGGCGAAGGAAGACGGTTACACCGAGACGATCTTCGGTCGTCGTCGCCCGTTCCCTGACTTGAACAGCCCCAACCGTGTGCTGCGTGAGAACGCCGAACGAGCCGCGCTCAACGCACCGATCCAGGGCAGTGCCGCCGACATCATGAAGATCGCACTGGTGGAGATTCATGATGACCTGCGGCGTGCACAGATGCGTTCGCGTGTGCTCCTGCAGATTCATGATGAGCTCGTGGTCGAGGTGGCGCCAGGGGAGTGGGATACGACCGAGCAGATCGTTCGTGCGCGAATGGCGGACGCCGCGAGCCTCACTGTGCCGCTTGATGTGCAGGTCGGTCGCGGTCGTGACTGGAACGAGGCCGCGCACTAAGCCGCAAGAGACCGTGGCGGCGCTACGCTGAGGGCATGACGACTACCCCTCGCACACCCACTGCGATCGATCAGATCGCCGAAGATTGGGTGGATACTCTCGTAACGCTGGCCCCGACGCTGGGCACGTACATCGGTCGAAACGATGTCAACGACCGTTACGGTGACCTCAGCCCCGACGGGCAGCAGCAATATGCGGCAGAGGCGACCAGGACACTCGCGGCGTTACAGGCGGCTGCCCCTGTCGACGCCGTGGATGAGGTCACGCAAACCGATCTGACGAGTGAACTACGGCTCGAGCTCGAGTTCCACGAGGCGCAGTGGCACCTGCGGGATCTGAATGTGATCGCCTCGGCTGTGCAGGACATCCGGCAGGTGTACGACCTGATGCCGACAGCGACAGCCGAAGACTGGTCGGTGATCGCCAAACGTATGGCTGCGGTGCCGAGCGCGCTGGAAGGTTACGCCGCCACCCTGGCCGAGGGCATCGCCCAGGGGGTCGTACCGTCGCAGCGACAGGTGCGCGAAGTCGCCGATCAGATCGTCCGCTACACCGCCGCGGATGGCTTCTTCACCGACTTCGTTGCTGGCGCAGCTCTAGACGGGGGCGAGATTCCGACGTCGCTCGCTGCAGATCTTGCCACGGGCGCGAATGCCGCCCGCACCGCCTACGACGAGCTGCGTAGATTCCTGACGGACACACTGGCACCGGCAGCATCCGATGTCGACGCTGTCGGCCGGGAACTCTACTCGCTGCACTCTCGCCGCTTCCTCGGAGCCGAGATCGACCTCGACGAGACGTATGAGTGGGGTCGCGAAGAGCTTGCTCGCATGATCGCGGAGCAGACGGCGATCGCGAACGAGATCCTGCCGGGATCCACCGTCGAAGAAGCGGTAGCGCACCTCGAGGCTGATCAGTCCCGCAAGCTCATCGGTACCGATGCGCTGCAGCGGTGGATGCAGGAAACCAGCGACCGCGCCGTAGCCGAGCTCGGTGCAACGCACTTCGACATTCCGGAGGAGATTCGCACGCTCGAGTGCATGATCGCCCCCACGCAAGAGGGCGGAATCTATTACACCGGTCCCACCGACGATTTCTCACGTCCCGGTCGCATGTGGTGGTCGGTGCCGGAGGGCGTGACCGAGTTCGACACCTGGCGCGAGCTCACCACCGTCTACCACGAGGGGATTCCAGGGCACCACCTGCAGATCGGACAGGCGGTGTACAACCGCGCCGAGCTGAACTCCTGGCGGCGGCTCCTGGCTGGCACATCAGGGCATGCGGAAGGTTGGGCGCTTTACGCCGAGCGTCTGATGCAGCAGCTGGGCTATCTCGATGACCCGGCCGACCGGCTCGGCATGCTGGACGGACAGCGCATGCGCGCGGCCCGTGTCGTGCTCGATATCGGAGTGCACCTCGGCAAGCCCCGTTTGGAGGGCACCGGAACGTGGGACGCTGATTACGCACTGAATTTCATGCGCCAGAACGTGAACATGTCGGACGAATTCGTCCAGTTCGAGGTCAATCGGTACCTGGGCTGGCCGGGCCAGGCTCCGTCGTACAAGGTCGGCCAGCGCATTTGGGAACAGGTGCGCGACGGCTACCAAGCGCGGCAGGGTGACGCTTTCAACATCAAGGACTTCCACAAGCGCGCCCTTGATCTCGGTGGCGTCGGTCTAGACACGCTGCGCGCAGCCCTCCTCCAGAAGTAGGAAAGATGGCCCTCGAGTTCGGTCTCGACACCTTCGGCGACATCACGCGCTCAGCTGATGGCACCCTGCTCACCGGAGCAGAGACCATACGCAACATCGTGGCGCAGGCCGAGCTCGCGGACCGCGTCGGCGTGGACTTCTTCGGAGTCGGTGAGCACCACCGCGCCGAGTTTGCCGTATCCGCACCGGAAATGGTGTTGGCGGCGATCGCGTCGCGTACGCAGCGGATCCGACTCGGAACCGCTGTCACTGTGCTCTCTTCCGATGATCCCGTGCGCGTTTATGAACGCTTCGCGACGTTAGATGCCGTGTCCAACGGCCGCGCCGAGGTGGTGCTTGGGCGGGGTTCCTTCACCGAGTCGTTCCCGCTGTTCGGATACGACCTGCGCGACTACGAAGCGCTGTTCGAAGAGAAGCTCGAGCTGTTCGTTCAGCTACTCAAGGAGAAGCCTGTGACGTGGTCGGGAACGATGCGCGCCTCGCTCGACAACGCAGACGTGTTCCCCAAGACCGAGAACGGGCTGCGCACGTGGGTCGGCGTCGGGGGCAGCCCCGAATCAGTGGTCCGCGTCGCGCGGCACGGTCTGGGGCTCATGCTGGCGATCATCGGCGGACCGGCGGTACGGTTCAAGCCGTTCGTCGAGCTGTATCACCGCTCGATTGCGGCGTTCGGCACACCGGAGCATCCCATCGCCGTGCACTCTCCCGGGCATATCGCGGACAGCGATGAGGAAGCGTGGGATGGCGCCTACGCGGGGTTCGAGGCGATGAACAACACCATCGGCCGCGAACGCGGGTGGCCCGAGTACAGCCGCGCTCGATTCCAGAACGATGTTGGGCCTGCGGGAGCGATCTACTCCGGCTCTCCGGAACGGGTGGCGCAGAAGATCGCCGACACTGTCCGCACCCTGGGGATCAGCAGGTTCGATCTCAAGTACGCGACCGGAACACTCGGGCATGAGCAGATGATGCGGAGCATCGAGCTGTACGGCACCGAGGTCATCCCGCGCGTACGGGAGCTGCTGTCATGACCGATGTCGTTCCGAGCCGGTCTTCGCTGGCGGCCAGGCTCGATCAACTGCCTTTCACCCGTCGACACGGCCGGTTGCTCACCGGTTCGGGGGTGGGCTGGGCATTGGACGCGATGGACGTCGGACTCATCTCGTTCATCCTGGCAGCGCTCGCACAGCAGTGGGACCTCAGCAAGGCCGAAAGCGGCTGGATCGCGTCGGTCGGATTCATCGGCATGGCTCTGGGCGCGAGCCTGGGCGGTTTGTTGGCTGACCGCTTCGGTCGGCGACAGGTATTCGCACTGACGCTGTTGGTCTACGGCATAGCGACCGGGGCCAGCGCGCTGGCCGGCGGCATCACGGTTCTGCTGGTACTTCGATTCCTCGTGGGTTTGGGTTTGGGAGCCGAGCTTCCCGTCGCATCCACCTACGTCAGCGAGTTCGCCCCGGCACGCATCCGTGGGCGGCTGATCGTTATCCTCGAAGCGTTCTGGGCGGTCGGCTGGACGGCTGCAGCGCTGATCGGGTACTTCGTAATCCCGGCATCCGATGACGGCTGGCGATGGGCGTTCGCGCTCGGCGCGATTCCTGCGGTGTACGCCCTCGTCATTCGCTGGGGACTCCCGGAGTCACCGCGCTGGCTAGCCTCACGTGGGCGCCTGGCCGAGGCAGAGCGGATCGTTTCCCGATTCGAAGCGGATGCCGATATCGTCAGCGCACCCGCCACGCCTCCCGCCGCTCCGTCTCGCCCGGCTCTGACTGCTGCCTCGCGGCTGAGCACGCTGTGGGCGAGCGAGTTCCGCGTCCGTACGTTGTGCCTCTGGGTGGTCTGGTTCTGCGTGAACTTTGCCTACTACGGCGCATTCATCTGGATCCCCAGCATCCTCGTGGATGCCGGATACGATCTGGTGCGATCCTTCGGCTTCACTCTGCTCATCACACTCGCGCAGCTGCCGGGGTACGCGGTGGCGGCGTGGCTGATTGAGGTGTGGGGACGCCGGGTGACGCTTTCGGTCTTCCTCGTCGGCTCGGCTGCCTCGGCAGTGCTGTTCGGCAGTGCCACGGGGGATGCCGCGATCATCGGCACCGGAATGGCCTTGTCCTTCTTCAATCTCGGTGCCTGGGGCGCGCTGTATGCGGTGACACCGGAGATCTACCCGACGTCGGTGCGCGCCACAGGGTCAGGGTGGGCCGCCGGCGTCGGACGGATCGCCTCTATCATCGCGCCGGTGCTGGTTCCGGTTTTGCTCGTCGCTGGGGGAGTGGAGCTTCTCTTCGTCGTGTTCGCTGCGTTCTTCATCGTCGCCGCGGTGGCGGCGTGGGGGCTCGTCGACAAGCGTGGCCAGTCGTTGGATGATCGGTGAGGCTGTTGGGGGCCGACCCGGCATAGGCTGGGGCAGTGACTGGTGTGAGATTTGTGGCGATCGGCGACTCTTTCAGCGAGGGCGTCGGCGATGAATTGCCCGATGGACGAGTGCGTGGCTGGGCTGACATCGCCGCCCAGGGATGGGCGGATGCTGCCGGACACTCGATCCAGTACGCCAATCTCGCCATTCGCGGAAAGCTTGCTTGGCCGATCCTCGAGGAGCAGCTGGAGCCGGCTCTGGCGTTGAACCCGACCCATCTCTCATTCAACGGCGGCGGAAACGACATGCTCCGGCCTCGCACCGATCCCGAGCACATCGCGGATACGTTCTCGCGCGTGCTTCGTCGCTGTGATGACCACGGGGTGACGCTCATCCTGCTTTCCGGCGCCAATCCGGCAGGGCAACTTCCGCTCGGCTCCCTCATCCAGCGGCGCGGTGACGAACTGTCTGCCGCTGTGCTCCGGCGCGTGGCAAACCGTCCGGACGTCGTTCGTGCGCTCAACTGGCCCGACCGCGAACTGTCAACGGCGCCCTACTGGTCAGAGGACCGGCTGCATATGAATTCCGCTGGCCATCACCGGGTTGCGGCTCGCGTGTTGCACACCCTGGGATATGAGCCGCCAGCCGAGTGGTGGTCACCGAGCGCCGCTGCCATTGCCGGTCCAGCGGGGATGGCCTATTACCGGCAGCATGTAGGACCGTGGGTGAAGCGGCGGCTCACGCGCAAATCTTCGGGTGATGGGCGCCAGGCGAAGTACCCGACGTGGGTGGAACGGTCGCCCCAGTGATCCGTGTTCGTGGCCGCCGTCTGCCACGACGCTCTGCGCAGCTGCTGATCGGACTGTTCCTCTACGGCGTCGGCATCGCGTTCATGCTGCGGGGCGAGGTCGGCGCTGCTCCCTGGGACGTCCTGTCCCAGGGGATCGCACGACACATACCGCTGACATTCGGGGTGATCACGATTTTCGTGAGCATCGTCGTTCTGCTGTTCTGGCTGCCGTTGCGGCAGCGTTACGGTATCGGGACCGTGCTGAACGCGCTCCTCGTCGGCCCATCCGCAGACATCGGGCTGTTGCTGATTCCGACCGGGCAGCCGCTCTGGCTGCGTATTGGATTCTTCATCATCGGGCTGGTCGTACTCTCCGTCGCAACCGGGCTGTATATCGGCGCGCATTTCGGCCCTGGGCCCCGAGACGGCCTCATGACCGGGCTGCACGCGCGAACGGGGTGGCCGATCTGGGCGGTCAGGACCGGATTGGAAGTGACTGTGGTGCTGATCGGCTGGAGTTTGGGCGGGAATGTCGGCTTCGGCACCCTCGCTTTCGCGCTCCTGGTTGGACCGCTCTGCCAGTACTTCATGCGTATCTTCGCCATCCGGATGGATGTCGAACCACGCTCCTCGGCGGCGCAATGAGCGACTTCGAGATGGCGCGGATTCCGGCCGGGTCGGTGCTCCTCAAGGACGCGCGGCGCAAGACTCAGCGCACCGTGCAGCTGGAACCGTTTGAGATCGGAATGTACGCGGTGACGCAGGAGCAGATGGCAGAGGTTCTCGGCATCGCTTCTCGTCATCCCCGTCGTCCGGCTGCGGACGTGAGCTGGTTGCGCGCCATTCGCTTCTGCAACGCAGCATCCGAATGGGAAGGTCTGGATTCTGCCTATACCTTCGACGGCGAAGAGGTGACCTGGCACGTTGACAGTGACGGGTATCGCCTGCCGACCGAGGCCGAATGGGAGTACGCGTGCCGGGCGGGCTCAAGCGGACCTCACTACGGTCTGCTCGCCGACATTGCCTGGACCAGCGCAGATGGCGTGCCGCATCCGCAGCATGTCGGTGGCAAGATGCCGAATTTGAACGGGCTGTTCGACACGCTCGGCAACGTGTGGGAATGGTGTTGGGATCTGCTTGATCCGGCGCGCTATGACGACTACCGGGTCTTTCGCGGCGGTGGCTACGCTGACGACGCGTGGAACGTACGCGCTTCGGTACGGCGCGGGGGAGCGCCACGTATGCACCATGAAGACGTGGGGATGCGGTTGGCCCGAGGCGGGTTCGACTCTACAGATTCAGCTCAGGGTTGGTCAGCAGCGGTGGATCGCGAGCGCGCGGCTGCATCCGGTCCGCTACCGATGGGATGGACCCCTCGACGCGGGTGAATCCGTTCCGTGTCAACCCCTATGGTGCGGCTACACAACGCGCGGCATACTGGTGGTGGTGTTGACGCGATCGCGCTCGGCACCCTCGGCCGAAAGGTATGGATATGAGCATCGGAACTGGCGTCGTCCTCTTCGTGATCGGCGCAATTCTCACTTTCGCTATCAACATCCAGGTTGAGTGGGCGGACCTTGACTTGATCGGGTACATCCTGATGGGGGCAGGCGTCGTCGTGTTCATTGTGGGCTTGGTCCTGATGGCTCGACGTCGCAGGTCAGAAACCGTCACGCGCACGATCGACCCCGCCGCGGGGGAGCAGGTCACCCGGAAGTCCACACGCGCGGACGACCCTGGCGCGTACTGACTATCGGGTCCGGCGGGTCTTGGGTGCGATACCCATCCGCACGCGAGTCCGGCGCCGTTCAACAACTATGAAGGTTGCCCCGAGAAGCCAGACCGGTACCTGCGTGAGAAATGCCACGCGGAAGGCGCTCAGGGAGTAGGTCTCGGGGTTGCCTGCCCCTTGGAGGTCGAGCGCGAGTCCGATGAGGAACACTGCCAGCAGCGCCGCGATGAAGCCGCCGGCGTTCGTGAGGCCTGTTGCTGTGCTCAGCCGGTGTGACGGATTGTGTGTGCGGGCATGATCGAAAGCGATCATCGACGCAGGGCCGCCCGTTGCCAGAGCAACGGCCAATACATAAAGCAACCAGAGCGGCGCTGGCCCCGGCTGGGCGATTACCGCGATCCATGCCAGGAACTGGATGCTGACAGCGGGGAGGACCAACGCCAAGGAACGTTGGTTCGGCAAACGCTGGGAGAGGGTTCCGATCAGAGGTCCCAGCAACATTCCCGAAACGACATATATCGAGATGAGACCGGCTGCGGCGGTGTCCGACAGCCCTTCTCCGGCCGTCAGGAACGGCATACCCCAGAGCAACACGAACGCCGTTCCAGCGAACGGGGTCGTAAAGTGCGACCAGAATGCGAGTCGGGTGCCCGGGTGTGCCCAGGCGGCGCGGATGCCGACGCCCGTGTCGACTGTAGAGGTCACTACCCGCACAACACCGGTGTCGGTGTTCACCGAGACATCGGCGATCTGCTCCGGCGGGTGATTGCGGACGATGACGAAGACCAGAACTGCGAAAAGCATGCCCAGGCCCGCGATGCTCCCGAAGGTGATCGTCCAGGTTGTGGCATGCAAGAGCGCAGCCAGCGGGACCAGTGCGATCAGCTGACCGGCCTGCCCGATGATTCCGGTGAACTGCACCATGACTGGGCCGCGCTGGGCGGGGAACCATGTTGCCACGAGCCGGAGTACTGCAGGAAAGACAGCCGCATCACCCGCACCGAGAAGAATGCGAGCGAGGATCGCGATGCCGATGCTGGGGGAGACGGCCATGACGAGTTGCCCCGCCGCCATAAGAACCATCCCGATCGTGATCATCGGCCGCGCACCGTACTTGTCCAGCAGCACACCAATGGGGATCTGCATCCCACCGTAGACAGCGAGCTGCACGACAGCGAACAGCGAGAGTGTCGACGCGTCGGCATGGAACCGGTTTGCGGCGTCAACTCCGACGGCGCCCAGTGATGTGCGGTTCGCGACCGCCAGCATATAAGCGGCTACGCCCACAGACCATATGAGCCATCCTCGCCAGCCGGGCGTGGAGTGCAGAGGCGTCGAGGAAACGGTCACCTGTCCACGCTACTGTGCGAGTCGCTCCACCCGTGCAACGAGCACCCGGAGGGCTGCTTCGACCGTGGCATCCAGGACTGCTGGGGGATCACCGGGCAACGCCAGACGCAGGTGTCCGACGGTCCCGCGGGCGGCCCAGCCGATGTATACCGTCCCCGGCTGGTGTCCGTCCTCGGGGTCCGGACCACCGACGCCGGTGGTGGATACGCAGACGTCCGCGTTGAAAACGGCAGCGGCGCCGCGTGCCAGTTCCTCCGCGCACTGTGCAGAGCAGAGGTCGATGCCGGGCGTTACTCCGAGGAGTTTCTCCTTGACATCGCGGAGGTACGCGACGATTCCACCGGCGAACCATTCGCCCGCTTTCTCGCCGGCGCCTACCGTGTTGGCGAGCTGCCCCGAGGTGAGAGATTCTGCCACGGCGATTCGCAGTCCGGCGGTGCGCGCGGCTGCGCTGATGCGGGCGATGTCAGACATCTTCAACTCCTTGTCGCGGGTTGTGCGAACTGACGCTTCGTGCCGGCGCTGGTCGGCCCGAGCTTCCGCCCTTCCGGCATCGCAGTCTGCTCGTGGCGTACGCGCGGAATGATTCCCACTTGGAACTCGTCTTCGTAGATGAGGGGACCAGGATCGTCCGTCGTCACCACATCGTGAGGGACGCTGTGTGCGGTCAGGATTCGGCATAGAACGTCGATCCGTTCGGACATGGCTGCCGGGATCGGTGTCTTGAACCAGGTGACAGCCTCGATCGAGTTCCCGTCTTCGTAGAACGGGGGATTGGGCAAGTGCGTCTGGAACCAGTCGTCGATGTCGAAGTACTGATCTTCTTCATCGGGGCTGAGAACCGCGGCACGGCGCAGGTGATCAACGGCGACGAAGATGCCGACCTCGACACCGAGGCGACCGCGATAGCGAGCCTGTACGCGGACGTAGTCCTGATCAGTCGTCCGTGCTCCATCATTCATGCGTCAATACTGCCTGACCTAGCGACTCTACTCAGCGTGCTTCCGCACGCGCGGATGCCAGGGAAATGGAGTGGACGGCGGTATTAGAGCGCGGCCGCCAGAACTTTGGCGTATTCGGCGAGTGCAGTAGGGCCGACAGGGATGCCTGGTTCGAACGGAAGTTCCATCGGATAGTACTGTCTTCGCGATGCGCTGGGCAGTCAGAATTGACACACCGCCGATTCTAGATTGCTGCAGTCCAACACGGGGGTTGCGCGCCCGTCACAGCTCCCGGGTGCGATAGAGCCGTGCGGAGATGATGACCGCGCAGATGATTCCGAGGATGCCGATCAACGCGCCGGCTCCGCAGATCGCCGCGACGGGGACTCGTTCGAAGGCCTGCTGAACTGGAACCAGTGCGCCTGTCGTCTGCAGAAGCCAGGCAATGCCCGCTACGGCGAACGCTGGGGTGTAAGCCATCAGCCGACCCCGCGTGTACCCGATACGGAAGAGGACCGGGAGCTGCAGCGCCATCGACAGCCCGACGAACGCCAGCGCGACGGTGTGGGCGATGAGAAGCAGTTCGGTCTCGATCTGCCCACCCCGCACTATCGCGCTGACGACGGTGACGGCTGTCGCCAACACTGCTGCCACGAGGTAGTAGGCGATGATCGACAGCGTGCGTCCGATCACAACGGTGCTGCGGGAAACCGGCAGCACTCCGTAGAGAGTGTCCAAGCGCCCCCGCTCATCGCCGAGGAACGGGGCCGACACCATCAATGAGGTGACGAGAGCGGCTGCGACGATCGCCATGCCGGGAACGGGAAGGAGCACGCCCACAACGACAACGAAGAGCAAGGTGAGGGCGGTCTGCGTGCGAGGGAACCAAGAGGACAGGTCCAGTCGGGTGAATGCGGCGATCATGCGGTGACCTCCCGCCGCTGCGACGCGAGGTGGATAACGATGTCGTCGATGCTTGCCGAATCGATGATCACCTCCTGGCCGAATGCCGCAGAATCGGACAGTCGGATCAGCGCGGACCATTGCTCGCCCGCACGCTCCAGCCCGATGAGCGGGCCGGCGGGGGTGGTGCCGGAACCGCGAGCCATCGCGAACTCCTCAGCGGCGTCGAGGAGCGCACCCTGATAGGCGATCTGACCATCGACGAGGACGACGAGCTCGTCGGCGAGGCTGTCGAGATCTGTAGTGATGTGGGTCGAAAACAACACCGCGTGGGACGGGTCGAGCATGAACTCTCGGATGAGGTCCCCGATGATTCGGCGGCTGGCTGGATCGAGGCCGCTGGACGGCTCGTCGAGGATCAGTAACTCAGGAGACTGCGCGAGCGCCACGGCTAACGACAACTTCACGCCTTGCCCTCGCGACAGGTCACCTACGCGCTGACCCGGCGGCACCGAAAGCCGATCGAGCAACTCGCTGAACCGATCGCTGTTCCACCCTGGGTAGAACGGTGCGAGACGTCGCCCGAGTGAACTCACGCGCCACTCCGGGGCGGCGGTCGGCTGATCGAGGACGATGCCGGTGCGCGCGAGCGCGTGCGATGCGCCCGCAGGACGCCCGAAAACTTCTACCCCACCCGATTCGGGAATCAGCAGGCCGAGCAGGGCGCGGATGACCGTGGTCTTTCCAGCCCCGTTAGGGCCAACAAGGCCGACGACGGTGCCGCGAGAAAGTGTGAGTGAGACACCGTCGACCTCAAATGTGGGCCGTCGTACGTGCAGGTCCGTGATCTTCGCTACGTAATCAGTCATCTTTCCTCCAGATCTCATCGAGGTGGTTGTGGATGTCGGTCAGGCTCAATCGGGCTTGTCGAGCGGCGATCACGACCTCGCGCAGCGCGTCATCAACCCGAACGCGTAGCGCCGCGGTTGCGATACCGGGCTCGACTTCCAAGACCACGAAGCCGCGACCATGCTCACTGTGCACGAGTCCCTCCGCAGCGAGGTCGTTGTAGGCGCGGGTAACGGTGATGACGCTCACGCGGAGGTCTGCGGCGAGCTGCCGCAGTGACGGCAGAGTCTGTCCTGGCTGCACCTCACCCGAAAGGATCGATGAGCGCACCTGCCTCCTGATCTGCTCGTAGATCGGCGTAGCGGAGGCCGTCGAAACCACAACGCGCATCGCACTCCCAACTGTTCATGTGATTAAGAACAGTAGATCACTTTTGGTGAGGATGCGAATCACGATCCGCAGATCGCCGGGCACCGCTACGCGGCGTTAGCCGGCGAGCGCCCTCGTTATCCAGGCATTCCCGAGTACCCACTCGGCGTGACCCATACGTGAGCGGTCACGACCTTTCGTCCGCTTTCCTGCGCATTGCGCAACGATGGGACGTTGTCGGGGTGGATGTGGCCCCACAGCAGATCGTCAGGGTTCGCAGGAACCTTCCTGCACAGCCGTTGCAGCGCAGCGATGCCTATCCGCTGTCCGCGATGTGCTGAGTCGATCACGAGCTCCTGCATGCAAAAACCAGTGAATCCGTAGGCATCTTCGCGTGCCGCAGCGACGATACCCGCTGAGGTGCCGCCGACCAAGATGTCGAAGAGGAGGCCTTCTTCAGCAGCATCCGCTAGCGCGTCGACATCGGCTGGTGTAGCCCATTGATGGAGCTGAGGTCGCGACGGGGTGAGCTCTGCGTAGATAGCGGCGACACGTTGCGCTGCTCGTTCAGGGTCACACCTTTCGAGTGTGACATCGTCGTACCGCTGCGCGAGCGGCTGATCAAGCATCTCCACCACCGGTCGCGCGACGATCAGTAGATCCGATGTCGCGTGCCCAGCATCCACGGCAGTATCTGCAAGCGCCAAGAATCGTTCGTCTAGGGAAGGCAGATTCACACGGAAGCAGAGGGGTGAAAAATCATCGAAGTGCGGCAAAACTGCACTGAGCGCCGCGATCCCTTCTGGATTCGGCGCCAGAGATGTCGCAAGGACGTCCGCGAAGGGCTTCTCGATGTCTTGCCCACGGAACCGAATGCCTACGATCGCCCAATGGCCATCCGCCAGCTCAACTCGCCTGTTCGCCCACGCCAGCGGATCCTGGATGGGAAGCTGAACCATGTCGCGGAACTGCCCGCCCCATTCGGCATCTCCCACGAGCGTGAGGCTTGGTTCCAACCACCCGGTCAGGTTCTCCCGCCACCTCGGCGACCATTCCTTGATCTGTGAAGAGGTCCATCTTGCAGCGGCTTCGATTGCGTCTACAGCAGGCGTTGTCATCGGGGGAGAGCCTATCAACGCCGTACAGCGATCCTCGCGCGGCCGGTCAGGGGAGGGGCCGTGTTTATGCACCTGCACGCACGCGCGTTAGTCGCGTAGCTGGAGCTCGGCGACGACCTTGATTACCTGAGCGCGGCTATTATCGCTGAGCCCGAGAACGGGCCGGGGGAGGCAGCCGGCGGCCACCAGGCCCAGATGTTCCGCAATTGCCGCTATAACGCGGAGACTGCCGTGCTCGGCGCACAATGCCCAGAGCGGCTGCAGCCGTGATGATGCTGCGCGTGCATCGGCGGCATCTCCGGTACGCGCTGCACGGGTGATCCGTTGCGCGAGGACGGGCAGCGTGCCGCCGATCGCGGAGTACCACGCGTCGCACCCGGCGTTCAGTCCCATCGCGGCCGAGGCATCTCCGGACACCCCTATGGTCACGGTTTCCGGGATGTGGTCGCGAATGCGGGAAACCCGCAATGCTGCGGCCGCAGAATCGTGGGGAACGCCAGGGATCTTGATGGATGCTACGTGGGGGAGCGCGGCCACACTGGCGTATAGGTCATCAGAGAATCTCACGTGCGTGGTGCCGGGGTTGTCGTACACAACCAGCGGCACCGATAGGTCCGCGCTGACGTCGTCGAAGAGTGCGAACACCTCATCGTCCCCGAGGCTCTGATACGTGACCGGGGCCAACAAGACCGCGGACGCACCTGCCTCTTGGGCGTCGTCAGCAAGGCGCTGGACGAGGGAAGTGCGCAGAGCACCGATGCCAACCATGACGGGAACGCCCTCAGCGAGTTGTACCGTTGCTCGGGCGACCCGCGCGCGCTCATCACGGCTCAGATACATGTACGAGCCGGTAGAGCCCAACGCCGTGATCGAGTCCACTTCAGCAGCTACCAGCCGGCGAATCAGGCCCGCATAGGCAGCCTCGTCGAAGGTGTCATCACGAAATGGGGTGAGCGGGAATGCGCTGAGACCGGTGAACATGCTTTCCCTCCCAAAGAACCGCGTGCCAACGATCGTACTTTGCTGCGTACGCGGGGCTCGGTCAGGAGAGGAGAGCATTGCGAGTCTCGCAACAGACGATGTCGCTTTCACCTGACATAATGTGCATTATCGGCGTTCATTCGCGGGTCCAACTTCATTCAGAAGTTCGCTCACCACAGACGCTTTTCTGGCCGTGTAGTCACCCCAGCTGTTCGTTGCTGCAGCCGCAGCACGCTTGACCGCCAGATAACGTCGTCGTGCGGCCGGATCTCGACGCAGAAGGTCACGGAAAGCCAGGCGTCTACGCCATTGCTCGCCGAGAAAAACGACGACATGAATGATCGCTGGTCGGTCTTGCCGATCCGGCGAACTCAACCACGCGTGCTCACTGCGTTCACCTTCGAGATCAAAACCTGACGCGCTCAGCACGTTCACGGCATCCGAGACGGCCGCAGCGTGCACGCCGACGACCACATCGACCACATCTTTGGACTCGAATCCCGCAACCGCCGTTGACCCGATGTGCCTAATCTCTGCGTCAGGCAGGACATCAGCGATGCAAGCAGCGATCGCCGTGTAACGTGCGGCCCACTCCTCATTACGTGCGGACACCAACTGCACGCGATCACCCATGCACGCGTCCGACGGCGAGCAGATGGCCGCTGAAGTCGCGGATGCCGGGCATCGCTGACGCGACAGACGCCAGGTGCGCCGCGGCCGCCCGTGTCTCGGGGTCGGTGTCAGCTGACAGCTGTTCTAGAAGCATCCCGGCGGGCCCTTCGACTCCATGAACAGTGACGTCCACGAATCCGGCGGATGCGATTTCTTGCGCCAGCCCTTCGGCCGTGTGGAAGTGTCCAGCCGGAAACCGCATCCGCGGCGACGGCCGGCCATCCTGCAGCAATGCGATCCATTCGTCGGAATCCCCCGATTCCCGTTCGCGCGTAAGAAACACCTGCCCAAACGCGATATACCGCGAAATTGCACCAGCGAAAACGCTACCGCCCGGGCGCGTGACGCGCATTGCTTCCTGCAGCGCAAGCGCTCGATCCGCAGCATCAGCCAGATGGTACAGCGGGCCGAGCATGAGCGTGGCGTCGAACGATTCATCGGGGAAGGGCAGCTCGCGAGCATCAGCAATCGATGCCGTTACACCCGCGGTCTGCGCTGCTGTGACGTGCTGGGGAACGGGATCGACAAGCGTCACGGCATGACCGGCTGCTTGTAGAGCGACGGCGTGTGCGCCCGCTCCCCCGCCGATATCAAGAATTCGCGCATCAGGGTGAACGGTCGCCGCGATCAGCGCCTGTGTTCGTTGAAATTCCAGCGGCCCCTGAGCGGAGCGCGTCGAAAGGCGGGCGTTCTCGTCAAAAATGCCACCATAGTAAGCCTGGATCCGAGCGTCGATCTCGGATTGTTTCGGGCCGTCACTCACCGACATAAGCCGCGAGGTGCTCGCCGGTCAGGGTCGATTTCTGGGCGACCAGATCTGCTGGTGTGCCCTCGAAAACGATCGTTCCCCCCTCGTGGCCCGCGCCAGGGCCGACATCGATGAGCCAGTCAGCATGTGCCATGACTGCCTGGTGATGTTCGATCACGATCACAGTCTTCCCAGCATCCACCAGACGATCGAGGACTCCAAGAATCGTGTCGACATCCGCGAGATGCAGACCGGTGGTCGGTTCGTCGAGCACGTAAACGTCACCGTCCTCCGCCATCTGAATGGCAAGCCGCACGCGTTGTCGTTCACCGCCGGACAACGTTGACAGCGGCTGGCCGAGCGACAGATACCCGAGGCCGACATCGTTGAGTCGCTGCAGAATCTTTACTGCGGCCGGAATCTTCGCCTCCCCCTCCGCAAAAAATTCCAACGCTTCCGAGACCGGCAGATCCAGCACTTCGGTAATGTCTTTACCCGCGAGCTTGTACTCGAGCACGCCAGCCTGGAACCGCTTGCCCCCGCAGTCCTCACACGGCGTCTCGATCGTGTCCATGAACCCGAGCTCGGTGATGATCACACCCGCACCTTTACATGAGGGACAAGCGCCCTCCGAGTTAGCACTGAAGAGCGCAGGTTTGACACCGTTCGCCTTTGCGAAAGCCTTACGAATCGGCTCCAGCATTCCTGTGTAGGTGGCCGGGTTGCTGCGCCTGGATCCCTTGATCGAACTCTGATCGATAGCCACGACGCCGTCACGCTTCGAGACCGAACCGTGAATGAGCGAGCTCTTGCCGGAACCGGCCACCCCGGTGATCACCGTGAGCACGCCAGTGGGAATGTCAACGTCGACATTCTGCAGGTTGTTCGTCGACGCGCTGCGCACCTCGATCTTCCCGTTACCGGTGCGGACCGCATCCTTCAACGTAGATCGATCATCCAGATGGTGTCCGGTCAATGTGCCGCTGGCACGCAGCCCTTCGACGGTGCCTTCGAAACAGATTTCACCGCCGTGGTTGCCAGCACCCGGCCCGAGATCGACGACATGATCGCCGATCGCGATCGTCTCGGGTTTGTGCTCGACGACCAAGACCGTGTTGCCCTTGTCTCGTAGTTGCAACAGCAGGGAGTTCATTCGCTGGATGTCATGCGGATGCAATCCGATTGTCGGCTCGTCGAATACATACGTCACATCGGTGAGCGACGAACCGAGATGACGTAGCAGCTTGATCCGCTGGGCCTCTCCCCCGGACAACGTCCCGGACGGACGATCCAGACTGAGGTAGCCGAGCCCGAGCGTCACGAACGAGTTGAGATTCGCGCGCAGCGCGTCCAGCAGCGACCCTGCCCCGCGCAGCTCGAGTCCATTCACCCATGCGGCGAGGTCGGTCACTTGCATGCGGCAGGCGTCCGCGATGTTGATGCCGGCGATCTTCGACGACCGCGCACCTTCGGTGAGACGAGTTCCATCACACTCGGGACATGTCGCGAAGGACGCCACACGCTCGACGAACGTACGAATATGGGGCTGTAACGCATCGAGGTCTTTCGACAGCATCGACTTCGTGATCTTCGGAATCAGCCCCTCATAGGTCATGTTGATGCCACTGACCTTGACCTTGGTGACTTCGCCGTACAGAAAGAGATGCCGCTGCTTCTCCGTGAAGTCTTCGATGGCCTTGTCAGCGGGGTAGAAACCCGACTGGGAGAATGCCTTCACCATCCATCCATCAGCCGTGTAGCCGGGCACCATGATCGCGCCCCCATCCAGCGACTTCGACTCGTCCACGACCTGGGCGAGGTCGATGTCGGAGACCGCTCCCCTGCCCTCGCACCGCGGACACATGCCACCGAGATATATCGTGTCTTTGACGATCTTCTTCTCACCGCTGGGCCCGATCATCACCCCGCTCGCTTTCTGGGTGGGAATGTTGAACGAGAATGCCGTCGGGCCGCCGATGTACGGATCTCCGAGCTTTGAGAAGAGGATCCGCAGCATCGCGTTGGCATCCGTGACCGTGCCCACCGTGGAGCGCGGGTTCGCGCCAAGCCGCTCCTGATCCACGATGATCGCCGTCGTCAATCCTTCGAGCACGTCAACATCCGGGCGCGGCACCGACGGCATGAAGCCCTGCACGAACGCGCTGTAGGTCTCGTCGATCATGCGGCGGGACTCTGCCGCGATTGTGTCGAAGACCAGCGAGCTCTTCCCTGAGCCCGATACTCCGGTGAAGACAGTGAGGCGCCGCTTCGGTATGTCGACGCTGACATCTTTGAGATTGTTCTCTCTGGCGCCCTGAACTCGGATCAGATCATGAGCGTCGGCGACGTGGATGGATTCGGACATCAGCTTCCTTCCGGAGAGGTTCAAGCGGCTTGGTTGAGCGCAGCAAGATGTCGACACCATGATCGCAGCCTCGGCATCCTTTGATCCTGCCATGGGGTGCTGACATAGCCGATGGCTGAGCGCTACGCTGAGCACATCATGCACGACCTCGATCGAAGGACTCCCTCTCATGTCTGAAGCCACTGCCGACGTCAGCTCATTGTTCAAGTCGATCCGTGTCACGCTGGCGGTTTCCGGCATCGTCGCCCTGATCGCCGGAATCGTGCTTCTCGTGTGGCCGCTCAAGACCGCGATGATCGTGACCGCGATCATCGCGTCGTACCTGATCATCGCCGGGCTGGTCTACATCGGACTCGGCATCTTCTCGGGCAAGAAGGGCGGCTGGGTTCGGGTCGGCCACATCCTGCTCGGTCTCCTCTATATCGTCGCGGGCATCATGGCCTACGTGAACCTGCAGGCGGCAACCGTCACCCTCGCCCTCGTCACCGCCATCTTCCTCGGTGTCAGCTGGATCGTCGACGGCATCGTCTCGCTCAGCCTGCTGAACCGGGACGGGTCGAAGGCGTGGACGATCATCTACGCGATTCTGAGCATCGCTGCTGGCGTGATCGTCATCTTCTCGCCGCTCCTTGCCGCCGTTGCACTGTGGTGGGTGCTCGGAATCACCTTGGTGGTCCTCGGCATTCTGCAGATCGTACGAGCGATCACGCTCGGCCGCGGTCAGACTCCCGACGCTGCAGCATTCGAGTCCAGCGTCACTGCGTGACGAAGCCGCTCGTGTCGCCCACGAGGCGCGTGTTGTCCGCCGGCACCGGCTCGACAGCGGCACGAGCAACTTCGGCAGCAAACTCGGAGACGTTGTAAAGCTTCCCCGCCGACTCCCGGCGACCAGCGATGGCGCCCGGGTTGGCGCGCTCGAGCAGCGTGGCCGTGATCGTTCCCTCGATCATGTCTCCGGACACGATCGTGAAGCCGATTCCCTTCTCCTCAAGAGCAGGGATCAGTTCGCGCAGTGCATCCTCGCCGGCACGCTTCGACAGCGCGACCTGCTCGTACTCGGGCATGGTCGGCGTAGTGCGGATGAAGTGCGCCTGATGGCTTGTTACGAAAACCACGCGTGAACCCTCCCCCATCAGCGGCAGTGCCGTGTTCAGAACGCTGAGCTGCGCATCCCTGTTGAGGGAGAGCGCATAGTCCTCGGCCATTCCTGCTTCCATACCGCCGGAGGCGTTCAGCACCAGAATATCCAGGCGGCCGTATTCTGCCTTTATCTGGTCAATCATGGTGCTGACGGATGCCGGATCCGTAAGATCCGCGCCGACAACAAGTGCACGGCCACCCAGTTCACGCAGCTGCGTGGCCAGCTTCTCAGCGCGCGGTGCCTTGTTGCGGAAGTTGATGACGACGTCCGCGCCTGCTTCGGCGAAATAGCGAACAGTGTCCGCGCCGATGCCGCGCGAAGAACCGGTCACGAGCGCAACCTTGTCGGTGAGTGAACCTGAAGGCAGAACGTCGGTCACGGTGGCTCCTTATAAGACGGGGAATGCCGCGAAACACGCGGCCACACCACTTTAGCAATGCGCTCTCGGACTACCGGTCTACGTGCACGGTGCGTGGTAAGTTGACGACAAAGGAGGGCGCATGAACGACGCTTCCGTATTCATCGAACTGGTCACCGAATGGTCGTGGATCGGTTGGCTGGTGCTGATCGCTGTCTTCCTGGTGATCGAAATGCTGACCCTCGACTTCACCTTCCTGATGCTCGGACTGGGCAGTGCCGTCGGCCTGGTCACCGGTCTGGTCGGGTTGCCGCTGTGGGCGCAGTTGATCGTGGCCGCCGCGGCCGCCGCATTGCTCATTCTCTTCATCCGTCCGCCATTGGTTCACCGCCTGCACCGCGGGGAAGACCCGACGAAATCCAATGTCGAGGCTCTGATCGGTCTGCGCGGCACCGCTCTGTCTGACATCACTCAGATCTCCGGCCAGGCGAAAATCAGCAACGGCGACACCTGGACCGCGCGTGCCGCAACGAGAGCCACCATTCCTCAGGGCGCACCGATCATGATCAGCTCGATCAACGGCGCCACCGCCATCGTCCAACCTGTCAACGACTAGGAGACCTCGTGAACGACTCCTCGTTCATCCCCACCGCCATCGGGTGGATCCTCGCGATCGCCGTCATCATCTTCGTGGTGGTCACGGTTGCGCGCTCGGTACGCATCATCCCGCAGGCGACTGCCGGTGTTGTGGAGCGTCTCGGCCGATACCACAAGACCCTTACTCCGGGACTGAACATCCTCGTCCCCTTCATCGACCGGTTGCGTCCGCTGATCGACATGCGTGAGCAGGTCGTTTCGTTTCCCCCGCAGCCCGTGATCACCGAGGACAACCTTGTGGTGTCGATCGACACCGTCGTCTACTTCCAGGTGACCGACGCCCGCGCCGCCACGTACGAGATCGCGAACTACCTGGGCGCTGTCGAGCAGCTCACCACCACGACTCTTCGTAATGTCGTGGGTGGCCTGAACCTGGAAGAGGCCCTTACCAGTCGCGACAACATCAACGGCCAGTTGCGCGTCGTCCTCGACGAGGCGACGGGCAAGTGGGGCATCCGCGTCGGACGCGTCGAGCTCAAGGCTATCGACCCGCCGCTGTCGATCCAGGATTCTATGGAGAAGCAGATGCGCGCGGAGCGCGACCGGCGCGCGGCGATCCTGACCGCCGAAGGAACGAAGCAGTCGGCCATCCTGGAAGCGGAGGGTGCTCGCCAGGCCGAGATCCTCCGCGCCGAGGGCGACAAGCAGGCGGCCGTTCTCCGCGCCCAGGGCGAGGCAGAGGCGATCCAGAACGTGTTCGCCTCGATCCACCAGGGCGCCCCCGATGACAAGCTGCTCGCCTACCAGTACCTGCAGATGCTGCCGAAGATCGCAAACAGCGAATCCAGCAAGTTGTGGATCATCCCCAGCGAGCTCACCGAAGCGCTGAAGGGCCTGGGCAGCGCGTTCACGCCACGTCCGGATGCGCCCCCGGCATCGGGTACACCCCGGGCGTGACCCACCCCTTCTTCGCCGGTACCCGGCGACCCAGAGTCCTCGCCCACCGCGGGCTCACTCTTGCGACGGATGGGGACTCTGACGCCTGGGAGAATACGGCGGCCGCGTTCGCCCGTGCGCATGCGGCCGGAGTCGAATACATCGAGACGGACTGTCGTGTGACGGCCGACGGCGATGTCGTGCTGTTTCATGACGAGACATTGACGCGTCTGCTCGGTGATGACCGACTCATCCAAGACGTGCGCACCGCGGAGCTGGTCGAACTGCTCGCGCCGCACGGCGGGCTGCTCACCGTTCGGGAAATGCTTGAGATGTTTCCTGAGACACGATTCAACATCGATGTGAAGACGGATGCCGCCGTTGCTCCGCTCGGGGCGATCGTTGCGCCGCACGCGCAACGCGTGCTTCTGACGAGCTTCTCGGATGCCCGTCGGGTCAGTGTGGTCGAAGCAGTGATGGCCGCCGGAGCGAAGCTGCGGCCCGCCACCTCGGCCGGCCGATCGAGCATGATCCGAGTGCGTGCCCTCAGCGTCCTCCGACTCTCCTCCACGAGGTTCTTCCGTGACATCGATGCCCTGCAGATTCCCGAGCGCCACGGCCGGTTGCAGGTGCTGACACCGGCTCTTTTGAGGGCCGCGCATCGCCATAATGTTGAGGTCCACGTGTGGACGATCAATGACACCGAAGCAATGCAACGACTCATTGCCGGAGGTGTGGATGGCATTGTGACGGACCGGGCAGATTTGGCGCTCAGCACCCTTTTCTGACCCGGAAACTCGCGGGACTGAGATTCGTCTGTGAATACCGCCGAGAAGGCGCGGACGTTGAGCGTGCGCACAGACGAGCCCGGTATACCTGACAGCGACGAGAGGACCACAAAATGGCAGATCGCAGCCTGCGCGGCATCAGACTCGGCGCCCAAAGCCTACAGAGCGAAGAGGGCGTCGTTTTCATGGAACGCCGCGAGACCACCTATAAGTGCGACCAGTGTGGTCATGTGACGACACTGATGTTCGCAGCCGATGCAGAACCGCCGCAGAAATGGGAATGCCGGGCATGCAACGCCGAGGCAGTGCTCATTGTCGATGGCAAGACCATCACGCCGGATGCTACCGACGAGAAGGTTGCACGCACCCACTGGGACATGTTGCTCGAACGTCGTAGCCGTGACGAACTGGAGGAACTCCTCGAGGAGCGCCTCGCGTTCATCCGTGCGCGTCGTGGAGCTGGCGAGCAGAAGATCGGCGCCTAGCGCCGTCGACGGGCTCGCCACCACCCGAACAGGAGCGCGCCCAGTCCACCCCACAACAGCATCTGCTGCAGCCAGGGACCAAGAAGCACACCCGGAGTGAGGCCGGTGCGAAGCTCGACACTTTCGAGCATCGCACCGGCCTCATCGGCGTTCAGGGCGGCGATTGTGGAACCGTCGGCACGAATCATCTGGCTGGTGCCGACCGTTGAGATGTTGACAACACTGCGCCCGGTCTCGATCGCTCGCATGCGCGCGAATGCGAGTTGCTGCAGGTTCTCATCGGTCTCGCGGAAATCGGCGTTGTTCGTCTGGAAGACGAGCACCTCCGCTCCCCCGAGCACACCCTCGGTGATCACTTCGTCGTAGATCACATCGAAGCAGATCGCGAGACCAACAGCCACGCCGTCGACATCGACAAGGGGCGGATTCGTGCCGTGGGTGTACTCACGGCCGATCAAGCCGATCAAGTCGGGCACGATCGCGTTATAGAACTCCCGGTCGGGAACGTACTCACCGAAAGGCACCGGGTAGCGTTTGTCGTGCGACTGCTCTGCCGTGCCATCGGGCATCCACAGCATCGAGGTGTTGAAGTACAGATCTCCCCGCGCTGTGGCCGCGTTGGCGAGCAGTGGCGCTCCGACTCTCGTCGCTGTCCTGGTCATCTTGCGGGCAGTGTTCTTGTCCTGGAACGGGTCGTAGCCGGTCGCGCCCTCCGGCCAGATCAGGAGGTCGACGTCTTCCCCGATTAGCGGTTCGGTGGCATCGATCTGCGACTGGATGACGGCGTAAGGCTCGCGGTCATCGAAGTAGCCTGTCGGACCGTTGCCCTGCACCGCGCCGATTCGCATGGTACCGACTGGCGTGGTGGGAAACGCCGGTGTGACCAGCAGGATGAGAACCAGTGCAGCCGGCAGCACCAGGCGGATCGGTCTCTCCCATATCCGGAGCCGCACGCCTTCGATAAGCATCGCGACGGCAAAGACGATGAGAAAGCTCAGCCCGCTCACCCCCACCCATGACGACAGGGACGCCAGTGGACTCTCCGACTGGGTCATCCCCAAACGTGCCCAGGGGAAGCCCGTGTAGGGCCACGACCCCAGGAGCAGCTCTCTGCCCACCCACAACGCGGCAACAACGGCAGGGAGGGTGACCAGGCGCCCTACAAGGCCTGGAAAGGCGCGCGGCAGCCATCGGTAGGCCAGAGCGATGGGAATGACTCCGACAGCGGTCAGTACGCCCTCGACCGTGGCGAGGGCCGCCCACGGGATGGCGCCGAGATAGCGGCTCGTCCACGACACCAGCAGGAAGAAGAACACAGCACCGTAGACGAGTCCGACCAGCAGCGCTCCCCCGGCCCGACGCCCGATCAGCGCCAGCAGCAACAGGGCGACAGCGGGAAAAGCCAGCACCCAGATCGCAGCAGCCGGATAGGCAAGATCCATCAGCACACCCGACAGTGCGGCCGCGATCACGGCGAGCCACAATGGCAGAATCGGGCGCGGCATCCGTGCGGTGAGGTGTTTCGGCATCCGTTTGATTCTTACATTGCCGAGTAGGCGACGATGCCGCGTCGTACGCCATCCAGCGCTTGACGAGCGGTACGCGCGATCGAGATGTCTTCCGCGACAAGCGAGAGCTGATCCAACAGGTCGATGGTCTGCTTCGCCCACCGGACAAAGTCTCCGGCGGCCATATCGGCATCGACGAGCACCCGATCCAGCAGCGCACCCCGAGCCCAGGCGTGCATAGGACCGGCCAAACCAGCAGATAGCGGTTCAGACCCGGGCAGCTGATGATCTTGCTCGAGATCGTCCAACCGTGCCCACAGATCACTGGTCTTCTCGTAGGCGACACGGAATGCTCCGCGGGGTAATCCGTGCTCCCCCGAGTTCGCCTCGTCACGGCGAGGCTCGTACACGAGGCAGCACGCCATAGCCGCCAGCGAGGGCGCGTCGAGTCCCTTCCAGAGTCCCTGTCGCAGTGATTCTGCGACGAGCAGGTCGCGTTCGCCGTAGATGCGACGCATCGTTCTTCCGGCGTCCGTCAACGAGATATCGTCTCCCGCCCCGGTGACGTAATCGAGAGTGAAGAGAACGTCGACAACACGGTCGAAGACGCGCGCCACGGTGCCGGTTCGCGTCTCGATCTGCTTACGGGTGCGATCGGTCTGACGCTTCAGCTTCCAGTAGCGCTCCGCCCACCGTGCGTGTGACTCGCGGTCCGGGCACCCATGACAGCCGTGGCGCTGCATTCTGGTGCGCAATGACTGGATGCGCTTCATCCGCTTGTCACGCGCACTGCGCGGCGCGTGTGAGTCCTGCCGGTTCTTTTTCTCGAGGTCGCTGAGCTCTCGGCGGATGCTGGCGTAGTCGAGGAAATCGCCGTGTTCGCAGTCCATCGCCGACAGGTACCCCGCCAGCGACTCTTCCGCCTCGCGAACCTGCCGCGCAAGGCCGACGACCGCCCGGTCTGCCTGGAACTGTGCGAACGACGACTCCAGAATCTGTCGCGCACGAGGACGCCCGAACATGTCGATCAGGTTGACCGCCATGTTGTATGTCGGTCGGAAGCTGGAATTCAGCGGGTAGGTGCGTCGCGATGCCAACGCGGCGACAGCCTGCGGATCCATTCCTTCGGTCCATTGGACGACCGCGTGTCCTTCGACATCGATTCCCCGCCGCCCGGCACGTCCGGTCAGCTGCGTGTACTCCCCCGAGGTGATCGCGACGCGGGCTTCGCCATTGAACTTCTCCATCTTCTCGAGCACCACAGTGCGCGCTGGCATGTTGATGCCGAGCGCCAGTGTCTCAGTGGCGAAGAGGACCTTGACGAGTTTTCGTCGATAGAGCTCCTCGACGACTTCCTTGAAGGCGGGCAGCAGTCCTGCGTGATGGGATGCGACACCGCGTTCGAGGTTGTCTACCCACTCGAAGTATCCGAGCACGCCAAGGTCCTCGTCCTGCAGGGTGCGCGTGTGCTCTTCGACGAACTCCCGGATCTCTGCGCGCTCCTCAGGAGTCGTCAAGCGGATGCCGGAACGCCGAACCTGTTGCACGGCGGCGTCGCAGCCGACACGGCTGAAGATGAAGAAGATCGCCGGCAACAGGTTGGTGCGCTCAAGCAGTTGGATGACATCGGGGCGATCCATCCGTTCGATCCGCTGCACGTTTGCTGAACGGACGGGGCGGCGCCCACCGCGCGGCGGCCGCGGGCTCTGTCGCCCTGCATGCCGGTCGCTGCGGTACGCCTGCGACTTCTTGTTGTTGTCGTGGCGGGAGCCCGTGGCAGAGCGGATGCGCATGAGTTCCTGGTTGACCGTCGCCGTGGCGATTCCTGCGCGGTCGTCGAACAGCGGCAGCAGGTCGTCGCGGACGAGAACGTGCTGCTCCAGCGGCACCGGCCGAATCTCCGAGACGATGACCTCTGTGTCACCGCGCACAGTGTCAAGCCAGTCCCCGAACTCTTCGGCGTTCGAAACGGTGGCGCTCAGTGAGATCAGCCGGACCGAGGCCGGCAGGTGGATGATGACTTCTTCCCACACCGCCCCGCGAAAGCGGTCTGCCAGGTAGTGAACCTCATCCATGACGACGTAGCGAAGGTCAGTAAGCGCCGCAGAATCCGCGTAGATCATGTTCCGAAGCACCTCGGTGGTCATGACGACGATGCGGGCGTTGCCGTTGATGTTGGTGTCACCGGTGAGCAGCCCCACGTCATCAGGGCCGTAGACGCTGACGAGCTCCCGGAACTTCTGATTCGACAGCGCCTTCATCGGCGTGGTGTAGAACGCTTTGTCAGACGGGGTCTGCATGGCGAGATGGATCGCGAACTCGCCGACGATCGTCTTACCGGCACCCGTGGGAGCCGCCACGAGCACGCTGTGTCCGCGCTCAAGCGCGTGGCACCCCTCGATCTGGAACGGGTCGAGGTCGAATTTCTGCGTTGCAGCGAAGGCAACCGTCTCTGGATGCGCTGCTGCGTCACGCGCCGCGGCATACCGCTCGGCCGGGGACGTCATGCCGCAGCGTCCGGAAGCAGGCCTTCGGCCTTGAGCCGCTTGTTCTTGCGGCGGTCGAACAACAGGGACAGCAAGCTGGCTGCGAAATACAGGACGACCAGGATTCCTGCGAGCAGGAGCATGGAGAAGATATCGGCCGCAGGGGTCGCAATCGCTGCGAACAATGAAGCCACGAGCACCGCGACACGCCAGCCTTTGAGGAGCGATCTTCCGGTGACAATTCCCGCGGTGTTCATAGCCACCATGAACACCGGCAGCACGAACGCAATACCGATGACGATGATGAACTTGAAGATAAAGTCGTAATACTCTTTCGCGTTGAAATAGTTCACTCCCCCCTCTGGTACGAAGCTCGACATAACTTCGATGACGTGTGGAGCGACCATGACTGCCACGTAGGCGCCGCCGAAGAAGAGCGGAATCGCTGCCGCGACGAACCAGATGGTGTACTTGATCTCCTTGCGGGTCAATCCCGGCATGATGAACGCCCAGATTTGCCACAGCCAGACAGGTGCGGAAAGCACCATGCCGATCGCGAAGGCGATCCGCAGTCGCAGATCAAATGCCGATGAAACCCCGGAGAACACGAACTGCGCAAAAGGAGTCTCTGTGCCGCGCTGCTCATCGAGTATGCGGATCGGAGACGTGATGTACCAGATGATCGGGTCGGTCACAATGAACGCGATGACCATGCCGATAACAAGCCCGATCACCGCAATGATCAGCCGTCGACGGGCTTCTTTAAGATGCCCTCCCAGCGACATCCGCCGCTCGCGAGTGGTGTTCTGCGGCGCAGGCGTGTCCAGCTCGGTCACAGCCTAAGAACTGCGTGGAGGCGTGTCCTGGTCCGCAGGACGAGAAGTCGTCGGTTGGACAGGCTTCACCGTAGGAACGTCGGCAGCGTCTGAGGTGGCGGCCGGAGCATCGTCCTCCTTGAGCGCCTTCATCTCACCCTTGAACAGCCGCGCGGACTGACCAAGACTCTTCGCAAGCGCAGGCAACTTCGCTGCGCCGAAGAGCAGGACGATGATGATCAGGATGATCCACAGGTGTGGCCCTGCGAAAAGATTGCCCATGGATTGCTCCTCAATATGGGTTGGCTTGGTGACAAGTCTAACCGAGGGATGAAACTTACGGCTGGCCATACAGCGTGAGTCCGGCTGCTGCCCATTCCCTCGCGGCCGTGCGCGCGATCACTGGATCCTGCACTTCCAATGCGCCGCCAAAGCGGCCGGCGATGCGCTTGACACCGCGCGGGTCCGACATTCGGATACGGATGGTCGCGCGTCCGTTGTACGACTCTGAGTTGTCCGCGTGCACATAAGCGCCCAGAAGCGGGACGAGCCGCTCCGGCAGTTGTACTGTCACCTCGTCATCGTCGCTGATTCCGATGAATGAGTCTGGGAGGTGCTCGTCACCGTGCGTGATCGGAATATCGGTGAGCTCAGGATCGCTCACCCGATCGAGGTGGAACGTGCGCATCGCCTCACGAAGATGGCACCAGCCCTGCAGATACCACTGCCCGTCCGTGATGAGCACTTGCACCGGGTCGACGGTGCGGGTGGTGGCTGCAGCATCCGGCGCCTGATAGCGGAACGACAGCGCAACCTGCTGATCAACCGCTGCTGAGACAAGATTGCGGACATTGTCGACGCGTGTCGGCGCAATGACAACTTCAGCCGGGGCGTCCGCAGCCGCGCGCGAGAGTTTCGCCAGCAGCCCGGCGACGAGCCCGGAGCCCGCAACCGCTGGCACAGCAGCGACCATCTGCAAACCGGTCAGCAGTGCGGCAGCCTCGCGAGCGGTGAATCGGGGCACACGGCGGAGTCCGACCTCGTTCGTGATCTCAATGATGTCTTCCTGGTCGAGCAGGTCCCAGTTGATGTCGAACATCTCCTGCGGCTGCTGCCAGAACCCGTCCTCGCCCGGGAGGCCGATGACCGTGAGCTTCTCGACCATCGTGCGCATTTCCGCGGTGCTCACGCCGAACTCATTCGCCGCGTCCTCGAGCGACACCTGGCCGCGCTCAAGAAGGTACGGCACAAGGGTCAGGTAGGCGCGCACCCGGTCAGCGGCCAGAAGCGGCTGGGCTTTCTCGCTCATCACCCCATGCTCCCTTCCGGATGCGCGGCGATGATCGCCTGAAGCCGAGAGATCACGGCATCCCGCAGATCCTCGGGGCTCACAACGCGGACTTCGGGGCCGTATGAGGCAAGCTCATCCGCAAAGACATGCACATCGACGAAGGGCACAGTGAACCCCTGGGTCGCCGCAACAGCGCGCCTCCCGAGGCGCAGAGATGCTTCGGTTCCCGGGGTTATCTCCAGCAATGCGGAGTTACGCGCCGCCACCGCTTCCAACCCTGCAAGCGCTCGATCGCCGGCGCCCTCTCGCAGGCCGGCGTCAAAGGTCTGTTTGGCCACCGTGACATCGCCCACGATGCGGCTGAGCAGGAACGTTCGCTCGTCATCGGCATCCAGATCGATGCCGTACACGTGCCAGCGAGCTTCATACTCCAGCAGTGCGAGCGGTTCAATCCGGCGTCGGCGCGGCGACTGCTCCCCCGGCTTCAGATAGTCGAAGGTCACAACGCGGCAGCGCTCGATCGCGCCCTGCAAGGGTGAGAAGCTCACCTCGCGGGTGGTGATGCGCGGAGCAAAGCCGATGATCGGCTCATCGCCATCGATGCCCAGAGCACGGATCTTGCGAACCCCGGCTTGCGCATCGGCCGACGCAGACTCCGCGCTCCATACGCTCCCCGCCAGTTGAAGCACCGCGAGCTCAGCCGGGCTGAACTCGATGTCGGCAGGCAAATCGTATTCCGCTTTAGGAATGCGATAACGCGCTTCCCGAAGGTCATTGGGGTCCCCGGCGTCGCCAATGGTCTCGATCGGGACACCGAGAGTGCGCAGCTCGTCCTTGTCGCGCTCGAACATCTTCTCCAGGGCATCCGTTCGCGCACCGGCATCGGCACGCTGTCGGTACCCGGAGATGTTGTCCAGGATCTGCTGTTTCGTGAGCCCGATCTCCGTGGCCATCAGCGCCACGACGAGATTCGTCTGACGCTCTTCCGGCGGGATTCGGGCGGCCATCACTGCTGCGGTGCTGCCGGCGGATTGATACCGAGGATGTCGACGACGAACACCAGCGTCGCATTAGCCGGAACGGCGCCGGAGCCCTGCTCGCCGTAACCCAGCTCCGGTGGGATCACGATGAGTACCTGTGAGCCGACGGTCTGACCGACCAGGCCCTGGGTGAAGCCCGGAATCAGGCTCGCGAGGTCGAATGTCGCCGGGGTGCGATCCCACGAAGAATCAAAGACCGTCCGCTCGTCCCACGTGACCCCGGTGTAGTTGACGAGTACCCGGTCGTCTTCGGCGATCTTGGCACCGTCGCCCTTGAGGAGCGTCTGCACGTCGAGTTCGGTGGGTGCCGCACTTGCCGGAACGATGATTCCCGGGCGGCCGTCGGATGCCCGCACCACGGTCGGCATGCCCGCGGCGTCGTTGTACTGCGGTGCGCCGTCGGCCTTCGCCGGATAGGTCTTGGTCACGTCGAACACCGCAACCACAGACTCATCTTCCTGCAGACCGAAACCGCTCAAGTTCTGTGCGCCGAAGTCTTCGGGAGTGATGACAGCGAGCACCCGGCTGCCGCCCGTCGCGCACTCAAGCGCTTCGCCGAATGCCGGAACACGCTGAGCCCAGTAATCGATGCTCACGAGCTGTTGCTGTTCGTCGTCGTAGGCCGTGCCGGCGATCTTCTCACCGGTTTCCCCGGAGAAGATCGAGAATTCCACAACGGCGCCCTGCGTGGGGCTGGTCAAAGCGACGCCGTCACCGACGACGATATCTCCGAACGAGCTCTCCTCAGCCCCGATCGGGGAGAAGACCTCAACCTTCGGTGTGTCTCCGACATCGCCCGTGATCGTCGCCAAGTCTTCGATCCCACTCGTCAACGCTGCGCGGTCGCAGGCAGCACCGTCGAATGCGGGCGCGGCCGTGCATCCGGTCAGGGCAACGAGGGCGAGACTGAGGGAGGCCAGGGCGGCAGAGGTTTTACGCACGCTTTCCAGTCTATTGCGAACGATGCTCGGCGTCGCGCGATGCCGCGGCTTGGCGTGCCCCTTCAGCGGCTTTTGTCGCTTCACGCACGCGTTTGCGCAGGTTTTTGTCGGTGATTTCACGGTCTCCGACCGCGCCGGGCGTCCAGAGCTCCACATCTTCATCGCCGTAACTGGACTTCGACGCACGACGCTTCACCTCAGGGGCGATGGTGCCTGGTGCCAACCGTCGGGCAGTGATCAGAAAACCGGTGTGTGCGACCATCCGGTGATCCGGGCGCACTGCAAGTCCTTCGACGTGCCATCCACGCACCATCGTCTCGGAGGCGTCGGGATCCGTGAACAGCCCCATCCCCCGGATGTACTCAGAGACGCGTGAAAGCTGTGTGGCGGTGGCCACGTAGCAGAGCACGACGCCTCCGGGGGTCAGAGCGTCCGCGACGACCTCCATCACTTCCCATGGCGCGAGCATGTCGAGCACAACCCGGTCGACGGTTCCTGCCGGCAACTGGGTGGGAAGTGCGTCCAACAGGTCGCCGACAACGACGCGCCAGGTGTCGGGGGTGCCGCCGAAGAACGTCTCCACATTGGCCCTGGCGACGTCAGCGAAGTCGTCGCGGCGCTCGAACGAGACGAGTGTGCCAGTGGAACCGACGGCCCGGAGCAGAGACAGCGAGAGGGCGCCAGATCCTACGCCTGCTTCGACGACAGTCGCGCCGGGAAAGATGTCGGCCTGCATCACGATCTGCGCGGCGTCCTTGGGGTAGACGATCGCTGCGCCGCGCGGCATCGACATGGCGAAGTCCCGCAGCAGCGGGCGCAGCGCAAGATACTCATGCTCAGAGCTGTTCAACACGACCGAGCCGTCTGGCAGCCCGATTAGATCGCGGTGAAACAGAACGCCATGGTGAGTGTGCAGTTCGCCGTCTGCCGTCAGAGTGACCGTGTGCATCCGATTTTTCGGACCGGTCAGCTGCACACGGTCGCCCTCGCGAAACGGTCCTCGCGCTCGGGTGGATGCTGCGCTCATCGGCGGGCCCCTTCGGCTGCGGTGACAGTGGTGTCGTAGAGATCAATGATGTCGGCGGCGCTGCGCCCATCAAGCGTCGGCCACAGCGCATGTGCGCCATGCCCATCCAGCGGAATCATGTGCGGTACGCCAAGGGTGACCGCGCCGGACGCAATTCCCGATCGGAGTCCGGTAACTGAATCTTCGATGACCAGGGCCTGGGTGATGTCGATGTCCATGAGGGACGCTGCCTGCAGATAGGGAGCCGGGTGCGGCTTCGGGTGTTCGACCTCGTCTCCGGCGACGATGTACTCGAACGCATCGAACTCGATCAGATCCACCACGCTCTGAGCCATCCGGCGCAGCGACATGGTCACCAGCGCGGTGCGGATGCCTGCCGCTTGAAGATCGCGCAACAGTTCCTTGGCTCCAGGGCGGAAGGGGACGCCCTGGGTGGCGAGAGCGGTTCGGACGTCATCGGTGAGCTTGTCCACGATCGACTCCGGCGCCATGTCGACTCCCACTGCCCGCAGCAGCATCGCGCTGTCCATCAGACCGTTGCCGACAAGTTCCAGTGCCTGCTCGTGTGACCACGTGCCGCCGAACGATTCGACGAGCGTCGTCTCAGCAGCCATCCAATACGGCTCAGTGTCGACCAGTGTTCCATCCATGTCCCACAGGACTGCGCGAGGCTTTTGAGTCACTCGACCATGCTAGCCCGGCGCTGTCTCCCACACCGGCCGAGGGCCGACTAGCCTGGAACGATAGCTCGAACTTGGACGGGAGAAGAATTCTCGATGGATGCACTCGGAGACCGCATCGTCGTTGTCGCATTCGACGGGTGGAACGACGCTGGAGAAGCCGCCAGCGGCGCGATCGACGTGCTGCGCGACAACGGCGACTATGAACTCGTGCACTCCGTGGACCCTGAGCTGTACTTCGACTACCAGTACACCCGGCCGTCGTCGCAAATGGACGCAACAGGTCGGCGTGAGCTGCGCTGGCCGGAGGCCGCGCTCTGGCGACCAGCTGTTCCTGCGGGCGATGGCACACCCGAGTTCTGGCTGCTCACCGGAGTCGAACCCGCACGCACCTGGCAGGCTTTCGCTAACGAATTCATCGACATCGCATTGCGCGATGATGTGACCGGTTTCATCACGCTCGGCGCGATGCTGTCGGACGTACCGCACACCCGTCCCATCTCGATCTTCGCGGCCAGCTCGAATGAGCAGGTGCGAGAAGCGCTCGACATCGAACGTTCACTGTACGAGGGGCCCGTAGGCATCCTCAGCGTCTTCGAGCATTTTGCTGAGCGCGCCGGAATCCCCACCGCCAGCCTCTGGGCGAGCGTGCCGCACTACGTGGCAACCGCCACCCCATCCCCGAAGGCAACGCTCGCTCTGCTGGACCGTCTGGAAGAGCTCACCGGCGTCGACACCCCGCGCGAACGCCTCCGCACGGATGCCGCGACCTGGGAGGCGTCGATCGACGCTGCGGCAGCTGACGATGAGGATATGACCGAGTACATCCATCAGCTCGAGCGCACCCGCGATACCTGGGATTCCCCCGATGCCTCGGGCGATGCGATCGCCCAGGCGTTCGAGCGATACCTCAAGCGCCGCGGCGACGGCCCCGGCGACCACAAGCGCTAAGCCGCGATAGCACCTGTCGACAGCAGGATCAGCAGCGTCCCGCCGAGCAGGATGCGGTAGATCACGAACGGCAGGAAGCTGCGCTTGGAGATCCAGCTCATGAAGAATGCGATCACGCCCAGTGCGACGACGAAGGCGATTCCGGTGGCTGCGACTGTCTCGCCCAGCGTGAAATACTGATCCGGCGCATCCCAGCTCTTAATCAGTTGATAGAAGCCACTGCCGAATACGGCGGGGATTGCCAGCAGGAATGCGTACCGCGCGGCCGCAGCGCGCTCGTATCCGAGGAAAAGTCCCATCGTGATCGTTCCACCGGATCGAGACACTCCGGGAATCAGCGCCAGTGCTTGGGCGAAGCCGTACAGGATGCCGTGCGGGTAGGTGATCTGGTCGAGTTTGCGCTGTTTGGCACCGACGTAATCGGCTATGCCGAGCAGAATTCCGAAAGCGATGAGCATAATCGCAACGATCCACATCGACCGCAGCACGGTCTCGATCTGGTCCTGGAACAACAAGCCCAGAACGACGATCGGGATGCTGCCGATAATGATCAGCCAGCCCATTTTGGCGTCGGGGTCATTGCGGGGAACGCTGCCGGCCAGTGAGCGGAACCAGCGGCCGATGATTCTCGTGATGTCGCGCCAGAAGAACACCACGACAGCTGCCTCTGTGCCGATCTGAGTGATTGCCGTGAAAGCCGCACCCGGATCCTCGCCCGAGCCGGTGAACGTACCGACGATGCGCAGGTGCGCACTCGATGAGATCGGCAGGAACTCGGTCAGTCCCTGGATGATGCCGAGGAACAGCGCTTCGAGCAAATGCATGGAGAGACCTTCTGATGGTGCGGAGCGGGTTAGTAGGAGCGCAGCAGATCGGTGAGAACCTGTTTGCCGAAGACAAGCGATTCTACGGGTACGCGCTCGTCAACCCCGTGAAACATCCCTGTGAAATCCAGATCCGGCGGCAGCCGCAGCGGTGCGAACCCGTATCCGGTGATGCCGAGGGTTGCGAGAGCCTTATTGTCAGTGCCAGCACCGAGCAGATAGGGAATCACGGGAACTCCGGGGTCGTACTTGCCGAGGCTGTGCACCATTGCCTCCACCAGCTCGCCGGAGAACGGGGTTTCCATCCCGATGTCGCGGACGACGGTCTCGATCGTGATGTCGTCACCGACGATGCGTTGCAGTTCGGTGAGGACCTCGTCTTCGGTACCGGGAAGTACTCGCACGTCGATAAGTGCTTCGGCGCGTTCCGGAATCACATTGTGCTTGTAGCCGGCGTTGAGCGCGGTGGCGTTCGCGGTCGTTCGAAACGTCGAGCGAAGAAACGCCGCGGCGGGACCGGATGTTCCCGCAAGTGCGTCGGGATCATCAACGGGACGGCCCGTGAGCTCGCTGAGTCCGTGCAGCAGCGCGTGCGTGGTGGGAGTGAGCCGGATGGGCCAGCGCGTGTTCCCGATGGCAGTAACGGCCTGCGCGAGTTTCAGCACGGCGTTATCGTCGTGCAGGCGGCTGCCGTGGCCCGCGCGGCCATGCGCGACAAGTCTGATCCAGATGAGCGCCTTCTCCCCCACCTGCAGCAGATAGGCGCGACGATCATCGACGTTGATCGAATATCCGCCGACTTCGCTGATCGCTTCGGTGGCACCGCGGAACCATTCGGGGCGGTCTTTGACGACGAGGGCCGAGCCCTCGACGCCGCCGTTCTCCTCGTCGGCGAAGAACGCCAGAACAAGATCACGCTCGGGTTGCTCCCCTGCTCTGAGGATGTCTGCGACAGAAGTCAGAATCATCGCATCCATGTTCTTCATGTCGACAGCGCCGCGACCCCACAGCATCCCCTCCCGGATCTCGCCGGCGAAAGGGTCAACGCTCCAGTCTTCGGCTATCGCGGGAACGACGTCGAGGTGACCGTGGACGACAAGTGCAGGTTTGCTCGAATCGCGACCGGGCACGCGCGCCATGACATTCGTGCGGCGCGAGATCGGCTCGTAGTACTCAGCAGCCAGCCCCAGGCCCTCGAGATACGCACCGACGTACTCGGCGGCTTCCCGCTCGCCGTTGGCGCGTCCGCCACCAAAATTGGACGTGTCGAACCGGATCAGATCTTGCGCGATGCGCACGACTTCGGGATGCGAGGACGGAACCATATGGTCAGGCTACCGAAGTCCTCCGGCACGCCCGGGGTGCACTGTGGTTCGTCGAGCCTGCCGAGATCTGGTAATGTTTCTCTTCGGTCGGCAACGACTTTTCATCACCTGCGCGGGTGGCGGAATGGTAGACGCGCTACGTTGAGGTCGTAGTGCCCGCAAGGGCGTGGGGGTTCAAGTCCCCCTCCGCGCACAGAACGAAAAAGGCTCCCGAAAGGGAGCCTTTTTCATTCCATCAGGTCGAATTCTTATGTGCTCTCTGAGACCTGCGGATCGAATCTGAGTCGTTCTTGCAACTCATCGACGAGTGCACTGAACTTCGTATTGCATCCATCGATCTCTCGTACGAGCGGTTCCTTGTTTTGCGGTTGTGGCGATTCTTCCAGCTCGAGCGCGGCATCCCGAACGCGATCCAGCCGCAGCGCGATCGCTGCCACATGCCGGAGAATCTCTTCGTTGTCCCCGCTGGAGGCCAGGAACTCTGCCCAGCGGCTTAGCGCTTCGGAGAGTCTCCGCCGTTCATCGACGACGACTTCTCGCAGCACATGCAACTGCGCCGACAGTTCAGCGGGTGTGCTCGCATCCACTAACGTCGGGATGCTTCGGGGGTGTACCCGTCCCCGAGAGATCTCACTGCCTTCTTCATCAGCGAGGGCATGGAGGAATTCTGAGAGTGCCAGACGGTTGACGGGCGCCCACCTTCTCGCCGCCGACTTCTCCATGACGCGGCTCAGCACGAGCGCCGTCAGCAGGAAGGTGACCAGGCCGGCCGCCAACCCCGACAGAATCACCAACTCTTGCCAGATGCCCGTAGCGATATCTATCCAGAGGATGATCCCAATAACGACGAACGCTCCCACGAGCACAGCGATCCGCTGGGTCTGCACGCGCGCTGCATCTCGACGCATGACTCCACCTCCTGATGACTTCCTTCGTCGTCACCATAGCGCGCCCGGTGTGGGCGGTGAGCATTCGCTCGGACGCGCTCAGACCGCGCCGACGCCGAAGAACAGCCCCAGCGCGTAAGTGACTGCAGCGGCACCGAAGCCGATAGCGAGCTGTCGCAACGCGCGACGAAGCGGCGGGCCGCCCGAAAGCACACCGACCATCGCTCCGGTGCCGAGAAGCGCGATGCCCACCAGTGCAAGCGCCACCACGATCGCCGTGAGTCCGTGCAGGCCGAAGATCCACGGCAACACCGGGATGATCGCCCCGGAGGCGAAGAGCAAAAAGCTCGAAATCGCTGCCGTCCAGTCGCTTCCGATGATGTCGTGATCGTTCGATGCCGCGCGGATAGGGCCGGTAGCAGTGCGGCGTACCCCCTCTTGCGCAGCGGTGATGATCCGGCGTGAGCGGGCCAGTGCCTCGTCCTGATCGATACCGCGCGCACGGTAGACGAGCGCAAGCTCGTTCTCATCGATGTCGAGATCGCCGGCGGCCAACGCCGCATTCTCATTAGCCTCGGTGGAAGCCAGCAGCTCGCGCTGAGATCGCACCGACACAAACTCGCCTGCCCCCATCGACAAGGCCCCGGCGAGCAATCCGGCGATACCGCTGAACAGCACGAAACCCGAGCTGACGCCGGTAGCGCCGATGCCGAGCACGAGGGCGAGGTTGCTCACAAGACCATCGTTGGCACCGAATACGGCGGCGCGGAACGAGCCGGAGAGCCGGCGCCGTCCGCGCGCGGCAAGGCCGCGAACCACCTCGTGGTGGATCTTCTCGTCGGCGCGCATTGCCGGAGTCGCGTACTTCTCGGTGTCATACGGCGAGCGAGCTTCTGCGCTCTGAGCAAGTACCAGCACGAAGATCGATCCGAATCGGCCTGCCATCCAACTCAGCAAGCGCGAGCGAAAGCCCGCTCGCGGCAAGCGTGCAGGCTCCTGCCCCAGCAGATCAAGCCAGTGCTGTTCGTGGCGCCGTTCCGCGTCGGCGAGGCTCTGCAGGATCTCCTGCTCCTCACCCGTCTTTCGTGCGGCAAGCTGCTGATAAACGGAGCCCTCAGTGCGTTCCTCCACGAGGTAGCGCGCCCAGCGCCGCCGGTCAGCGGGGGTCGGCTCTGCGGCTGCAGGCGCAGTCATTGTTCCTCCGAGAAAAGTAGTGCATGTGCCCAGCTGGGGCTCATCAACCGTATCGGTGCACGGACGCCCTCCCCGCCGAAACAGCGGGATTGCCAGCATTTCGGGGCTCCTAAGAGCGAACCCGCTTGCGCAGCAGCTCAATACGCGATTGCAGTTGTGTGACGGTCGCCTGGGCGACGGCAGGTCCCCCGCAGAGGCGACGCAGTTCGGCATGCACGGCGCCATGTGGCTCACCGGCTTGTCGAGCGTAAAGGCCCACCAGGCTGTTCAGCAGCTGCCGCTGCTCACGTAGCGTGCGATGCAACGGCGCCGGTAGCGTGGTGACGGTTTCTGGGCCTTCGACGGCCTCGCGCGCTTCGCGCAGCTTCGACTGCCGAGATTGGCGTTGCATCAGCAACTCATGAACGTGCTCAGGCTCCAGCAACCCCGGGATGCCGATGAACTCTTCTTCTTCGGGGGTGCCAGGCTCAGCCAGCTGACCGAAATCCTGTCCCTCAAAGACCACGCGGTCGAAGTGAGCGAGAGACGAGATCGCCTGGTAGCTGAATTCCTGTGTCAGCGCGTCGGATGCGTCTTCTTCACGATTCGCGCTCTCCAGCAACGAGTCATCAAGACCGTCTTCGTCTTTGCTCTGGCGATCAAGTGCGTGGTCGCGCTGCTTCTCAAGCTCGTTTGCGAGCCCCATGAGCACAGGAACATTCGGCAAGAACACGCTCGCTGCCTCGCCGCGGCGTCGTGCACGCACGAAACGTCCGATGGCTTGCGAGAAGAACAGGGGCGTTGACGATGACGTTGCGTAGACACCCACCGCGAGGCGCGGAACGTCGACGCCCTCCGACACCATCCGCACTGCGACCATCCACCGGCTGGTATTCGCGCTGAACTTCTCGATGCGCTCCGAAGCGGAGGCGTCATCGGAGAGCACGACCGTGGGCTGCTCGCCAGTGATGCTGTGCAAGATCTTCGCGTAGGCGCGCGCCACTGTCTGATCCGTCGCCAGCACCAAGCCACCGGCATCCGGCACATGAACGCGGACCTCGGTGAGCCGGCGGTCAGCGGCTGACAGCACCGCAGGCATCCACGCCCCCTCAGGATCCAGCGCCGTGCGCCAGGCCTGGGAGTTGACGTCCTTGGTGTTGTCTTGTCCGAGATGGGCTTCGAGCTCATCCCCCGCACTTGTGCGCCAGCGCATCTTGCCGGAGTACATGTGAAACAGCACGGGGCGCACCACACCGTCGGCAAGGGCACGGCCGTAACCGTAGGCGTAGTCCGTGCTTGAGATCCGGGCGCCGGACTCATCCGGGGCGTACGTGACGAACGGGATCGGAGCGGTGTCGCTGCGAAAGGGCGTCCCCGACAGCGATAGGCGTCGTTTGGCTGGACCATAGGCGTCACGGATCGCGTCGCCCCAGCTCAACGCGTCGCCACCATGATGGACCTCGTCGAGGATGACCAGGGTCTTGGCATCTTCGGTCAAGTGACGGTGCACAGAAGATTTGGCGGCCACCTGCGCGTATGTGACGACGACACCGTGATATTGCCGCGATGGTGCCCAGTGGCTGTTACGGAATCGAGGGTCCAGCCGGATATGTACCCGGGCCGCAGCATCCGCCCATTGTGTCTTGAGATGCTCCGTCGGCGCGACGACGATGACGCGGTTCACCTCGCCCATGCGAAGCAATTCCACAGCCAGAGTCAGCGCGAAGGTCGTCTTACCAGCGCCCGGTGTTGCGGCGACCAGAAAGTCCCGTTGATCACGCGCGAAATAGGTCTCGAGAGCCTCGCGCTGCCAGGCACGAAGTTTGTCGGCCGTTCCCCATGGGGCGCGCTGGGGGAATGACGGAGAGAGCATCGATTCAAGGATAAGCGAGGGCGCGGACATCGGGATCCTCCCCCACCGTCGACGACGCTGAGGGTAGGCTCGGTGCCTGCACGGTCACGATCCATGGCACGGCATGAAGGAGAGCATGATGACCGCTCACGAAACTCCGCGTACACCGTATATACCAAACGAGTCCACGCATCCGTGGCGTCGGTTCGTGGCCGTTGGCGACTCGTTCACCGAGGGCATCGGAGACCCCGATCCCGCCGCACCAGACGGGCACCGAGGATGGGCTGATCGCGTCGCAGAGGTGCTCTCCCAACAGGTTGATGACTTCGCATATGCGAACCTCGCCGTCCGGGGCAAGCTGATCGCGCAGATCGCCGCAGAACAGATCGAACCGGCCGTAACGCTGCGCCCTGATCTCATCTCGATCTGCGCCGGCGGCAACGACGTCATCCGCCCCGGCACCGATCCCGACCAGATTGCCGTTCAGCTTGAGGATGCGGTCGCTCGGCTCACGTCGACCGGCGCGGCGGTCGTGCTATTCACCGGTATCGACACGGGTTTCACGCCCGTGCTGCGAGCGTTTCGAGGCAAAGTCGCCATCTACAACGAGAACGTGCGCGCGATCGCCGATCGATACGACTGCATCATTGCTGATCAGTGGTCGCTCAAGACCGTGCAGGATCCGCGCTTCTTCGGCGATGATCGGCTCCACTTCAACGCCCTCGGGCACCACGAGGTCGCACGCATGGTGCTTCGTGCGTTGAACGTGCCGAACGATCTGCGGCCGATGCAGCCGGATCCGTTGCCCGCGCGAACCTGGCGCGAGGTTCGGGCGGAGGACCTCGGTTGGGCACGGGAGCACCTGGTGCCCTGGGTTCTTCGGCGGCTGCGTCACCAGTCTTCCGGCGACCTGATCACAGCGAAGCGGCCTGAGCCTTCACCGATCGCGCCCTACGAGCCTTCCTAGAGTGAGCGACTCCGCTCAACGCAATGTGAATCTCCATGCAACATTTCTGCGTATGCTGGCCATTTCCTTGGTGACGACGGATTCTTCGCTGTCGTGGAACGCTGGGAGACAACATGCGAAAGCCCACGCTTGACGAGCTGCTCACGGGCAGCGGTCGAGATTACACCCCGCCCGCTTCGACGTCGGCGGCGCTGGACTCCGTCGTCGCCGAGGCACGGCGCTCCGCGAGCCGGGTGCGCAAGCCGGCGCGTGCACTCTGGCTCATTCCTGGGGCGATAGTCGCCGTCGGCGCGCTCACCGCGAGCGCGGTGGTCGTCGATAACCTGCTGCATGCCGATCTGCCGCTCGCGGTGGAGTACACGACGAACACCGGAATCCCCGTCTCGTGTACGGCCCAGATCGAAGGCGGCTCGCTTTTCGCAACGCAGCCGCACGCAGTGATCGAGTACTTCCAGACTCATGATTTCTCCGGGATCGGCCAGCGGATCTACGACTACGCGCTCGTCCTGACCGGTGACACGGAGGCAACACCAGGGGTGCTGCCGGCATCGTCGCAGTGGATTCCCACAGACGAGTTCTTGTCCGACGATGAAGCATTCTCGTTCTCGCTGACGTCGTTCTTGCTGACAGACGCACTCGTCGAACTCGATATCAGCGGGAGTGGCGACTCCTGGCTGAGTAGCGACTGCACAGGACAGCTCCGGTGACGATCGCCTTGCCGCCCAGGCCACTCGCGACCCAGTCGCCTGACATCGAACGGGCTTTCCGCGAATCAGCCCCTGCGTTGCTGGGGTATTTCATTCGCCGGGTGACACCGGAAGAAGATGCCGCCGACCTCCTCAGCGAGACCTTTCTCGCTGCATGGAAAAGCCCGAAGCGCAACGCAATCATGCCGGAAGCGATGAAGCCCTGGCTGTTCGGGATCGCCAGGAACGTGCTCTCCCAGTATCGCCGTGGCGTGCGACGACGTTCAGCTCTCGGCGACCGTCTGCGGTCGCATGTCCGCGCGGATCTGGCCGCGCAACTCGATGGTTCAACGGCCGCGCTAAATCCGGACGTGGCCGAGCATGTCCGGCATCTCATTTCGGACCTGCCCGCGATCGACCAGGAGATCATCACCCTCGTCTACTGGGAAGGCTTCACCCAAGAGGAGGTCGCGGCCATCCTGGGCCGGCGGGCGGTCACTGTGCGCAGCCGCCTCTCCCGCGCCCGCGCACGGCTGGCTCACCAGCTCGCCGACAGCACTGCATCGACTGAACTTTGAGCGCTCGCCCCTCCAATCTGTTCGATGCTCTCCGCCTGGCCGCAGCCTCCATGGTCATTGTCGGCCATGCCTGGCCGCTTTCGGGGCTCTCGGGTGTGCCGACCTTCGCGGGAATCCGTATTCATCATCTCGGCGTCTACATCTTCTTCGCGATCAGCGGCTACCTGTTGGCCACCAGTTGGGAACGCGACCCGCGGGCGATACAGTTCTTGATCCGGCGTTGCCTGCGGATCTTCCCAGCACTGATCGTCGTCGTCGTGCTGACCGTGTTTCTGATCGGCCCGGTCGCCAGCACGCTCCCAGCTGCTGATTACTGGGCGTCGAGTGATACCTGGCGATACCTCCTGACCATGCTGCTCTTTGCGCAGTACGAGTTGCCAGGAGTGTTCACGACCAACCCTGAACCTGTCGTCAACGGGTCGCTGTGGAGCCTGGGCGTCGAATTCTGCTGTTACCTCGTGCTGCTCGTCACCGCGCTGCTGGGACATCGCGCTGGCCGCGCGATCCGCGGAGCGCTCATCCTGACGATCGGATCAGCAGTCCTCACGGGTTGGCTCTTTGGGCCGATGCGCACGACGGCAATGGCACTGGTCTTCTTTTTGCTCGGTTCGCTGGCTTCTAGAGGTGGCAAGCTTGCGCACTGGCCGATCTGGCCAGCACTGATCGGGCTCGTTGCGATCGGACCCACGCAGGGCTCCGCCGCTACCCTGCTCGCGTGGCCCGTAGTCACCTACGCCGTCGTGGCAATCGGATCCAGACCGAGCCGGAGTGCAGGTGTCGTGCGCAGACCAGGCGATCCGTCCTACGGTATGTATCTCTGGGGTTTTCCCGTCCAGCAGCTGCTGATCGTGTTGTTCGGTCCTGTACCGTTGCTCGTCAACATCGCTCTGTCGTTGTCTGTTTCGATGGCCCTCGGGTATGCATCGTGGCTCTTGATCGAGAAACGCGCAATCGCCCTGGGTTCACGCGTCACCTCGTCGCGTAAAAGGTCACTGCCGATGCCGCCGCGACGTTGAGAGAGTCAACGCCACCCATCATCGGAATCGTCACTCTCCGGGCAAGCACGCGATCGGTAGCGGGGATGATGCCGTCACCTTCGGTACCGAACACCAGCGCGAGCTTCTCGTGATCTTCGACGACCAGCTCATCGAGGGTAATGGCGCCCTCCCCCAGGGTCATTCCCGCAACGACGTAACCCGCGTCCTTCAACAGCTCAATGTCCGCCGGCCAACTCTCAATCCTCGTCCACGGCACTTGGAAGACCGTGCCCATACTCACGCGCACGCTCCGCCGGTACAGCGGGTCAGCACACCTGGGCGTAACCAGCACCGCGTCGATGCCCAGTGCCGCAGCATTGCGGAACGCGCCGCCGACATTCGCATGATCGGTGAGGTTCTCCAGGATCGCGATCCGTGATCGGCCCGCGTCCGCTGATTCGTTCGCCGCACTGAGAAGGTCAGCGAGGCGTGGCATCTGCGGACGATGCATCGCAGCCAGAGCTCCCCGGTGCACGGCGTAGCCGGTAACTGCTTCAGCTACGTCATCCGTCACGACGATGATCCGCGTATCGCTCTCCTGCCCGAGCAGTTCAGCGATCCCCTCCACCCAGCGCTGTTGGACCAGCACCGAGCGTGGCTTATGACCGGCGTTGATCGCCCGCTCGATCACCTTCGCTGACTCGGCGATGTAAAGCCCGCCGGCAGGCTCCTGCACCCGTCGCAACGCGGTATCAGTCAGGTTGCGGTAGTCGGCCAGGCGCGGGTCGGCCGGATCTGACACGTACTCGAGATGCATACCCTCGACAGTAGACTCGATGCGGGAGGTTCCGTGAGTGCGACGACAGCTGCAGAGGTCTCTGACAGCATCGCAGCCGCAGCTGATCTGCTTCGCGGACGCCGGATTGCGTTACTCACCGGAGCAGGAATCTCTACGGATTCGGGCATCCCGGCGTATCGGGGTGAGGGCGCGCGTACCCGAACCGACCCGATGACCGGCCAGCGCTACCTGGCCGACGAAGAGGCCCGACGTCGCTACTGGATCGGCGGTCATCTCGGCTGGCGGGCCTTCGCCTCAGCCCAGCCGAACACCGGCCACACCACGCTGGCTGAAATGGAGCGCGATGGCCTCGTCACCGGCGTCATCACCCAGAACGTTGATGGACTGCATCTGCGTGCTGGCAGTGCACGCGTGATCGAGGTGCACGGCACGATGCGGCGAGTCGGCTGTCTGCAATGCGGTCAGGTATTCGACCGGCGAGATATCGCGACCCAGCTGGAACAGCTGAACCCCTGGATCACCGTCCCGGAGAACATCCAGCTCAACCCCGACGGCGACGTTGCTCCGGAGAGCACCGAGAACTTCATCGTGCCCAGCTGCACGGTATGCGGTGGGATGCTGAAACCTGACGTGGTCTTCTTCGGCGAGTTCGTCCCCCGTGACAGGTTTCGCGCGGCGGAATCGCTGCTGCACGCAAGCGATGCCTTGATCGTCGCCGGATCCTCCCTCGTAGTGAACTCGGGCGTGCGCATCGTCGAACGCGCCCGCCGACGCGGCATCCCCCTGATCATCATCAACCATGAGCCCACCCGTGCCGATCCTTGGGCGCATGTGACGCTCGCTGCCGGCACCAGTGATGTCCTTCCCGCCCTTCAGGAGCTTCTGACGTGACACTTTTGACCCTCGTACGACATGGCCAGACCGACTGGAACCTCGCCCGCCGCATTCAGGGCACCACAGATATCCCTCTGAATGAGACGGGACGAGCGGATGCCCGCGCCGCTGCCGCAAGGCTCGCCCCCGACACCCACCACGCCGTCTATGCCAGTCCCCTGGTCCGGGCGCATGAAACCGCCCAGATCATCGCAGCGGAGCTGGGTCTGGCCGAGCCTGTATTGGCCCCGGACATGCGCGAGCGCTCATTTGGTGAGGGTGAGGGAATTCTCGTCGCCGACTATCTCACCCGGTACGGCGATTGGCATGCCGCCCCCGCAGGTTCGGAAACGCTGGCTGCGGTATGCGAGCGCGCGCTGGATGCTCTGGACACCATCGCCCGCGACGCCCGGCGACGCTCAGCGCCTGTCGCCGAATCCGTGATCGTCGTGACCCACGGCGGCGTGATTCGTGCACTCCTGAACCATGTGTCCAGCGGCAGTCTCCCCCGCGAAGGCGAACTGCTGCGCAACGGTTCCGTGCACCGATTCGAATCTTCGCCCGGCGTTCTGCGGTTGTTGCTGCCCAGTACTGTCTGAGCGTCTACTGCGCCCGTGTCACCGTCGCGCGAGCATGACGCAGGAGGGGCTCGTCGATCATCTGGCCCTCGAAACGGAACACTCCGCGTTCGCCCACAGCAGCCGCCAGCATCGCGCGTGCCCGGGTCAGCGCCTGCGGATCGGGCGCATAGGCTTCACGGATGACGCCGACTTGGCTCGGGTGGATGCATGCCGTGGCCGCAAAGCCCGAGGCCACTGCATCCCGCGCCTCTTCAGCGAGACCCGCCATGTCGTCGATGTCGATGTGCACCGCGTCGATTGCGGCCTTCCCGTGTGCTGCTGCTTCCACAAGGATGCGCGAGCGCGCATAGCGTGCAACGTCGCGGTATGCGCCGTCGGGATACCGGCTCGATGTGCCGCTGAGGGAGGCGACCAGGTCCTCAGCTCCCCACATCATCGCCACGATGCGCGGGTGATCAACGATCTCTGCCGCCGCGCTGACGCCCCGCGCCGTCTCGCACAGGGCGATGAGTTCGAATCTGTCGTCGAAGGCATCCAACGCGGCCGCATCTTCGGTTTTCGCAACCATAACGGTGCGATAGCTCGACTGATCGAGCATCGCGAGGTCGTCCGCGAACTCCGGGCTGTCTGGCGCATTGACCCGTACGATGACCCGGGCCGGGTCGAGCGCTGAGGCCAGCACGTTCCGGCGGGCCTCGGTTTTCGCATCCGGTGCTACGGCATCTTCCAGATCGAGGATCACGGCATCCGCGCGATCAGCAGCTTTCGCAAAGCGCTCCGGTCTATCCGCCGGGCAGAACAGCAGGGCAGGCCCCATCTCGAGCGCCACGGTCACTGCTCCTTCGGCTGACAGTGCATGAGAGCGACGCGTGTCGCGATCGCGACGATGACACCGTCCTGGTTGCGACCGGTGTGCGCGATCGTGCAGATGCCCTGCTCCGGACGCGACCCTGATAGCCGCTTATCGGTGATCTCACTCTCGGTGTACAGGGTGTCACCGGCGAAGAGCGGATGCGGGAACGCGATGTCACCGAGTCCGAGCTGGGCCACCAGCGTGCCCTGGGTCAGTTGGGCGACGGATGCCCCGACCATGGTCGACAGCGTCCACATCGAGTTCATCAGCCGCTGGCCGAACTCTTGGGTCTCAGCGAAGGCCGCATCCAGGTGCAGTGCCTGGGTATTCATCGTCAACGTGGTGAACAGCATGTTGTCGGCCTCTGTGGCTGTACGCCCTGGTCGATGCAGGTAACGCGCACCCACTTCGAACTCTTCGAAGTACAGTCCGCGCTGGACGATGTCGGTCATCAGGTCAATCCCAATCCACGAGCGATCACCAGCAGTTGCACCTCGGTCGTGCCTTCGCCGATCTCGAGGATCTTCGAATCACGATAGTGGCGTGCGACCGAGAACTCGTTCATGAAGCCGTTGCCGCCGAAGATCTGCGTCGCATCCCGAGCATTGTCCATCGCTGCGTCTCCGGCAACGAGCTTCGCGATCGCGGCCGGCTCGGCAAACGGCTTTCCGGCGTCCCGCAGGCGTGCGGCGTGATGCCAGGCCAGGCGGGCCGTGTGCACCCGGGTACGCATCCTCGCCAGCGTGAACTGAGCGTTCTGACGCGTGCTGAGCGCGCTGCCGAAGACTGTGCGGCTCTTGGCGTAGTCGACAGCGGCTTCCAAGCATCCCTCCGCAGCGCCCGTTGAGAGCGCCGCGATGGCGATGCGCCCCTCGTCGAGGATGTTGAGGAAGTTCGCAAACCCGCGCCCCTCTTCACCCAGCAGATTCTCCGCGGGGACGCGCGCGCCGTCAAAGCTCAGCGGGTGTGTGTCTGAGGCATGCCAACCGACCTTGTCGTACGGTGCTTCCACGGTGAAGCCCGGGGTGCCGTTGGGAACGATGATCGTCGAGATTTGCTTACGCGCCTGCGCGCCCGGAGTCTGAGTGGTACCGGTGACCGCGGTGACTGTCACGAATCGAGTGATGGGCGTGCCGGAGTTCGTGATGAACTGCTTCGATCCGTCGATCACCCATTCGTCGCCATCGCGGCGAGCGGTTGTGCGGGTGGCTCCGGCATCGCTGCCGGCCTCAGGCTCGGTCAGTCCGAACCCGGCCAGGGCGCGGCCAGCGAGCAGATCCGGCAGATACTCGGCGCGCTGCGCATCCGTTCCGAACCGGAAGACCGGCATTGCGCCCAGGCTTACTCCGGCCTCCAGTGTGATCGCGATGGACTGGTCCACCCGGCCGAGGGCTTCGATCGCAAGGCCGAGAGCCATGTAGTCGCCGCCCTGCCCACCGACTTCCTCAGGAAACGGCAACCCGAACAGCCCAAGCTCGCCCATCTGCGAAACAACGTCCATCGACAGCGTGTGCGTGCGATCAGCCTCGTACGCCTGCGGTGCGACAACGGCGTCGGCGAACTCACGCACCATGGTGCTCAGTTCGAGTTCTTCTTCAGTGAGGTCGTAGGTCATGGTCGTTCTCCTCCGTCGGGTGTTCTGAGGCGGATGTGACGGTCGCAACGGATTGGTCACGCCGTACTTGGTCGCCGACGGCAACCAGTAGATGCACGTCGCCGTCGTGTGGTGCGAGCACCGGATGCTCCATCTTCATCGCTTCGATAGACACGAGCGGCTGTCCCGCTGTGACGTGAGCTCCGTCGGTGACGTGTACGGCGACGACGCTGCCTGGCATCGGGGCTCGCGCTTCCGGGCTCGTCTCGGCGGCAGCGGGCTGCTGAGCAGCCAGACGATGGCGCATGCGAGCACGTCGGCCCAGCGGGCGGAGCCGCGTGGTGTGACCGGCCACCGACACCCAGACCGCTCCTTCTTCGTCGATCGCACTGGCGGCGGCGTCGGCATCCGATGTCCATCCGCCAGGTACGTCGACGAGCTCGCCGCTGTCGGCGAGGAAAGCAATTTCGCGAGCGGTTTCATCGGTCAGGGCTGCCCAGACCGATCCGCTGCGATGAGAATTGCCTTGCTGCATGAGAAACACGTTCTGGGGCTGTTTCTCATGCAGCACGGTGTTTCTCGCGGCCTGCAGCATGCCGGGCGATGCCACGAGGGGCGACAGCGGAAGCAGCGTCTCGATCAGCCCGGTGTCCAAGTCCCCGCGCAGGACACGCTCGTTGGTCACCAACTGCCGCAGGAACGTGATGTTCGTCTCCACCCCGAGCACAACAGTGCGGGCGAGAGCCGCGTCCAGTCGGGCAAGCGCCGACTCCCGGTCAGGGCCGGAGGCGATGACCTTGGCGATCATCGGATCGTAGAAGCCGGTGACTTCGCTGCCCGTCTCGATCGCGGCATCCACGCGCACGCCCGGCGGGGCATCGAAACGCAACACGTGCCCGGTCGACGGCAGAAAGCCCCGTTCCGGAGACTCCGCGTAGATGCGGGCTTCGACGGCATGGCCAGTCACGGCCGGCGGCTCGGGCAGCTTCTCCCCCGCGGCAACCGACAGTTGCAACGCGACAAGATCCAGTCCGGTGACCGCTTCGGTGACGGGATGCTCCACCTGCAGTCGCGTGTTCATCTCGATGAAGAAGAACTCATCCGGGGCATCCGCATCGACCAGGAATTCTACGGTGCCGGCACCGACATACTCGACGCTCTCGGCCGCTCGAATCGCCGCGGCGAACAGTTGCGTTCGAACGGCCTCCGCGAGCCCCGCGGAGGGAGCTTCCTCAACGACCTTCTGGTGCCGTCGTTGCAGCGTGCACTCGCGCTCGCCGAGGGCGATCACCGTGCCGTGCGCGTCGCCGAAGACCTGTACCTCGATGTGGCGCGGGCGCGCGATAAGTCGCTCCAACAGCAGCGAATCATCGCCGAACGCTGCTGATGCCACGCGACGAGCCGATGCCAGCGCACCGGCGAGCTCATTAGCCTGCGAGACGACCTCCATCCCCTTTCCGCCGCCGCCGGCACTGGGCTTGACGAGCAGCGGGTAGCCGACCTCTGCGGCACGCTGGGCAATCTGTTCGTCCGAAAGTCCGGTGGCATCGAAGCCGGGGACGACCGGCACACCATGGGCTTCGACCTGTTCCCGGGCAGCGGACTTGTCGCCCATGATCTCAATTGCTCGGGGCGAGGGGCCAATGAAGGTGATTCCCGCTTCCGCACAGGCTTCTGCGAGGGCGATACTCTCAGACAGAAAACCGTAGCCGGGATGAATCGCCTGCGCGCCACTCTGCTGCGCGGCAGCGATGATGGCGTCAACGCTCAGGTATGACTCCGCTGCCGGTGCCGGGCCGATCAGCACGGCGCTGTCGGCTTCACGGACGTGCGGCGATGTGGCATCGGCCTCGCTGTAGACGGCGACGCTGTGCACTCCACGTTCGCGCAGTGTGCGAATGATGCGTCGAGCGATCTCCCCGCGGTTGGCGACGAGGACGGTGTCGAAGTCCGCGCGCGCGGGACGACGAGTGGTGATCGCGGTGGCTGGCTCACTAGTGGTCATGGCACTCACATCCGGAAAAGGCCGAAGCGCGGTTCGGGTAGCGGGCTGCGGGCGATGACATCCAGTGCGAGCCCGAGCGTGTCGCGGGTCTGGTCGGGGTCGATGATTCCGTCATCCCATAGCCTCGCGGTGGCATAGTACGGCTCCCCCTGAGTCTCGTACTGGGCACGGATAGGCGCTTCGAACGCGGTGCGCTCCTCGCCGCTCCAGTTCTCGCCGCGCCCGGTGAGTTGGTCTTCTTTCACGGTCGCCAGCACCGAGGCTGCTTGCGCGCCACCCATCACGGAGATCCGGCTGGCAGGCCATGTCCACAGAAAACGCGGTGAGTACGCGCGGCCGCACATCGAGTAGTTGCCGGCGCCGAAGGATCCACCGATGATGACGGTCAGCTTCGGCACCCGAGTCGTGGCAACAGCGGTGACCATCTTCGCGCCGTCCTTGGCGATGCCGCCGGCTTCAGCTTCGGAGCCGACCATGAAGCCGGTGATGTTCTGCAGGAACAGCAGGGGAATGCCGCGTTGGTCGCACAGCTCGATGAAGTGAGCTCCCTTGAGGGCGGACTCGCTGAACAATACGCCGTTGTTCGCAACGATGCCGATCGGATGTCCGTGGAGCCTGGCGAATCCGGTGACCAGTGTCGTGCCGTACTCAGCCTTGAACTCGTGGAACGAGTCGCCGTCGATAAGTCTGGCGAGAACCTCTCGCACGTCGTAGCTTGCGTTCACGTCTACGGGAACCACGTCGTACAGGCTGGATGGCTCCGCGGGCTCGTGAGAGGGATCCACATCCCACGCCGGCTGTGCGGGCTGCGGCAGGGTGGCAACGATGTTGCGCACGATCTCCAGGGCATGCTCATCGTCTTCGGCGAGATGGTCGACGACGCCCGAGCGGCGGGCATGCAGCTCTCCCCCGCCGAGTTCTTCAGCGCTGACGACCTCGCCGATCGCCGCCTTCACCAGCGGTGGCCCGCCGAGGAAGATCGTGCCCTGGTTGCGCACGATCACTGTTTCATCGCTCATAGCGGGGACGTAGGCGCCACCGGCGGTGCAGCTGCCGAGCACGGCCGCGATCTGCGGGATGCGTTCCGCGCTCATACGGGCCTGGTTGAAGAAGATGCGACCGAAGTGCTCGCGGTCGGGAAACACTTCGTCCTGTTTGGGGAGGAATGCTCCCCCAGAATCGACGAGATAGAGGCACGGCAGCCGATTCTCCAGCGCGATCTCCTGCGCGCGCAGGTGCTTCTTCACCGTCATCGGCAGGTAACTGCCCCCCTTGACGGTGGCGTCATTGCATACGACCATCACATGCCGCCCGTGCACCAGACCGATGCCCGCAATGACACCCGCCCCCGGAGCTTCGCCGTCATACATGCGATCCGCAGCGAGCGGCGAGACCTCGAGGAAGGGGCTGCCCTCATCCAGCAGCCGGGTGATGCGCTCTCGCGGCAGCAGCTTGCCCCGTTCAACGTGCCGCTGGCGGGAACGTTCGGGACCTCCGAGCGCGGCGGTCGCCAGACGGTCGCGCAGCTCGCGCGCGAGCGATTGCTGGGTAGGGGGCATCGTGATGTCCTCCTTGACTCACGTGGTGGCACTCATCATGCATTTTCGGTTAGTGTTCACTAACCAGTTCATTTAGGTTAGCGAGCATTAACTGAGATGACAACCCCTGTCACTGCGCGAGATCGCGCCAAGGCCGAGCGTGCCGATGCCCTCCTGCAGGAAGCGGCGCGCCTTTTTGCTGAGCGCGGATACTCCGGGGTGAGTCTTGAGGACATCGGGTCCGCCGTCGGTGTCTCCGGTCCCGCTGTGTATCGTCACTTCGCCGGCAAGCAGGCCCTGCTGGGAGCTGTGCTGATCAAGGTCAGCGAGGAACTCGTCAGTGGCGGCCGGAACGTGTTTGACGGCGCAGCGGACGAGAGAGAGCGGATGCGGGCACTCGTCACCTTCCACGTTGATTTCGCACTGTCCAACGCCGACGTCATCCGGGTGCAAGACCGGGACCTGGCCCATCTCGCAGATGCTGACCAGGCGGAGGTCCGCCGCCTGCAGCGCACCTATATCGACCTGTGGATCGACGCATTGCATCCCTTGCAGTCGGGCGCAACCGATGAGCTGCGCCTCCGCGTCCAGGCGTGCTTCGGCCTCATCAACTCCACGCCCCACAGCACGCGCAGCGCTTCCCGTTCGAAGAAGACAACCGCGCGCACGCTGATCACGATGGCCGAGGCCGCACTGCTCGCTGGCCTCTGATTTCAGACCGGCTCCGCGCGATCACCGCAGGAGCATCGCCCGGCCCGGTTGTTCGAGAATATCCGCGACGTCCTTGACGAAGCGCGCACCCTCGGCGCCATCCACGACGCGATGATCGAACGAGAGACTCAGCGTCATCATTTGCCGCAGCGCGATCTCACCGCGGTATTCCCAGGGTTGACGACGAACCGCTCCCACCGCGAGAATTCCCGACTGACCGGGTGGCAGGATCGGGGTTCCCGCATCGATACCGAAGACTCCGATGTTGGTGATCGAGAATGTGCCACCCATCAGCTCGGCCGGCGAGGTCTTCCCGGACCGCGCAGTCTCGGTCAGAGCACTCAGTGCGTCGGCGAGCTCTGGCAGAGTCATCTGATCCGCATCACGGATGTTCGGCACGATGAGACCACGCTCGGTTGCCGCTGCAATGCCCAGATCGACGTAGTGCGGCTGTACGATCTCCGCGGCTTCCTCGTCCCAGCGCGAGTTCAGCCCGGGTGTACGGGGCAGGGCCAGGCAGACAGCCTTCGCCACGACGACGAGCGGTCCGATCCGATGCTCGGCCAGAGCGCGATCCTGACGCAGGCTCGCGATGAGATCCATCGTTTCGGTGACATCAACCGTGTGGAAGGTGGTCACGTGCGGAGCGGTGAACGCACTCTGCACCATCGCGGCGGCGGTGTGCTTGCGCACCCCGCGAATGGGAATGCGTGTTTCACGCTCCCCCGGCGTCGACGGAGGCGCTGTAGGCGGCGCCGGATGCTTCGATGCTGCTGTCTCAGCGGGACCGGTCTGCGGAGCCGCACCGATGCGCTCGGCATAGGCATCGATGTCATCGCGTGTAATGAGCCGGTCACCGACTTCCGCGGCAACCAGGACGATGTCTACGCCCAGCCGCTTGGCGTAGGCGCGCACCGGCGGCGTGGAACGCGGCCGTTCACCGGTCTGGCGGGTCGCTGGCATCTCGGGCAGAACATCGTGCGGGGCCGCCTCCAACACAGCGGTATCGATAGTCCTGGTCCCCACAGCCGAGCGCCGAGCGCGCCGGACCGGGCGTGCCGTGCTCGACGGAGCTGCGCCATAACCCACCAGATTCGGCGGTGTCTTCTCCGCTTCCTCTGCCGGAGCCTGGGCCTGGGCCTGGGCTGGCGGCGCTGCACCATCCGCGGCTTCGCCGGCGACGTCGAAGGCGATGAGCGGTGCACCAACGGCCACGGTGGCTCCGGCCTCGGCGTGCAGACTGTGCACGGTGCCCTCATAGGGTGACGGCAGCTCAACAACGGCCTTAGCGGTTTCCACCTCGGCCAGGGTCTGATTCAGCGTGACGGTGTCACCGGGCGCAACGAGCCACTGCACGACATCGGCTTCCGTGAGCCCCTCACCGAGATCAGGAAGACGGAATTCTTCGATCATGATTCGGCCCCCGTCAAGCTGTTCGGCCGCTCAAGGACGCGGTCGACGGCATCAAGAATCCGGTCCAGATCCGGCAGATGGAACTTCTCCAGCTTTGCGGGCGGATACGGCACATCGTGTCCGGTTACGCGCAGAGGGGCGGACTCGAGATACTCGAAGCAGCGCTCCGTGATGCTTGCGATCACCTCAGCCGCAACTCCGGCCTCCCGTGATGCCTCGTGCGCGACAACGACGCGTCCGGTACGCCGAACGGATGCGGCGACCGTGTCGTAGTCGATGGGCGACAACGAACGCAGATCGATCACCTCGAGAGACAAGCCCTCGTCGGAGGCAGCGTCCGCGGCATCCAGCGCTGTGGATAGCATCGCGCCGTACGTGATGACCGTGGCATCCGATCCTTCGCGGACGACACGGGCGAGCCCCATCGGCGAAGCATCCGCCAGCGAAGATTCCAAGTCAACCTCGCCCTTGTGGTGATAGAGGCGCTTGGGTTCGAAGAAGATCACCGGGTCGTCTGATGCGATCGCCTGCTGTAGGCAGCGATAGGCGTCCTCCGGGTTGGAGACAGCGATCACCCGTAGCCCGGCGGTGTGTACGAAGTAGGCTTCCGGGGACTCCGAGTGGTGTTCCGCCGCACCGATTCCACCGGCCCAGGGAATGCGGATCGTGATCGGCATCTTCACCCGGCCCTGCGTGCGGTAGTGCAACTTCGCAACCTGCGAGACGATCTGATCAAACGCCGGATAGACGAATCCGTCGAACTGGATCTCGACCACGGGTCGGTACCCACGGTAGGCCAGCCCGACTGCGGCGCCCACGATCCCGGACTCGGCGAGTGGAGTATCGATCACGCGCGTCGCGCCGAACTCGTCCAGCAACCCGTCGGTGATGCGGAACACGCCCCCGAGCTTTCCGATGTCTTCACCCATCAGCACGACTTTGTCGTCGTCCTTCATGGCCTGACGGAGTCCAGCGTTGAGGGCCTTGCCCAGAGTCATCACGGTCATCTCACGCCTCCTCGAAGCTCGAGAGGTACGCTGCGTACTCATCGCGCTGGCGATCGATACCGCAATGCGGCTCGGCGTACACACCATCAAAGACGGCGAGCGGCTCACGGGTCACCATGCTGATGCATTCGGCACGCATCTGACGAGCGATGACATCTGCGTCGGCATGTGCTGCGGCGATCTGCTCGTCATCGATCTCTCCGGCGGTGCGCAGGTGCGCTTCCAACCGTGCGATCGGGTCACGCGTGCGCCAGGCCTCAAGCTCGGCAGCATCCCGGTAACGCGTCGGGTCGTCGGAGGTGGTGTGCGGCCCCATCCGGTAGGTCACCGCCTCGATGAACGCCGGTCCCTTACCTGCCCGCGCATGCGCCAGAGCCCAGCGCATCGCAGCCATACAGGCCAGTACGTCGTTTCCGTCGACACGCATGCTGGGGATGCCGAATCCGGGGGCGCGGCCGGCAATCGGATACTGCGACTGCACAGCAACGGGCTCGGAGATCGCCCAGTGGTTGTTCTGGCAGACAAACACCACCGGTGCCTGATAGGAAGCAGCGAACACCATGGCCTCGTTGACATCACCCTGGCTGGTGGCGCCGTCTCCGAAATAGGTCACGGCAACTTCCGGGGCCTTGTCGTATTTGATGCCCATCGCGTAGCCGACAGCGTGCAGTGTCTGGGCGCCGATGATGATCTGCAGCGGCGCAACGCGCATCTCCTGCGGATCGAAGGGTGCACCCTCTTCACCGCGCCACACGCGGACGAAGTCCGCCGGCTGCGCGCCCCGCGCGTAGATCACGCCGGTCTCGCGGTAGCTCGGGAACACGAAGTCGATTGGGTCCAGAGCGCGCGCTGTGCCGATCTGCGCCGCTTCCTGGCCGTTGCACGGTGCCCACAGGCCCAGCTGTCCCTGGCGTTGCAGCGCAACACCCTCGGAGTCGATGCGTCGAAGAATCACCATGTCGCGATGAAGGCCGCGCAGCTGCGCGGCGTCAACGTCAGCGACCAATGCGTCCAGCGCGGGGTTGCTCAGGCGCGTCCCGTCGGGCGCGATGAGCCGCTCGGAGAGCTCAAGATCCTGTGTGGTGTCTGCGATCGGGGTGGTCTGCGGTGACATCATCGTCCTCCTGTCAGGTGACTCCCTCGTGAGGAGTTGCACGCCTGCTCCGACATCGTCATCGGATGCTTCGAGCGTACGTCTACTGATCAGCACGCTCAAGCATTGAGCCAACCGCTGAGCATGTTGCCCATTAACGCGGCACAGATCCTGCTAACGTTTGGCACTATGTCGACGCTTGACCGAGTTGATCTCGAACTGCTCACTGTGCTCGCTGAGGACCCACGCACGACGATTGTTGCGCTCGCAGACATGCTCGGCTTGTCGCGCAATACGATTCAGGCCCGAATGGCTCGGCTTGAGCAGACCGGAGTGTTCCTGTCCTACGAACGCTCGTTCTCACCGGAGGTGCTCGGTTTCCCGCTGCAGGCGTTCGTGAGTATCGGGCTGCGTCAGACCGATCTGCCGCGGATCACCGCGGAACTTGCACGAATTCCCGAGATTCTGCAGGTGCACGGTTTGAGCGGATCCATCGATCTGCTTGCGCGAGTGGCGTGCCGTGATGCACGGCATCTCTTTGACACGGATGCGCGAATTCTGTCCATCGAAGGCGTGGAGCGTACCGAGACTTCGCTGGCGATGGGCGAAGTGATTCCGTTCCGTGTTGCGGGGCTCATCGGCCTTGCGCGACGGGAACCCTGAGGAAGCGACGAATGTGCCCGGCCGCTTCCGCGGGGGTTTCATAGTGGATCAGGTGTCCGACATCTGCGATTTCCACCAGCTCCGCGCTCGGGAACAGAGTGGCCAGATGCCGTTCAGCTTCGATCGGGGTGATGTCATCCTGTTGCGCCGCCACCAGCAGCGTCGGCACCGCGATGCGCGGGGCGAAGGCTCGCACATCCTGCGAGACACTGGCGACGAAGGCATCCCGAAGCACGTCACGATCAGCGAAGTCCGAGAAGTAGGTGTCGTGCTGGTCATGGATGAAACGCCGCAGCACGGGGTCCTTGGTCTTCGCCATCGTGATGCTTGCGACGCGGACGATCAGACGACTGCGCAGCAGAGCTGTGCCGAGCTTGGCCGGCAGCTTCGCGCCCAGTTCGTAGTAGAGAACGGCCAGCCGGGTCATCAGTCCCTTCGGCCCCTCCAGTGCCGGCGCGCCGATCGGGTTGATGAGAATGAGACGGGGAGTCTGCAAGCCGGTGGCGACAGCGGCTGAACTGACGATCGAACCGAAAGAATGCCCGAGGATCACCGCTCCCGGTGCCACCGCCGCGGCGAAGTCCTGCAACCACCCCGCGTACTCGTCGAGATCGTGGGTGCTTCCGGGTAACGGTGGCGTCTCGCCGAAGCCGGGAAGGTCAGGCGCGATCACGCGCACGTCAGGCAGGTACGCCAGAACCGGCTCGAGGCCATGGTGCTCGCCCCGGAAACCGTGCACGGCGATGACGGTCAACGGCTCTGTCTTCGGGGCCGCCGCGTCCTGTGCACTTTGGTCGGTATCCGAGTCGGCTGACGGACCGTAAACCCAATACGCTGTTGTTCCGCCGCGCACTTCGACCTCGTGACGCTCAATCGGAATACGGCTCAAACGATCGGCGTACGGCGAGAAGACGGGCATGATTCCAGTCTACGGGCGAGCCTCAGCGACAATGTCCGAGGCTCTCCATACCGTTAGGGCATGGCAACAGATCTCGAACTCCCCGACTGGCTCGGTCGTATCGGCGTCTTCGATCTTGAGACGACGGGTGTTGATGTCAGCGCCGATCGCATCGTCACCGCGCACGTCGGAGTGCTCGACGCGAAGGGGCGCGAGATCGCAGCCCGATCGTGGATGGCCGATCCCGGTATCCCTATTCCCGACGGTGCAGCGGCCGTGCACGGCGTGACCACCGCACAGGCCCAGCGCGACGGGCATCCGGCTGCCGAGGTCGTCAGCGAGATCACCGCAGCGCTGCGCGCCCTGTTTGCACAGGGAATGCCGGTGGTCGCGTACAACGCCTCGTACGACTTCTCGCTGCTGACGAACGAGTGCCTGCGTCATGGCATCGCACCGCTTGAGACTCCGGGCCCAATCATCGACCCGCTGGTGATTGATAAGGCCGTTGACCGGTACCGCAAGGGCAAACGAACGCTCGAAGTGGTCGCTCAACACTATGGTGTCCAGCTCGATGGCGCACACGAGGCCTCAGCAGATGCCATTGCCGCGGGCCGCGTCGCGCAGGCGATCGGCCGATCCTTCGAGCTCGCTCCTTCAGCCCAAGAGCTACACACTCAGCAGATCAGCTGGGCCCGTACTCAGGCCGAAAGCCTCACAGAATACTTCATCCGCATCGGCCGGCTCGACGCCAGCGATGCGCTCGACGGCACCTGGCCGGTACGGGCGTACACCAGCGTCTGAACCCCCGCCCATGAACGACGAAAGCCCCGCCGGAGCGGGGCCTTCGTGCTGCGGGAAGCTGCTTACTTGCTGCCGCCGAAGCCCTTGAAGCGCTGGTTGAACTTCTCGACGCGACCGGCCGAGTCCATGATGCGCTGCTTGCCCGTGTAGAACGGGTGCGAAGCCGAGGAGATCTCGACGTCGATGACGGGGTACTCCACGCCGTCCAGCTCAACGGTCTTGTCGCTGGTGACGGTGGAACGGGTGAGGAACGTCTCGCCCGAGCCGAGGTCGCGGAACACGATGTCCTTGTAGGCGGGGTGAATGTCAGTCTTCATGCGGATTCCTTGGCTTGCGGGTGCGTACAAATTGAAAGTCAGAGGGTGCAGGTGCACCAGGGGTCGAGTTTAGCAGATGCGCGGTCACGAAGTCGCGCGCGCCGCGTACCGACCTTCTTCCGACGAGAGTGCGATCGGCAAGCCGAACGTGTCGGTGAGGGCCGCGGCAGTCAGTGTCTCGGCGATCGGACCGGCAGCAACGATCGCGCCGTCACGGATGAGGAGCACGTGGGTGAATCCGATCGGAATCTCTTCGACATGGTGAGTCACCATGACCATCGCCGGCGTCGTGGGCGACGATGCGTACCCGCTCAACAGGCTCAGCAGTTCTTCACGCGCGCCGAGATCGAGGGATGCCGTCGGCTCATCCAACAGGAGCAGTTCCGGGTCGGTCATCACCGCACGAGCGATCTGCACACGCTTCTGCTCGCCGTCGCTGAGTGTGCCGAACGTGCGGTCTGAGAGGTGACCGAGTTTCCATTCCTCCAGAACGCGCAGCGCGCGACGCTCATCGATGTTCTCGTACTTCTCGTTCCAGCGGCCCATCACTGAGAAGGCCGCGGTGAGTACGACGTTGAGCACTGTCTCGTCGCGTGGGATGCGCTTGGCCATCGCAGAGGAGGCGAAGCCGATGCGCGGACGGATCTCGAACACGTCGGCGCGACCGAGTGTCTCGCCCAGGATGTCGACCCTGCCCTCCGTCGGGTGCATCAGCGTGTCGGCCAACTGCAGCAGGGTCGTCTTGCCCGCGCCGTTCGGCCCGAGCACCACCCATCGCTGGTCGTCTGCAACCTGCCAGGTCACATGATCGACGATGTTGCGCCCGTCACGGCGCACGACGACATCGGTGAATTCCAGAGCGCTCGGCATGATTCCAGCCTATCGGCTCAGGGCATCAGGTCTGCGTACAGCGCGCGGGTGGCGTCAGCAATTGCGGACCAGCTGAACTCTTCGGCCGCTCGCTGTCGACCGGCTGCCCCGAACGATGCCGCACGGTCCGGGTCCAGGCAGACTTCGGTCAGCACGCGCGCGAGATCTGCGACGTAGCGGTCCGGGTCAACGGGTGTTCCGGTGCCGTCCTGCACCTGCTCGATCGGGACAAGCCGCCCCGTTACGCCGTCATCGACGACTTCGGGAATGCCTCCCGTCGCGGTACCGACCACCGCCGCACCACACGCCATCGCCTCCAAGTTCACGATGCCCAGAGGCTCGTAAATCGATGGGCAAACGAAAGTCGTCGCGGCGGTGAGGATTGCGGACAGTTCCTCGCGAGGCAGCATCCGTTCGATCCAGATCACGCCCTGTCTGCTCTGTTGCAACTGGCGGACCCCGTCCTGCACCTCGGCCATGATCTCGGGCGTATCCGGCGCGCCCGCGCAGAGCACGAGTTGCACCTCGGGTGGCAGCTGGGCTGCGGCCCGAAGCAGATACGGAAGCCCCTTCTGGCGGGTGATCCGCCCGACGAAGACCACAGACGGGCGCGTGATGTCCAGCCCGATGGTCTGCAGGAACGCCGGGTTGCGCACCGGCTGCCAGCGCTGCACATCGATCCCGTTATGGATGACGTGCACCCGATCCGGGTCGATCTGCGGGTAACTGCGCAGAATGTCCGAGCGCATACCGGCGGAGACGGCGATGACGGCCGCCGCATTCTCATAGGCGAGCTTCTCGATGCCGCTGGAGACGGCATAGCCGCCACCAAGCTGCTCCGCCTTCCACGGGCGCAGCGGCTCGAGGCTGTGCGCTGTCAGAACATGCGGGATGCTGTGCAGTTGTGAGGCGATGTGACCGGCGAAGTTCGCGTACCAGGTGTGGCTGTGCACCAGGTCTGCTCCCCCGATATCGCCGACCATCGCGAGGTCGGTGCCGAGGGTTTGTATTGCCGCGTTGAGACCGGAGAGTTCAGCAGGGGTCCGATATGAGCGTGTGCCTGCTTCATCGCGATCAGCGCCGAAGGCCCGTACCTGAACATCAATGGATTCCCGTAGCGCTGCGACGAGTTCTGCCACGTGAACGCCCGCTCCGCCGTAGATCTCCGGCGGATATTCCTTCGTGATCATGTCAACGCGCATGTCTGAACGCTAGTACAGCGACACCTTCGGGATCTATGGTGGATCCATGGCGGTCCCTCAGAAGGTTTTCGGCATCATCCTCGCCGGTGGCGAGGGCAAGCGGCTCATGCCCCTGACAGCGGATCGAGCCAAACCGGCGGTGCCGTTCGGCGGCCAATACCGGTTGATCGATTTCGCAATCTCGAATCTCATCAATTCCGGTTTGCGACAGGTCGTCGTGCTCACCCAGTACAAGTCCCACAGCCTCGACCGGCACATCTCGCAGACGTGGCGGATGTCGTCGCTCCTCGATTCGTACGTGACGTCTGTGCCCGCTCAGCAGCGGCTCGGGAAGCGCTGGTTCTCCGGATCTGCCGACGCTATTCTGCAGAGCCTGAACCTCATCAATGACGAAAAGCCGGACATCGTCGTGGTCATCGGTGCCGATCACGTCTATCGCATGGATTTTCGTCAGATGCTCGATGCCCACATCGCGTCCGGCGCGAAAGCCACGGTTGCGGGCATCCGTCAACCGCTCTCTCTCGCAGATCAGTTCGGTGTGATCGATGCCGAGGACGACGGCAGCGGCCGCATCCGGGCATTCTTGGAGAAGCCGACGGATGCTGCCGGCCTCCCGGACGCGCCGCATGAGGTGCTCGCGTCCATGGGCAACTACATCTTCGACACCGATGCGCTCATCGAGGCTGTGCAGGCCGATGGCGAACTCACAACCTCCGGCCACGACATGGGTGGCGACATCATCCCGTATTTCGTAGATCGCGGCGAGGCCGGTTACTACGACATGAAGGACAACGATGTTCCGGGTTCGTCGTTGCGTGATCGCGCTTATTGGCGAGATGTCGGAACGATCGATTCGTTCTTCGATGCACATATGGATCTCATCTCCACACTGCCCGTGTTCAACCTGTACAACACGGCCTGGCCGATTCGCACGCAGAGCGTGAACGCACCGCCCGCAAAGTTCGTGCGTGATGCGGTCGGACGCATCGGCAATGCGATCGACTCGATCGTGTCGCTGGGCTCTGTGCTGTCTGGCACGCATCTCGAACGCAGTGTCGTGGGTCCGGGGACGCTCGCGGCCGGCGGGTCGACGATAACCGACTCCGTGCTGTTCGACCAGGTGATCGTGGGCCAGGGTGCACGGGTACATCGAGCGGTGCTCGACAAGAACGTCGTCCTCTTCGACGGTGCAACCGTCGGCGTCGACCGGGAGCGTGATCTGGAGCGAGGCTTCACCGTAACCGACTCCGGAATCACCGTGGTCGGAAAGGGTGTGCAGATCGAAGGCTGATCTGCGCGCTACGCTCGATCGCGTGACTGCTGCGCGTTTTCTCGTCGTTCTTGATGCCGATTCCACTCTCATCCGCAACGAGGTGATCGAGCTGCTCGCTGACGAAGCCGGCAGACGCGCCGAAGTGCAGGCGGCTACTGAGGCCGCCATGCGCGGCGAGATCGATTTTGCGGCGAGTCTGCGTTCGCGCGTCGCAGCGTTGCAGGGGGTGCCGACATCCGCGTTCGAGCGCGTGCGTGCGCGCGTCGAGCCGACACCAGGCGTGCGCGAACTGACGGATGCTGTGCACCAGCGCGGCGGCATCGTCGCGGTCGTCTCGGGGGGATTCCACGAGATCCTCGACCACATCGCCCCGGCACTGGGCGTGGATCGCTGGCGGGCGAATCGGCTCGCCGTCGCCGATGACCAGCTCACCGGTCAGGTCGAGGGTGAAATCGTGGATGCTGCCGCGAAAGCGCATTCGCTCATGTCTTGGGCGTCCGAGCTCGGCGTCGCGCAGCACGCGACGATTGCGATCGGCGACGGCGCCAACGACCTGCAGATGATGGCGGCGGCGGGTCTCGGACTCGCGTTCAACGCGAAACCTGCAGTGCGGGAAGCGGCAAGCATCGTCATCGGACCGCAGGATCTCAGCGAGGTCATCGCTCTACTGCCCTGAATCAACCGGGTCTTGTCCGATGTCAGAGGTGCCGCGCTCGGTCCCGGCATGCATGCCCACCGGCCCCGGAGCGGCTGGTGACTCTGATTAACGAGTCAGTGTCCCATTCCCAGTCCACCGTCGACGGGAATGACAGCGCCTGAGATGTAGCCCGAGTCGTCACCGGCGAGCCACGTCACGACCCCGGCAACCTCGTCCGGCGTGGCGAAGCGTGCGGCAGGAATGTTCGCCTTGTACTTCTTCTGCGTCTCTTCCGGCAGCTCCGCCGTCATATCTGTCTCTATGAATCCGGGAGCGACCACGTTGGCCGTGATGCCGCGGGCACCGAGTTCGCGGGTGAGCGAACGGGCAAAACCGACCAGCGCGCTCTTCGACGCCGAGTAGTTGACCTGGCCGGCGGATCCATACAGCCCGACGACGCTGGAAATCAGGATGACTCGACCGAAACGTGCCTTCAACATGCCCTTGGACGCACGCTTGACCACCCGGAAGGTGCCGCCGAGGTTGGTCGCGACGACACTGTCGAAGTCGTCTTCGCTCATCCGCATCAGCAGCGTGTCTTTGGTGATGCCGGCGTTGGCGACGACGATCTCGACCGGACCGAGCTTCGCTTCAACCTCGGTGTAGGCGGCATCGACCGAGGCGGCATCCGTCACGTCTGCGCGCACAGTGAGCGTGCCCTCAGGACCTTCCCCGCTCCGGGCAGTGACAGCAACACGATAACCATCGCGGACGAACCGCTCGGCGATCGCACGGCCAATGCCGCGGTTGCCGCCGGTGACGAGGACGACGCGTTCTGAACTCATGTTTTCCCACTCCCAAGGCGCACGGTTTGGCCCGAGCTATCCTATCGGGACGGCAGTCCGTGCTGCGTTGGAGCAAATTGACAGGGGTATGGTCTCCTGCCAGCCTGTCAACAACGAAAGGCAGCCTCATGAGCGACAACAACAACCCCCTCGGACCGGACTCGGCTGTTCCGCCCGTTCCGCAGGCGACCCCGTACGCTCCGCCGCCTCCCTACCCGGGTGCTGCTGTGCAACCCAGCACGACTCCCCCGCAGTACGTGCAGCCACAGCAGTATGCACAACCCCAGCATTACGAGCAGCCGCAGCAGCACGTCCAGCCGCAGCAGCCGCAGTACCCGTACGCAGTCCAGCAGCAGCCGTACGCACCGCAGCAGCCTTACGCTGCCCACCAGCCTTACGTTGCCCACCAGCCCTACGCCGCGGGCCAGCCATACGCTGTTGCTCCATCGCCGAGCGGTCTATCCGTAACCTCGTTGATCACCGGGATAGCGGGTCTCCTGCTGAGCTTCGCCCTGGTGCCCCTGGCAGCATCCATCGTCGCCGTGATTACCGGACATATGGCGCTCAAGCGCAGCCGGGAGAACTCGGCGATCGGTGGCCGTGGGCTGGCTATCACCGGACTCGTCCTCGGATACTTCGGAGTCGCCATTCTCGCCATCGGACTGATCATCCTCGTCGTCTCCTTGCTCTTCTTCGGCAGCATCGGACTGATGGTGGCCTAGCGCCGTCGATTCACCGCTTTCACGGCATCCGGCAACGTCCACGCGGCGTAGGCTTGAGGTACCGTGAAACGCTCCCACCAGGCCCCCGCAGTCACCTCCCTGCCGCAGTCCCCGCAGGAAGAGGCGACCGGTCGCGCCCGGCGATATGTGCTCACGATGGTAATCCGCATGGTCTGCTTCGCGTTGACGGTCTTGGTGACGCCCTACGGCTGGTACACCTGGGTGTTCGCCATCGCAGCCGCCGTGCTGCCGTATATCGCGGTGGTCTTTGCGAACGCCGTCAGTCCCACAACGCGCACTGCGGCAGAGTCCCCGACGGAGCAGCTGGCTGCCTCTTCCTCAGCTCCTCCGCCGGAGAAGGTCGAGGATCCGCCGGTGATCCGGTTGCAGGAACGACCGAAGGACGCTGAGCAGTGACGCATCAGTGCTCACGCGCCGCGTGTCGCAGCGACGCAACCCAGCAGATCGTCTGGCGAAATCCGCGCATTCACCCGGAGGATCGCGAGAAGATCTGGCTGGCCTGCGATGAGCATGCGACGTTCCTCTACGACTATCTCGCCGCCCGGGACTTTCCCGTGACCATACGTGAAGGACTCCCGAAGTGAGCAACCGTTTCGTCCGATGGGCCCTGTACCTCGTTATCGCGGCCGCTTTCGCCGTTGCCTGCGTCTTCCTGTCGAACTGGCAGTTTGACAGGGGCGCGAACCGCGCCGAACAGATCGAGCTCGTCGAGAAGAACTACGACGCTGCCCCGGTTGCGTTGGATGAACTCATCGGGAGCGACGGAACTCTGGCGGCGGACGAGGAATGGCGTCCGGTGAAGCTCCAGGGCGAGTACCTCGCCGGGGACCAGATGCTCGTGCGCAACCGGCCGCACGGCGGTACCAGCGCGTTCGAAGTGCTTGTCCCCTTCCGGGACACGGACGGTCGCATCTTCGTCGTCAACCGCGGCTGGGTTCCGCCCGGTGAGGGCCCGCTGCCCGATGCTGTTCCTGCACCGCCCTCGGGCATCGTCGAGGTGACCGTTCGGCTACGTCCGGGTGAGCCCCTGCCAACGTCGGGACGCAGCGCCCCCGAAGGACAGGTGCCGACGATTCATCTGCCGAGCATCGCTGATGCTGTCGGCGGCGATGTCATCACGGGGGCCTACGGTCTCATCAAAAGCGAAGACCCGGCACCGGAAACCGCCCCGGGTGGCTTCGACTCCCCCACTGATGATCCGGGCCCGCACCTGTCGTACGCGATCCAGTGGATCCTGTTCGGCATCATGGGGTTCATCTTCATCTTCTACATGATCCGCACAGAGGTACAGAAGCGTCGGGAAGAGCTAGAGGGACGCCCGACGCCTGTGAAGCGCCCCCGTCGTCGTGATCGCGATGCGGATGTCGAGGACGAGCTGCTCGACGACGTCGAAGCTCGCGTCTGATTCAGTCGCCGAGCAGATCGGGGCGTCGAAGTCTCGTCCGCTCAAGCTGCTGCTCGCGCCGCCATTTCGCGATCGCTCCGTGATTGCCGCTGAGCAGAATCTCGGGCACCGCACGGTCACGCCAGAGCGAGGGCTTAGTGTATGAGGCGTACTCGAGCAGCCCGTCCTCGTGCGACTCCTCGACCAGGCTCTCGGGGTTACCGACGACGCCGGGAATCAGGCGTCCAACAGCTTCGATCATCGCCATCGCAGCGACCTCGCCGCCATTGAGCACATAATCGCCCAGGCTGACCAAGCGCACTTCCCCGACAGTCGCGGCGTACTCGAACACCCGCTCATCGATACCCTCATAGCGACCGCAGCCGATGATGAGGTGCTCACGCTGTGCAAATTCACGCGCAGTGCTCTGTCGGAAGACTTCGCCTGCCGGCGACGGAAAGATGAAGGTCGGCTGCGTCGTCGATGCGGTCGCCAGGTCGTCAATGGCACGAGCCCAGGGTTCAGGCTTCATCACCATGCCGGCGCCGCCTCCGTAGGGCGTGTCGTCCACTGTGCGGTGCCGGTCGTCGGTCCAGTCGCGGAGATCGTGCACATGCAGATCAAGCAGTCCGCTTTCGCGCGCTTTGCCCAGCAGGGAAAGCGTCAGCCCGTCGAAGTACGACGGGAAGATCGAGACGACGTCGATGCGGTGGGCTGAGCCAGGCGATGAGTGCATGCGTTGATCGTAGTGATCGATCATTCAGCTGTGGCGTCGGGAAGCTCTTCGAAGAGGCCAGGAGGCGGGGTCACAACGACACGGCCACCGGACACATCAACGGACGGAACGATGGCTTCCACGAAGGGAACCATGATGTCCTGCTCACCGGCTTTGACGATCAGCAGGTCCTGCGCAGGCATGTGCTCGACCCGGACGACCTTGCCGATAACGACATCATCACGCACGACATCGAGGCCGACCAACTGATGGTCGTACCAGGCGTTGTCCTCGGTTTCGTCAACATCCTGATCGATCCAGAGGATCGCGCGCACGAGACCCTCGGCGCTATCGCGGTCATCGATGCCGTCAAAAAACACCACGGGATTGCCGTTCATCACCCGGTACTCGCGGACAACGACGGTCTTGCGGTGCCACGGAGATGCCTCGGGCACCTGCAACGTGAACTCGGCCCCGGTGACGAAACGTCGCTCAGGGTTATCGGTGTACAGCTCCAGCTTCAGCGCGCCTTTGAGGCCGTGAGCCTTGACAAGGCGTCCGACGCGCAGCTGGTTCTTGCCCTGGTTTCGTTCTGTCGACACCACGTCAGTCGTCCGCGACATCAACGCGAACCCGACGCCCATCAGCCAGAGCCGTGATGAGCGTACGCAGTGCCTTTGCGGTGCGTCCGCCGCGCCCGATTACGCGCCCCCGGTCGTCGGGGTGCACGCGCACCTCGAGCAGATCGCCTCGCGGCGAGTTGGAAGCTTCGATGCGAACATCGTCGGGGTGATCAACGATCCCCTTGACGATGTGTTCGAGCGCGGCGGCAAGCACAGCGAATTACTCGGCGTCGGCTGCGGGGGCCTCAGCGGCCTCCGCGTCGGCTGCGGCGGTCGGCTCAGCGGCCTTCTCTGCCTTGGGCTTCACGACGGACTTCTTCGAAGCGTCGATCTCGAACGGAGCCTTGGGCTCTGCAACCTGGACAGTGGACTTCGCGTCCTTGTCACCCTTGAACTTGCCCCAGTCGCCCGTGAGCTTGAGGAGCGCAGCAACCTGCTCGCTCGGCTGTGCGCCGACGGAGAGCCAGTACTGTGCACGCTCCGAGTCGACCTCGATGAACGAGGGCTGCTCGGTCGGGTGGTACTTGCCGATTTCTTCGATGACGCGGCCATCGCGCTTGGTGCGCGAGTCGGCGACGACGATGCGGTAGTAAGGCGCACGGATCTTGCCCATGCGCTTGAGACGAATCTTTACAGCCACGATTCTCCTGAATTGTGTGGAAGGAAACGAACTGATCGCCTGGAGAGTGGGGTGCACAACCCGGCGGAAGCTCTAATGAGTGAACGCGATCTGGATAGAGGGTCGAGAACGTCGTTCGACCTTCTATTCTGCCAGATGCCGGAGGCAGTCGCGAAACCTCAACACTCAGGGTCCAGGCGTGTCGCCGCATCTGCGTGTCAGAATGTGCACGTGCAGCAAGAATTCGCGCCCTCGCCACGCTCCACTGTGGGTCTGGAATGGGAGGTCATGCTCGCTGATCCGAGCACAGGTGATCTCGCCGGGCGGGCGCCTGAACTGCTCGAGGCGCTGGAGGCCGAGAGCGAACCGGAGCGGCATACCGTCACCGGCGAGCTGCTCACCAACACCATCGAGGTCACCAGTGGCATCGGCACGTCGGTGTCCCAGGCGATCGGCGACATCGCCCATGCCATCACCGCTGTTCGCGCGGCGACGGATCCCGCCGGTATTGAACTGCTGTCGGCCGGCAGTCACCCTTTCGCGCAGTGGTTCGATCAGCAGGTGACCGACAAGTCCCGCTATCACCGGATGATCGAACGCACCCAGTGGTGGGGCCGCAACATGATGATCTGGGGCATCCATGTGCACATCGGCGTGGAAGATCGCGACAAGGTGTTCCCGATCATCAATGCGCTGGCCTGTTTCCTGCCGCATCTGCAGTCGCTGGCGGCGTCCAGCCCGTTCTGGGCGGGTGAGCGCACCGGATATGCCTCGAACCGCGCCCTGGTGTTCCAGCAGCTACCCACAGCAGGCTTGCCCTGGCCGTTGCAGAGCTGGGCCGAGTTCGAACGCTACCTGGGCGACATGACCCGCACCGATGTGATGGCCGATGCTTCCGAGATTCGCTGGGATATTCGCCCGGCACCGCGTTGGGGCACGATCGAGGTGCGTGCCTGCGACGGTTTGTCGACGCTCACCGAACTCGCCTCCGTCGCGGCGCTCGTGCAGGTTCTCGTCGAGCATTTCTCGCGGATACTGGATTCCGGTGAGCCGCTGCCGCAGATGCCGGCCTGGTTTCACCGCGAGAACAAGTGGCGTGCGGCTCGGTATGGTTTGGACGCCCGACTAATAATCGATGCCGACGGCTCACAGCAGCCGGTACGAGATCATCTGCGGGAGCAGATCGCTGCGCTCACCCCAGTGGCGAGAGATCTGGGGTGCGAGTCCGAGCTCGCATCCATCCACACAATCCTCAGCGAGGGTGCCAGCTATGAACGTCAGCTCGCTGTTGCGGATGCCGCGGACGGCAATCTCCACGAAGTCGTACAGCACCTCATCCGTGAGTTCCGCTCCGGGCCCGGAGTGCCAGTGATCTGACTAGTCCTCGTCGACCCAATCGAAAGTGCGGGTCACGGCTTTGCGCCAGCGAGCGAGTCTCCGCTCACGCTCGTCGTCGTCGATGCTGGCACTCCAGCGCTGGTCCTCCCGCCACATGGATCTGAGCTCGTCCAGATCGCTCCACACCCCGACAGCAAGGCCGGCGGCGTATGCCGCGCCCAGAGCCGTCGTCTCGATCACAGCGGGTCGGATGACGGGAACGCCGATGATGTCGGCCTGAAGCTGCATCAGCGTGGCATTGCCGACCATGCCGCCATCGACCCGCAACTCCTGCAATGTGACGCCGGTGTCAGCGGTGACGGCATCCAGCACCTCACGGGTTTGGAAGGCCACGGCTTCGAGAGCGGCGCGGGCGATATGCCCCTTGTTCGCGAAACGGGTGAGGCCGAGAATCGCGCCACGCGCGTCCGGCCGCCAGTACGGCGCGAACAATCCGGAGAAGGCCGGCACGATGTAGACGCCGCCATTGTCTGGCACAGTCAACGCAAGCTCTTCGACCTCGGGGGCTTCCGAGATCAAGCCGAGGTTGTCACGCAGCCACTGCACGAGGGAGCCGGTGACGGCGATGGAGCCTTCCAGTGCGTAGCGGGGCGGCTCCTCACCAAGCTGATACGCCACCGTGGTGATCAGGCCGTTGTCGCTGGCGACGATGTCTTCGCCGGTGTTGACGATGAGGAAGTTGCCCGTGCCGTAGGTGTTCTTCGACTCGCCCAGATCGAACGCGGCCTGCCCGAAGGTTGCAGCCTGCTGGTCGCCGAGGATCGACGCGATCGGCGTGCCCTGCAGCGTTGTGCTGGCAGCTTCGCCATATACCTCGGACGAGGATCGGATGTTCGGAAGCATTGAGCGCGGGACGCCGAAGGCGGCCAGCAGCGATTCGTCCCAGTCGAGTGTGCGCAGGTCCATCAACAGCGTGCGGCTCGCGTTGGTCACATCTGTGACGTGAACCCCGCCCTCTGATCCTCCGGTGAGGTTCCACAGCACCCAGGCGTCGGTTGTTCCGAACAGCAGCTCCCCGCGTTCTGCGCGCTCGCGAGCTCCGTCGACGTTGTCCAGAGCCCAGGCGATCTTGGAAGCCGAGAAGTACGTTGCCAGCGGCAGCCCCGTTGTTTCGGCGAAACGACGCACTCCGCCGTCGGCTGCGAGCTCATCGATGAAGGGCTGGGTGCGGGTGTCCTGCCAGACGATCGCGTTGCAGATAGGCTCGCCGGTCGCGCGATCCCACACGACGGTGGTCTCGCGCTGGTTCGTGATGCCGATCGCAGCGACATCGGCAGCCGTGATGCCGGCCTGTGCGACAGCCTCATCGATGACGAGCTGGACGTTCTGCCAGATCTCGCTGGCGTCGTGTTCGACCCACCCAGCTCGGGGGAAGATCTGTTCGTGCTCTCGCTGACCGGTTGCGACGATCGCGCCCTTGTGGTCGAAGACGATGGCGCGTGTGCTCGTGGTGCCCTGATCGATGGCGACGATGTGCATAGGTGTTCTCTCCAGCCGGTGACGGCATTGTCTGCTCTGCAACAGCCTAGAAGAAGACGGACGTGTGACTCAGCCGTGATGCACGAATGTGCAAGCGCTACTCACGAAGCGACCAACTGCTCGGCAAGATGTTCGTCCAGAACCAGATCAGTGATCAGTCTGGTCGCGATCGCCCCGCGCAGGCTCGGCAGCTTCTGTGCGCCCGAAACCACGCAGATTCGCCGCGATGATCGAGCCAAGACCGAGAAAGCCGGCCCGGTCGCACGGCTGTTCAGCTGGATGTCGCGCCAACTGCCGTCTGGCCGGTAGAACACGGTCGCGATGTCGCCGACGACATGCTCATCGCGCAGGCTCCGGTAATCGGCCTTCTCCAGGTATCCCCCGATGTACACGCGGCTCGGGATCTCGGCGAACGGCGACCCGAGACCAAACAGGATCACGTCGGCGCGCGCCTGCAGGTCGAGGACTCGCCGGGTACTGCGCTCACGCCACATCGCCTCTTTCGTGGCCGGGTCATCGAAGAACGCCGGTACCGGAAACTGCTGGATGCTGGCGCCGAACGCCTGCCCGAACCGGTGCAGGATCTCACTGGCGTAGTCGACGCCGGTCGTGAACGTATTCCCAGCGCCGTTGAGTTGCACGACCGTCGAGTTATGCGTGTCTTTCTTCGGCAAATGGCGACTGATCGCGTCAAGCGTTGATCCCCAGGCGATGCCGAGCGTCATGTTCGACTCGAAGTACAGCGGCAGCTGACGGGCAGCGCTCATGGCTACGCGTTCGAAGCGTTCGACATCGGACAAACCCTGCGGGGTCGGCACAACGTGTGCGGCGATGCCGAAACGCGTCCGGATGGCCTCTTCCAATCGCAGCTCCTGCTCCTGCGGCGGGTGAATCTGAATCTCGACCAGGCCCGTGTCTCGTGCATGGGTCAGCAGCCGCGAGATGGACGAGCGCGACGTCGCCAGTTCTCGAGCGATGGCATCCATCGTCATGTCCTGCAGGTAGTACATCTGGGCCGCGCGCAGCGCAGAGGCCGCCCGCGGATCACTCGCTGGCCGCTCGACCATGGAAGCCTCCTTGCACGTTCGTGCATCTCACTTGCGCAGTTGTGCTGACACGCTCAGGATATACCGTGAAGGCCCAGCAAGGAGAGACACATGAGCGCTGCCATCACGACCCCGATCGAACGCGACAACGTCCGCGCCGCACGAGAGAGCGGCCGCACGAGCGTTGTCGTCATCGGTGCTGGAATCAACGGCATCGCCACGTTCCGTGACCTCGCGATGCAGGGCGTCGACGTGCTGCTGGTCGAGCGCAATGACTTCGCATCTGGCGCGACCGCGGCTTCGAGCCACATGATCCATGGCGGCATCCGCTATCTGGAGAACGGCGAGTTCCGGCTCGTCAAGGAGTCCGTCCAGGAGCGCAACGGTCTGCTCAAGGTCGCCCCGCACTACGTCAAGCCCCTGCAGACCACAATTCCGATCTACTCGACCTTCTCCGGCATCCTCGCGGCGCCCCTGCGCTTCCTCACCCACAAACAGGGCAAGCCTCAAGAGCGCGGTGCGTTCCTGATCAAGATCGGCCTCACCCTCTACGACACGTTCTCCCGCGACGGCGGTTCGGTCCCCCGGCACCGTTTCCTCGGCCGCAAGAAATCACTCGAGCAGCTGCCCAAGCTCGACAAGAACATCAAGTACACGGCCACCTACTACGACGCGTCTGTGCATGACCCGGAGCGGCTGGCGCTGGACGTGCTGCGCGATGGCGAGGCCGCTCATGACGGCGCCCACGCCCTGAACTATGTCGAAGCCGTCGGGCTGGATGACCAGGGCGTGCTGCTGCGCGACCGCGAGACCGGTAACGAGTTCCACATCACAGCCGACACTGTTGTGAATGCGTCAGGACCGTGGACGGATCTCACCAACGAGGCACTCGGAACCGATACGGCGTTCATGGGCGGCACCAAGGGATCGCACATTGTGCTCGACAATCCGGAGTTGCTCGAAGCGACCGCCGGACGCGAAATCTTCTTCGAGCACTCCGATGGGCGCATTGTCCTCATCTACCCGCTCAAGGATCGCGTGCTCGTCGGCACGACCGATCTCGAGGCAGATCCCCGCGAGCCCGCCCGCTGCACCGAGGAAGAGGTTCAGTACTTCTTCGACCTGGTCGGCCATGTCTTCCCCACTATCGCCGTCGACCGCTCGCAGATCGTCTATCGGTACTCGGGCATCCGCCCCCTGCCGCACCACGATGACACTGCACCCGGTTTTGTGTCGCGTGACTACCGCATCGAGCGACGCAAGGACGCAGGTTCCCCCGCCGTGTTCAGCCTCGTCGGCGGCAAGTGGACGACGTTCCGTGCGCTCGGAGAGAACCTCGCGAATCACGTGTTGGAGGAGCTGGGGCGCGAGCGCGTCGCCAGCACCGTGGGCGTGCGCATCGGCGGCGGAAACGGCTACCCGAAGACGCCACGACGCAAGATCGAGTGGCTGCGTGACAACGTCGGCGACACCGCCCGAGGCCGTGTGCTCTTCACCCGCTACGGCACGCGTGCCGCCGATGTCGCTGCGTTCATCGCCGAAGCCGAAGACGCTGCCGTGATCGGCGATGCGCTCTCCACCCGAGAACTGCTCTGGATGGTCGAGAACGAACAGGTCTGCCACGTCGCGGACGTCATCTTCCGTCGTACCAGCCTCGCCTTCACCGGCGATGCGGATGCCCAGGTCGTACAGACGATTGCTGAGGCGCTGGCGCCGCTGCTGCAGTGGTCTGCAGATCGCACCGCAGCAGAGATCGACGACACGCTCACGCAGCTGCGTGAGGCGCACGGCGTCGCTGTCGCTGTCGCTGTCGCGGAGATCGCCTCCAGCTGAGCCGTCTCGCAATGCGAAAGGAGCTCCCGCCGATTGGCGGGAGCTCCTTTTCGTGAAGGTCAGTTCTTACCGAAAAGCTTCTGAATCTCGGCGAGGTCGGCTTCGGTCGGAGCCGTCTGTCCGCCCAGTCCGAATCCGGAACCGGTGGCGGGCCCGGTCGGCAAGCCGGCATTCTCAGCTGCACGCTTTGCCGGGTTGCCCGAGCGGGACACGCTCTTACTCTTGCTCTTCTTGCCGCGCTTGGAGGAAGCACCGGGACGCCCCATACCGGGCATAGCACCCATCCCAGGGATGTTCGGGGTGCCACCGCGCGCGACGGTCTTCATCATCTTCGCAGCCTGGTCGAAGCGCTGCACGAGGGAGTTCACGTCGGTAACGGTCATGCCAGACCCCTTGGCGATACGCAGACGGCGCGAGCCGTTGAGCACCTTGGGGTTGTGACGCTCGCCCGGAGTCATCGAGCGGATGATCGCCTCGGTGCGGTCGATCTCCTTCTCATCGAAGTCTTCGAGCTGCTGCTTCATCTGGCCCATGCCCGGGAGCATCCCGAGCATCTTCTTCATCGAACCCATCTTCTTCATCTGCTGAAGCTGGTCGAGGAAGTCCTCAAGGGTGAAGGCCTCGTTCGCGAGTTTCTCGGCAACCTTCTGCGCCTCGTCCTCGTCGAAGGCCTCCTGGGCCTGTTCGATCAGGGTGAGGATGTCACCGAGGTCGAGGATGCGGCTCGCCATGCGGTCCGGGTGGAAGGGCTCGAGGTCATCGAGGCCCTCACCGGTGGAGGCGAAGATGATGGGGCGCCCGGTGACGGATGCCACAGAGAGGGCAGCTCCGCCTCGTGCATCACCATCGAGCTTGGAAAGGACAACACCCGTGAAGTCGACGCCCTCCTGGAAGGCCTTCGCCGTGTTGACAGCATCCTGACCGATCATCGCGTCGATGACGAACAGGACCTCGTCCGGGTTCGTGGCCTTGCGGATGTCGGATGCCTGCTTCATCAGCTCGGCGTCGACGCCCAGACGACCGGCGGTGTCGATGATGACGACGTCGTGCTGCTGACGGCGGGCGTGCTCCACGCCGTCACGTGAAACCTTCACCGGGTCACCGGTGCCGTTGCCCGGCTCGGGAGCGTAGATGGTGGCACCGGCTTGCTCGGCAACGACCTGAAGCTGGTTCACGGCGTTGGGGCGCTGAAGGTCGGCGGCTACCAGGAGCGGGGTGTGCCCGTCCTTCTGCAGCTGCTTGGCGAGCTTGCCAGCGAAGGTCGTCTTACCGGAGCCCTGAAGACCCGCGAGCATGATGACCGTCGGCGGAGTCTTGGCAAACTCCAGTCGCCGCTGCTCGCCGCCGAGGATCCCGACGAGCTCCTCGTTAACGATCTGCACGACCTGCTGCGCCGGGTTCAGTGCCTTGCTGACCTCATCGCCGAGAGCGCGTTCCCGCACCTTCGCCGTGAAGTCCTTGACGACAGCGAGTGCGACGTCGGCATCCAAAAGAGCGCGTCGGATCTCGCGGACGGTGCCGTCGACGTCGGCGGCAGTCAGCTTTCCCTTCGTGCGAAGGTTGCGGAAAGTCTCGGTAAGCCGATCGGAGAGCGTGCCAAAGGTAGCCATGGTGCTCTCGATTCTACGCGAGCGCGACCTCGAGCTCGACCTTGCGCGCGCCGCGAACTGGTTTCCTCCGCGAGCCGTTCAGATTCTCCATGGAAGTGCGTGAACGTCCGACATTGCCTCGTTCAACAGCGCCTCCAACGACCCACTGCCTGCTCCACGCTCGGCCCAGACGCGCAGTGATGACATCAGCGCTGCCGCGTAGGCGGCCCCGAGGATGTCGGCGCGGATCGCGCCGATGTCGGCACGGCATGCCGCCTCGGCAATGCCGGCGGCCAGTCGCGCTTGGCGAAGCCCGGTGTCACGCACGAGTTCTTCTTCCAGGCCCATCACAGTGGCGTTGCGCAGGGCGAGGGCAAGCGGATCCGGCGCGAAGTCCGTCATGACGCGCACGAGAATCGCACGCAACTCTGCTCCCCCGGCATCCGACCCGAGATTCGAAAACGCTGTCAGCGCCTGCTCGATCCGGGCGTCCAGCCCGGACCAGAGCACATCGCTCTTCGATGCGAAGTAGTTGAAGAAGCTTGAACGGCTGACGCCTGCGCGCTGAGTAATATCTGTGACCGACGTCGAGCCGTAGCCCTGCTCGAGGAAGAGCTCGCACGCAGCCTCGGCAAGCGTCTCTCGCGATGAGGCGCGGGGACGCCCGGCTCGAGGTTCATTTATCACCCTCTCACCGTACATCGCACGCCGATTCGACTCGCGAGATGTATTGTTAGACCGCATCCAACAATATGTGAAAGGTGATCATGCTCGACATCCTGACTCCGGGTCTCGCGCCAGACCTTGTCCCCTATCTCGACGGCTGGGCGCTGCAGCGCAGCATCCATCACGACGTCGTCGAGGGCGCTCGCCCGGACACGTTGGTCCTCCTCGAGCACGAGGCCGTCTACACAGCCGGCAAGCGCACAGAGGATCACGAGCGTCCGCAGGACGGCACACCTGTTATCGATGTCGATCGCGGCGGGAAGATCACCTGGCACGGCCCGGGCCAACTCGTCGGCTATCCGATCGTGCGTCTGCGCGAACCGATCGATGTCGTGGCACACGTGCGACGGCTCGAGCGCGTGCTGATCGATATTCTCCGGCCGCTCGGTGTGGATGGCTATCAGGTCGAGGGGCGCAGCGGGGTGTGGGTGCGCCGTCCGCTCTCGGAAGACAAGGTCGCGGCAATCGGCGTGCGCGTGCAGAACGGGGTGACGATGCACGGCTTCGCGATCAACTGCAACAACTCGCTCGCCGGCTTCGGCGGGATCATCCCGTGTGGCATCGCCGATGCCGGAGTCACAACAGTCAGTGAAGTAGTCGCTGCAGAGACCTCGCCCGCAGACCTTGTCACTGCTGTGGCCGAAGCGTTCCTCACCGAGTACTCGGCGGTGGCTGCATGAGCGCGCCAGAAGGGCGGAAGCTGCTGCGGCTCGAAGTGCGCAATGCCGAGACGCCGATTGAACGAAAGCCCGCGTGGATCAAGACCAAGGCGAAGCTGGGGCCCGAATACCAGGCACTGCACTCGCTCGTGAAGGACGAAGGCCTGCACACGGTGTGCCAAGAAGCCGGTTGCCCAAATATCTTCGAGTGCTGGGAAGACCGTGAAGCAACCTTCCTCATCGGCGGATCGCAGTGCACCCGTCGTTGCGATTTCTGCCAGATCGACACCGGCAAACCTGCCGCTTATGACACGGACGAACCGCGCCGCGTCGCCGAAAGCGTCGCCCGAATGGAGCTTCGTTATGCCACGGTCACCAGCGTTGCACGCGACGATCTTCCCGACACCGGGGCCTGGCTGAACGCCGAGACGGTACGGCGGATCCATGCGCAGAATCCGAACACCGGCGTCGAACTGCTCGCGAACGACCACGGTGGCGACCCCAACTTCCTCGGGGAGATCTTTGACGCCCGGCCCGAGGTATTCGCCCACAACGTCGAGACCGTGCCGCGCATTTTCAAGCGCATCCGCCCGGCGTTCCGCTACGAGCGCTCGTTGGGTGTGCTGACTCAGGCCCGCGATGCCGGCCTCATCACGAAGTCGAACCTCATCCTCGGCATGGGCGAAGAACCAACCGAAGTGATCGACGCACTGCAGGACTTACATGATGCGGGCTGCGACATCATCACGATCACGCAGTATCTACGCCCGACCCCGCGACACCTGCCGGTGGCACGCTGGGTGAAGCCGGACGAATTCGTCGAGTTCAAGCAGGAAGCCGAGCGAATCGGGTTCCTCGGGGTTCTGGCGGGTCCGCTCGTGCGGTCGTCGTATCGCGCCGGACGCCTCTGGGCGCAGTCGATGCTGTCGAAGGGACGCGAGATCCCACCGCACCTGGCGCACATCGCAGAAAGCGCGGATCTGGGCTTCGCGCAGGCCGTGTGATGACGCTCCGGGCAGCGCGTCGGCGCTGTCCGGAGTGGGCGGAAAGATTTAGTCGGCGCTCATGACCGATTGCACGGTGCCGTCTGAAGCGAGGTTCACCAGCAGGACTTCATCGGTCTCGTCAGCATCCAGCGCGTACTCGAGTACGGCGAACGGCTCGGATCCACCGTGCTCATCGGCCAAGATCGTCATGCTCATCAGTCGCAACGAGCGGATGATGTCGACCGAATCGTCACCGCTGACATCCACCAGGACCTCTGCGAGCTCATCGCCATAGGCTTCCTGCTGCTGCAGGATGTACTCGGTCACTTCGCTGGTGCGATCATCCACCTCCGCGAGCATTCCGCGCCGTGCCGTGGCATCCACATCCTCGAGTCCAGAGATCAACGAGGCTGCGATATCGAGAGCGTCCGGGGAAACATCATCCTGGTCCGGAGCGGTGAGGTCGACCGTCACCGACTGGTCGCCGAGGTCGACCGTCTCGGACCAAAAAATTGATCCGTCCGGCCCCGAGGACAAAAGCCCGAAGTAGTCGTGTTCGATCGCCATAACGCTATGAAACCAGTCCAATCACTGCCCGACAAGGGATGCCACGAAGACGTGCGGCGTGAAACCCGTGAGGTCGTCGATTCCCTCACCCTGACCGAGGAGTTTGACGGGGATTCCCGTTCGCTCCTGTACCGCCAGCACAAAGCCGCCCTTGGCTGAGCCATCAAGCTTGGTGAGCACGAGTCCGGTGACACCAGCATGTTCGAGGAACGATTCGGCCTGCATGACGCCGTTCTGTCCGGTCGTGGCATCCAGAACCAGAAGAACCTCGCTGATCGGTGCTTGCTTCTCGATGACGCGGCGGATCTTGCCGAGTTCATCCATCAGGCCGCCCTTGGTGTGCAGGCGCCCCGCGGTGTCGATGATTGCAATCTCGATGCCCTCGCGCTGTGCATACTCGATCGTCTGAAACGCGACGGATGCCGGATCTTGCCCCTCCTGCTGAGGACGAACGATCGCCGCTCCCCCGCGCTGGGCCCAGGTTGCGAGCTGCTCGACGGCCGCGGCACGGAAGGTGTCTGCGGCACCGACGACGACGCTGCGCTGGTATCCGCGCAGGAACTTCGTGAACTTCCCGATCGTGGTCGTCTTGCCGACGCCGTTGACGCCGACGACCAGCACGACAGCTGGGCGCTCCGTGAGCTTCAGCGTCGTGTCGAACTTCGCGAAGTGCTCTTCCAGCGTCTCGCGCAGCATCCGCTGCAGATCTTTCGGGTCGGTCGTGCGGTACTTCTCGACCTTGTCGCGCAGCTCGTCGACGATGCGCTCGGAAATGTCCGGCCCGAAGTCCGCCGTGATCAGCGCCGTCTCGAGGTCTTCCCACGTCGTTTCATCGATCGTGGGTTTGACGAACATGCCGCGCAGTGCGCGACCCAGGGACCAAGACTTCTCCGCCATGGCTCCAGCCTAGGCGGTGCTGCCTGGTGCCCGTGCCGATTTCCAGACGCTCGAGGGTCGCGGCGGCGTGTCGCACGTGCAGGTCGGCCGGACACGCCGTGGGCGAGTTTGGTCGTCTGGGATTTGGGCCGGTCTGCGGATGCTCTTCGCTCAGCTTGCGGCAGCGGCGCGGTCTCCCACGCGCTGGCCGACAACCGCCGAGACGCCGTCCTGGCGCATGGATACGCCGTACAGGGCATCGGCGATCTCCATCGTGCGCTTCTGGTGCGTGATCACCAGCAACTGCGAACTTTCCCTCAGCTGCTCGAACACGGTGAGTAGACGACCGAGGTTGGCGTCATCCAACGCGGCCTCGACCTCGTCCAAGATGTAGAACGGGCTCGGCCTGGCCTTGAAGATCGCCACCAGCAGCGCGACAGCGGCAAGTGACCGTTCACCACCAGAAAGCAGGGACAACCGCTCGATCTTCTTACCAACAGGCCGTACCGAGACCTCGATGCCCGTGGTGAGCATGTTGTCCGGATCAGTCAGGGAGATGCTTCCCGAACCGCCAGGGAACAGCAGGGGGAAGACCTCGCCGAAGGCGCGCTGAGTATCCTCGAACGCACTCGCGAAGATCGTCTGCATCCGTTCGTCGAGATCAGTGATGATCGTCAACAGATCCTGACGGGTCTGGGTGAGGTCGGCGAGCTGTTCCGTCAAGAATGCATGGCGCTGCTCGAGCGCGGCGAACTCCTCCAACGCCAGCGGGTTCACCCGACCGAGTTGGTTGAGCTTTCGCTGAGCTTCGGAGAGACGGCGTTCTTGGATGCGTCGGTCATACGGGATAGCGGTGGAATCCGCGCCGTCTTCCTCGGCGGTTACCGGCTCTGCCAGCGGGTCGCGCGGCACCGGCTGATCCGGCCCATATTCCGCAACGAGAATATCTTCGTCGAGCGCGAGTTCGGATGCCACGCGCTCCAGCAGACTGGTCAGATGCAGCTTTTTCTCATGGATCTGCAGCTCCAGCCCGTGCACGCTCTCGGTGAGCCCGGCAAGCCGCTCGCGAAGCGAAGTCTCCTGTGCACGGAACGCCGTCAACTCCTCGTTCTGCGCTGATCGAGCGCTCTCTGCCTCGCTCAGGCTGATGCGCGCTTCCGTCACCGAGCGGTCGATCGAATCCAGAACCCGCGGCAGTTCATCAGCCACAGCGGTCGCCGCTTCGCGCTGCGCCCGCCGGATCACGGCACGCCGCGCAGCTTCCGCCGCAGCATCCCGTTCCTGCTCCCGCTGGCGCTCCAGGCTCGCGGCCCTGGCCTGAGCTGCACGCACACGCTCACGCAGTGTCTCGATCTCCAACCGCGCACGCACTTCGTCTTCACGGGCGCTCTCCAGCGCTTCGAGCAGGCCGTCTCGGGCCGAGGCATCCAGCACTGGCCTCGGCGTTGCCTCAGCCGCTGCCAACTCAGCCGTCGTTGAAGCCGCTCCGGCCTCGGCATCCGCGACGGCTGCCTGCGCCTGCGCGAGCCCGGCCTCAAGCCGCTCGCACTCCGCAACAGCCGACTCATGACGAACGGTGACTCTGTTGACCTGCTCCGCGTGCGTCGCGAGCGCCGCATCGTGCTCACGCAGCGCCCGCAACGAATCCTTCGCCTGACGACGCGTGGTCTCCACCCGCTCCGAGGCATCCTCCCGCGCCGTGCGCAGTGAGTCGACGATCACGCGGACCTCGGCGAGCCGGTCCTGCGCCGCATCCCGTTCCGCGGCGAGCTCCAAGCGCGAGCGTTCCCCGCCCGATCCGGTTCGCAGCGTCTGTGCGGTGATGACATCACCGCCGGTTGTGACGATGGTGACGGTCGTGTTTACGAGCGCGTCCAGTGCCGCTCGCGCGCGGCGGGCTGCGTCAAGATCGTCAGCCACCAGTACATGAGAGAGCACCGCCAGCACACCAGCCGGGGCAGTGACGACCGACGTCGCCGCCGTCACGCCGGCAACCTCCGGCAGCACGGCCTCAGACGCCACAGCTTCAGCGGCAACGAAATCTACGACACCGAGTTTCTGCTCAACAGATTCTGCTGCCAGCGCGAAGGCTGCCGCCGAGTCGTCGACCAGCACGCCCTCGGCAAGCGGTCCGAGAACCGCGGCTATCGCAGCTTCAAATCCTGCCGTCACCTGTACGGAATCGCCGACCAGTCCCCGCACGCCCGCAGCGCCGGATTTCACCACCTCGGCCGCACCGCCCGAAAGCGACAGGGCGCTGCTCAGTGCCGATGCCTTCGCCGTCAGTGACTCCGCCTCGCGCTCAGCTGAGTGCAGCTTCTCCCGCAGCGCTTCCCGCTCGGTCTCGGCGGCAGTCGCTTCCCGCTGCGCAGTCTCATAGGCCGCGGCATGCTCAGCCGCGGTTCCTACGGGGGCTTCCGCTTCATCGATCTGTTCGAGCGCATCGGCCGCCTCACGGCGTCGTTCATGAGCCGCTTCGAGCGCGTTCTCCTGGCGCAGCACAGCGCCACGAACGGCAGCCAGTGCCGATGCCGCTGCCTCTGCCGTGCCGCGTAACGCAGTGATGCGCATGTCATGCTCGGAGACCAGTGCGCTCTGCTCGGCGATGTCCACATCGAGGGTGTCGAGTTCTGCCCTCGCGTTGATGACCTCGCGACTAGCGCTTGCCGCACCATCCTGAGCGTCACCGAGACCGGCCGATATCGCCGTGATCTCATCCTTGGCCTCGTCGATCATCGCCTGTGTCACCGTCACTGCGGTGACGGCAGCGTCGTCCGCGTCCGACCCCAGCAGCGCGAGCCGTTGGTTGGCCAGCGTGTAGAGCGACCGCATCCGCTCCTGTGCTTGTTCAAGGCCGAAAGTGATGCGCCGTGCCTCGTCGACGCCGGCCGAGTTCTGAGTAGCTTCGAGCCGAGCGATGCCGGCACGAACAGTATCGGCCTGATCTGTCAGCACCAGCCGCTCCGTGTGCCGCTCCTGCTCGGTGTGCGTATGGTCAGCCAGCGCGGTTCGCAGCGCGACGACGTCATCGGCGAAGATGCGCGCCTTCGCGTCACGGACGATGGCGGCGATCGATTGTGCTTCGCGGGCGATCTCGGCCTGCCGGCCGAGCGGCTTGAGCTGGCGCCGGATCTCGCCGGCGAGATCACTGAGCCGGGTGAGATTGGCCTCCATGGCGTCGAGTTTGCGGAGGGTCTTCTCCTTGCGCCGGCGGTGCTTGAGGATGCCGGCGGCTTCTTCGATGAACCCGCGACGATCCTCCGGCGATGCCTGCAGCACGGTGTCCAGACGTCCCTGCCCGACGATGACGTGCATCTCTCGACCGAGACCGGAGTCGCTGAGCAACTCCTGCACGTCGAGCAGCCGGCAGCTTGAGCCGTTGATCGCGTACTCACTGGAGCCGTTGCGGAACAGCGTGCGGCTGATCGTCACCTCGGCGAATTCGATCGGCAGAGCGCCGTCACTGTTGTCGATGGTGAGCTGCACTTCGGCACGGCCCAGAGGACCACGCGTGGATGTTCCGGCGAAGATGACGTCTTCCATCTTGCCGCCGCGCAGCGTCTTGGCGCCCTGCTCACCCATCACCCAGGCCAGGGCGTCGACGACGTTCGATTTGCCGGATCCGTTCGGTCCGACGATGCAGGTAACGCCGGGTTCGAACACGAAACTGGTCGGCTGTGCGAACGACTTGAAGCCCTTAAGCGTCAGGCTCTTCAGATGCATACGAGCACCACTCGTTCGGGAAGAATCACGCCTGAAGATTATCCGAAGCCGCCCCGGAATCCAGCATCCCGCGCGGCGCGACTCCGGATCCGCGACGACCGCGACACGCCGTAAAGACGGCAATTGCTTGACGTACGCTGTGCCTGCCCACTAAATTGACAAACCGGATCGCTCACGAAAGGAGGACGCTCATGATTACTTCAACTCTCATCGCTCACACCGCAGGCACTGCCGCGGATCGTGCGGAGAATCTGGCGTCCTCGTACTTCGGCATCCGTCCCAGCACGCTGTCGTAGCACCGCCATCTGAGATTCCTGGCCCGTAGTGGGCCTTCTCTGCCGGTCTACGCCGCCTCCGCATCGGTCGTCTCTCTTCGACCCTCTGCACCCCTTCTGGCCGCGTCTCATCTTTCGAGCGCACAGGCCTCTGCATCCGATCATCGGACTCTGCACCCATCTCTACACGAAACGAGCAACACCGTGAGTACTCGCACGCTGCTTCGCAGCACCGCCCACCCGCCATGTACCGAGGACCAGGAGATCCTCGAGATCACTGTTCCCAGCAACCGGCACGAACTCGCTCTGCGCGATCGGCTGTCATTGCGTATCGGCCTGTGGCTGCTAGTCCGTGCCCAGCGCCCGAACCGGCCGTCGAAGCCAGCTATGAGCCGTGAGCAAGTAATGCTCATGCTCGAAACACGCCGCACCGTCGAGCGTGAGGCGCTGGCCGTGGTCATGTACGACCTGCACCGCGTTCAGCGTTGATCGAAAGGATCAATCATGGCAATCACCCTCACCGACGCCGCGACGCTGCACCTGCTTCCTCTTCCGGAGGCGGGTGCAGCACCCACCGCGCTGATCCGCCAGTACGCGGACGTGCGCAATGCATCGATTCTCGAGACGAGCGGACGCGATGATGATGTTTTGCCAGTCGAGTCGTTACTGCCCGTGCTGTACTCGACGCGCGCTTCGCGCAGGCGTCAGTGGTACATCGAGCAGGACGGCTCGATGATCGGATGCATCAGGGCAGACATCCTGCAGGATGCCGATGGCGAATCCGCCATCGTTGTCATCGCTCTGCTTCAGAAGCACGGGGGCCAGGGCCTCGGCACTGCAGCGCTCGCTCACCTCGAATCGGAACTTCGAGAAGCCGGGGTTCGCAAGCTCCTGTGCTGGGTGGAGCACCACGGCGACGACACGGATGTGATCTGCTCGCCAACAGGCTTCGGATCTGTGCCCCGCGACAACGTCGCACATTTCCTCGAGCGCCGCGGGTTTGCGCTCGGTCAGGTCGAACGCGCCAGCGCTCTGACCTGGGATGCTGACACCGTTCACGGACTCGAGCGCGCGCGGGCCGCAGCCCAAGAGCACGCGCAGGACTACCGCGTCGTGCAGTGGCTGTCGCCAACGCCTGCCGAGTATGTTGACGGCTACGCGTGGATGAAGTCCCGAATGTCGACCGACGCCCCAGACGCCGATCTCGGAATGCCCGAGGAGATCTGGGATGCCGCACGGGTGGCAGAACTCGATGCGCGACAAACCGCGAAGGGCTTCACGATCCAGGTCACGGCCGCGCAGCACCTCGCCACCGGCGAGCTGTGCGCATTCAACGAGTTGGCGATGAGTATCAGCGATGCGTCCAGCGTCACCCATCAGTACGACACCCTCGTGCTGGCGGGGCATCGCGGCCATCGTCTCGGTGCCTTGGTGAAGACGGCCGGTCTCCTCGGATGGCACCAGAAGTTCCCTGCGTCCCCGCGCGTGGTCACCTACAACGCCGAGGAGAACCGCCCGATGCTTGACATCAACGAGGCCCTGGGCTTCGCACCGTTCGCCTATGAGGGCGCCTGGAAGAAAGATCTGACGTGAACGCACCCATCATCACCGACCTGGTGATTCCGGCATCCCTCGACACGATCGACGCTGCGGAATTTCGAGCGATGGTCGACCTCGGCAATTGGATGGCGCAACTCGACAGCGGCATCGACGATCTCGACGACACCCCCGAACAGCTGCTGCCTTCGTGGCGCGACCAGACCGACCGCACGCGGCGCGGTTTCATCGCACGGCGGGACGGTCAGATCGTCGGCGCCGCCGAGATCACAACGTCGAACGCCGCGGGAACGACCTCCGCAGAGATCGGATTCATGGCTCTTCCCGACGAGCTCGCGGGCGCCGTCGGCCAATCGCTGTTGGAGCGCGTCGAGCAGGAAGCGCGGGTACTCGAACGTTCCGCACTGCAGACGTGGTCGCTGCATCCCGCGGCCCAGGGCGAGCGGATGCTGACACCAGCGACCGGCTGGGGTGAGGTCGCATCCACGCCGCTCAGCGCGCTGCTTACAGCGAATGGCTACGCACTCGAGCAGGTCGAGCGCAACAGCGTACTCCCCCTCGACGGTCCGCTCATCGATGCTGAGCGCCGGCTTCGGGAGGCCTCAGCCATCGCTGGGGCAGATTACCGCGTCGTGAGTTGGACGCTGCCGACGCCTGCCGAGTTACGTGCCGGATACGGAAGCATGATCGCTCGTATGGCCACTGATGTGCCCAGCGGAGACCTCCTCATGGAGGCAGAGATCTGGGATGACGAGAAGGTTAGTCGCCGCGACATGCAGTTCGCCGCGGGTGGTCAGATGATGTCGGTCGCGGCGGTGATTCATGAGCCGACCGGTGCCATGGTGGCGTTCAACGAGCTGCTGGTCGGCGCGGATCGCGCGAGCGTCACCCATCAGTGGGGAACGCTCGTCGCGAAGGAGCACCGGGGCCGACGCCTGGGCACGATCGTGAAGTGTGCGAACCTGCTGCGGTGGAAGGAGCTGGCCCCGAAATCGCCCAAAGTCTCGACATTCAACGCGGAAGAGAATCGTCGGATGCTCGACATCAACGAGGCGATCGGCTTCGTGCCTGCTTCCTATGCCGGAGGGTGGCAGAAGCGACTCGGCTGAGGCCTGCCTGCTGACAGCCAGCCAGCCAGCCAGCCGAGGATCATCCTCGCGATGTACGCCCGGCCGGTTTGACACGACTGCAGATGGATGACCGCACGGGCACCGGCGACGAGGCTGGAGGTATGAATGATTTCGTCCTCGAAGCCTCCGGACTCACAAAGAGCTATGCGACAACCTCCGCCCTCGCCGGCGTGGACCTGCGTGTGCAGCGCGGCCAGTCGCTCGCAATCATGGGAGCGTCGGGATCCGGCAAGACGACGCTCTTGCACGTGCTTGCCGGCATCGTCACACCGGATGCCGGTGCCGTGCGCTTCATGCCCGCATCCGGCGCACCGATCGATGTGACCGGCGGGTCCGAAAGTGTACGTTCACGTCTGCGGCGCGAGCAGTTCGGTTTCGTCTTTCAGCAGGGTTTGCTGATGCCGGAGCTGACGGCCGTCGAGAACGTGGCGCTCGCGCTCATGATCAACGGCGTGAAGAAAACGGATGCCACAACCCAAGCCGCTTCGTGGCTGCACGCGCTCGGACTGGCAGGAAAAGAGGACAGCCGAATCGGCGAGCTCTCTGGCGGCCAGGCGCAGCGCGTCGCGATCGCCCGCGCTCAGGTGGCCGGCGCCGAGCTCGTTTTCGCAGATGAACCGACGGGAGCATTGGATTCACAGACCGGCGCCGAGGTGATGGATGCTCTGCTCTGGTCGACGACCGGCCAGGGCAAGACGCTGCTCGTCGTCACACATGATTCCGATGTCGCCGCGCGCTGCTCACAGACCCTGCACGTGCGTGACGGCCGTTTCGTCCAGAGCGGTGTCTCCGCATGAACGCGCGTGTCCTCGCTCTGCTACTGCGAACCTCGCCGGGAGACCGTGCCATCGTCGCCCTCCCCATCATCGCCTTCGGTGTTGTGACCGCACTCGTCCTGACGGTCATCGGCGGCGCACAGGCATTCTGGACGTGGACTGACCCTGACGCAGGGCTTTACCAAGCGCTCGCCGCAATCGCCGTCGTCCTGCTGATTGTCCCGCTGTTCACACTCGGCGGTGCGGCAGCTCGGCTCTCGGCACGGCGCAGGGATGAGAAGCTCTCGACGCTTCGGCTCCTCGGTGTCTCCCCCGCCGGTGTCGTCGCAGCGACGGTGATCGAGTCGACGTTGTTGGCATTCGCCGGTGCCGTTGCCGGGCTGCTCGGATACTTCGTTCTGGCCCCGCTGGTGGCTCTGATTCCTTTCCGTGGCGAAGCGCTGGGGATCGAATCAGTGTTGCTGCCAGCAATCCACATCCTCGCGGTCGTCATCGGGGTCGTTCTGCTCTCCGCGGTCAGTGCCGCGATCGGCCTGCGGCGCGTCGTCATCTCGCCGCTCGGCGTGCGGATGCGCACTGACGTGCCAAAAGTTCACTGGATTCGCGCGGTGTTCGCTGTGGCAGTGATCGCGGTGGCCATCGCCCTGATCCAGGTGTTCCCCCAGGTCGCGGGACTGGCGGTCACGATTCTCGTGGTTGCTGCGCTCTTCGGCGCAGTTCTCGCAGTGCTCAACCTCGTCGGCCCCTGGGTCCTGAAGTTGCAGGCGCGCCGACGCCTGAACCGTGCCCAGCGCCCCGAGCAACTGCTTTCTGCCCGTCATGTCTTGGAGTCTCCGAAGGCAGCGTGGCGACAGGTTAGCGGCGTGGCGATGACGAGTTTCGTCGCGGTCTTCGCCGGCACAGGCGTTTCGCTGATGGACACCATGAGCGGTGCTGAGGCGGATGCCAATCTCATGCTCGCCGTCGACATTCGCACCGGGCTCATCATCACGCTCGCTGCCTCGTTCCTGATGGTTGCTGTTTCCGTCGGCGTGAATCAGGCATCCAGCATCCTCGATCAGCGTGATCTGCATCGGAGTCTGCACTTTCTCGGCATGCCGTTGCGCACCGTCGATATTGCACGCCGCCAGTCGATGATGTCGCCGCTGCTGATGACGGCGATCGGATCGGCCGTGTGCGCCGCCGCGATGATGCTCCCGCTGATCGGCATCTCGATCATCGTCGCACCGTTGTCGCTGTTGACGATCGCCGCGGTTATCGCCGCCGGAATCGGACTCGTGTGGCTCGGCGCGCGGGTGACAACACCGTTGTTGGCGCGGGCATTCTCCGCGGCCTGACGGCCAGCATCGCCAGGGAGCGACCGCACGACCGTGCGTCAGTGGCCGTCGACGATCGACATGACCGCGGCGAACAGGAACAGCCCCGGGACCACGTACAGAAATGCGAGTATGGCGAACCAGCCGAGCGCTCCGAGCACGGCCGACCACCCCGTGCGACGATCGCTGAGCTTCAGCCGCTGACCGGCCGATCCGATCCTCGGTCTGGGCGCTGTCCACGATTGGTCGGATGCCTCAACCGCGGTTCGCGAGGCTGCCAGCGCTGACAATCCATCCTGGCCAGGCACGTTCTCGTCACGGTAGCGGGTCGCCGTTCGCACCAGGGGCGGCGCAGTTCCATGCAGTGCTGCATCGATCGCGAGCCAGGCGTGTGGTTTCGCGTAGTCTGCCGCTTCGGGTGCGAAAAAGACTACTGAATCGTCCACGATCTCGATGTTGAACGAACTCGCATGGTCAATGAGCGCCGCCATCACGTCGGGCGGGAGCACGAACAAGGCATCACGCTCGTAGCGTTCCGGCGCGAAAACCTGGAAGAACCTGTCGAAGTCGCCTTCCAGCGAGAGCCGCTGTGCAGGATCCACACGCACCGGCAGCCGTTTCGAGACTCCACCTGCCGCTTCGGAACCGAGGATGAGATGCGGCATCGGCACCGGAAGCTTCACGACCAGATAGTGCCAGATGTCGCCCCCACCGCGCCCGCGTCGCAGGTTGCCGAACTCGATCCCGTCTGCCACGAACCTCGGGTAGAAGAACGTCTCGTCATTGCCCACAGTGATCAGGGAGCGAAAGTGCGCACGACGTGTGGGCTGCGGCTCAAATCCGTTGGCCAGGGCTGTCAGCGTCTGCCGCCACTCCGTTATGCGGGAACGCGGTGACGGCGGCCGTTTGGACCACCGACTCAACCAAAAGGCACCGACGCACCAGAAGAGAAAAACGATGACGACGACCGCCATGTCGCGCACGTCAGCGGTTGTGATCCGATTGTCCTGGAGAGTGTCTATCCGTACCGCCAGGGTGAACCAGGCTAAGCAGAGATACCACAGCATCAGGCAGCGGTTCACGTGAACAAGCATCTGGCGCACCGTGGGCACCCAGCTCGGTCGGCCCTCCCTGCGAAGCCGAGCCATCGCCGCGGCGACATCAGCCTCCGGGGCGTTCAGCCACTGCAGATTCATGCCCTCATCCACCGACTCTGCGACGTCGCTGGCAGCGCGGGCAATAGTGACTTGAGCGGTTCATGAACGCCGCACGCCGGATCTCGCCACCACAGCGCGGGCACGACTGGCCCCCGCGACCGTAGGCATTCAGCGAATGCGCGAAGTAGCCAGCCTCGCCGTTGACATTCACGTACTGTGCGTCGAAGCTCGTGCCGCCCTCTGCCAGCGCCTTATGCAGCACCAGTCGGGCCTCGTTCAACAGGCGGCGGACAGCCTGCGCCGAAAGAGCGCGCCCGTCGGTTTCCGGATGGATGCGCGCCGCCCAGAGCGACTCATCGGCGTAGATGTTGCCAATCCCACTGATGACGGTCTGGTCGAGCAGAATGCGCTTGATTGCGCTGGATCGGCGCCGCACTGCGGCGATGAACGCGGCGTCATCGAACTCAGCATCCAAGGGGTCACGAGCGATGTGCTGCACCTGCATGGGCACCGAATCGGAGCCGTCGAGCACAAGAGCGTCCACGGCGAGAGAGCCGAAGGTACGTTGGTCGGCGAAGACGACGGCCAGTCTTCCGTGCGAGGGATGCTCGACACCGATCCGGATCCGTTCGTGGCGCTCGGCTGGAGCATTCGGAACCCGAAGCAGCATCTGACCGCTCATCCCCAGGTGCGCCGTCAGCGCGTATCCCGGATCTGCCAGCGGCAACCACAGAAATTTGCCACGGCGCGATGCCGCAGTGATCGATACGCCTTCCAAGCGGTCGACGAAATCGACGACACCGGCCGTATGGCGGGTCAGCGCACGCTCGTCGAAGACCTCAACACTGGTGATCGTTGCGCCAATAACGGCGGGGGCGAGGCCTGCGCGGACAACCTCGACCTCAGGAAGTTCAGGCACTCTTGCTGAGGGAGCGCCAAGCGCTGAGGGCAGCCGCCATCTCAGCGGTCTTCTTGCTGGTGCCCTCGCCTGTCATGGCAACTGCACCGACGAGAACCGTCGCGGTGAAGCGCCGATCGTGGTCGGGACCACTTGAGGTGATCGTGTACTGCGGCGGCGTGGAGCCGATGCGAGCAGCCAGTTCCTGCAGGCTCGTCTTCGGATCCATTGCGGCGCCGTAGCGCTCCGGATCGGCGAGCAACGGCTCGGTCAACCGAAGAATAAGCTCGGTTGCCGTTTCCGGGCCCGCCCACAGATAGGTGGCGCCGAAAACAGCTTCCATGGTGTCGGCAAGGATCGAGTCCTTTTCACGGCCACCAGTCTGCTCTTCACCGCGTCCCAGCAGCAGGTGCTGCCCCAAGCCGATACCACGAGCGACCTCTGCCAGCGCAACCGTCGAGACGACGCTCGCACGCCGTTTGGCAAGCTGGCCTTCATCAATATCGGGATGGGTGGTGAACAGCATCACTGTCACCGCCTGTCCCAACACGGAATCGCCGAGGAACTCGAGACGCTCGTTGTGCGGAATGCCACCGTGCTCATACGCGTACGAGCGGTGGGTCAACGCCAACGCAAGCAGCTCAGGGTCGATATCGACCCTGAGCTTCTTTGCGAGAGCTGCAGTCCCGCCGGGGACCTCCGCCACGATCGTGAGACCGCGACTCAGACGTCTGCGACCTTGCGGCCCTTGTACTCCATGAACAGCTCCGTGCCCTGCGAGTCGGTGACGACCTTCGCCTGGTGCGGGCGGCTGTAAACGACCTTGCCGTTCTCGATGGTCTTGACGAGGGCCGGGGCCTCCGCCTTCCACTGCGCGCGACGCGAGCGGGTGTTCGAACGGGAAACCTTGCGCTTCGGGGGGTTACCTGCCATGGCTAACTCTCTTCTGTATTCTCAGGAGCACAACTGTCTGCCGCGCTCCCCTGGTCTGTGATCTGTTGGAGCACACTCCACCGAGGATCGATGGGAGTGTCACTCTCCGCCCCGGCGCTTCCGGTCAGCTTCTCACCCGTGTTCGGGTCGAGCCCCGGGCAATCCGGCTGACACACCGGCTGAAATGGAAGAGCCAAAACGGCCGCTTCCCTGACTAGCGTTTCAAGATCCACGTGGTCGTCTTGAACCTCGAAGTCAGTTTCTTCTTCACCAGGATACGCGAAAAGCTCCTGGAACTCGACTTCGACAGGCTCAGTGATGTCAATGAGGCATCTTCCGCAGACGCCGGTGTACTCAGCGTCGACGCTTCCGGTTACCAGAATGCCTTCGTGCACTGACTCCAGGCGCACCTCGATGTCGAGCTCGGTACCGGCTTCGAACGAGACGATGCCCTCACCCCACTGCTCTTTCAGAGCAAAGGAGAACTGATGCTCCCGCATCTCCCCTGGTCGTCGGACGATGTCTCGGACCGGCACCACGAATGGGCCGTTGAATCGGGTCTTCACACTTTCATGTTACCGGCGGATGCCGGGAACGGCACTGTTACCCGCGCGGACAGGTCACAGTCCGCGTGCGCCGGTGTCGAGGAACGCAGCGACCGCCCGCGGCACGAACGGTGCCACATCTCCACCGAGTGCCGCGACCTGGCGCACGAGGGAACTCGAAACCATCGCGTGCGAGGGATCGGGCAGCAGGAAGACTGTTTCGATGTCAGCGAGGTGTCGGTTCACGATGGCCATTGGAGATTCGTAGGCGACGTCTATCTGTGAGCGGATGCCCTTGACCAGCACGCCCGCATTGACGTTTCGGGCGTAGTCGACCAGGAGACCCATGCTCCAGGAATCCACCACGATGTTGCCTCCCATCCCCTCTTCGGCGATGGACTGCTCAAGCAGCGACATTCGCTGTGAAAGCGGCAGCATCGCCTGCTTGCCGGGGTTGTGCACCACCAGCACGTGCAGCTCGTCATAGAGCTTCGCTGCTCGTCTGATCACATCAAGATGACCAAGCGTGGGTGGGTCAAAAGAACCTGGGACAACGGCGATCCGGCTGCTCACTTCGACTCCTTCGAACGCTCAGTACGTCGCATGAGGTCAGCCTATTGCACGTTGCCGATCTAGTTCTTCGCCAGAGCCGCCCGATCGTCCTCCGTCACGCGCTGCGCGATGACCTCCCGCAGTCCTGTGTGAGATGCGAGCTGCGGGTCTGTTTCGAGGATCTGCTCGGCGAGATCTCTGGCCCTGGCAATCAGCTGGGAATCTTTGACCACGCGCAGCAGGCGCAACGACGAGCGCACGCCGGACTGCGTAGAACCGAGTACATCGCCCTCTCCGCGCAGCTCGAGGTCGACTTCAGCCAGGGCGAAGCCATCGAGGGTCGCAGCTACGGCTTCAACCCGCTCGCGGGCCAGCGACCCGGCTTCGGCCTCGGTCACCAGCAGGCACAATCCCGGTACCTCGCCACGGCCGACCCGTCCGCGAAGCTGGTGCAATTGTGAGACTCCGAAACGGTCAGCATCCAACACGATCATCGTGGAGGCGTTCGGAACGTCGACACCGACCTCGATCACCGTCGTCGCGATCAGAACATCGATCTCGCCACGGGCGAACGCCTGCATCACGGCATCCTTCTGATCGGCAGGCATCTTGCCGTGCAGAACCGCGCGCCTGAGTTGTCCGACCGTTGGGTGGGTCGCCAGCGCCTCGTCCAACTGCACAACTCCCCAGCGCGGCCCCGTGGCGCCTTCTTCGGTGGGGACGAGCGCGGCCGCGTCCTCTTCGCCGCTGCTCTTCTTGGTCGTATCGATCGCCGCGCACACGGCGAATACCTGCCGTCCTTGTGCGACCTCTTCAGCCGCCCGATCCCAGACCCGACGGAACCAGTCAGGATGCTCCGCCAAGGGGGCGACGAATGTCTCGATCCCGGCGCGCCCGGCAGGCATGGTCCGGATCACCGAGGTGTCCAGATCACCGAAAACAGTCATCGCGACGGTGCGAGGAATAGGCGTGGCCGTGAGCACCAGTGCGTGCGGGCTCGATCCTTTGGCTCGCAGTGCTTCGCGCTGTTCGACGCCGAAACGGTGCTGCTCATCGACGACCACGAGTCCCAGATCAGCGAAGGTGGTCTTATCCCCCAGCAGAGCGTGAGTTCCGACCACGATCAGCGACTGCCCGGACGCAACGCGCAGCGCGGCTTTCCGGCGCTCCGGTGCTGACATCTGCCCCGTCAGGAGCGTCGGCATGACCTCGGGTGCCAGCTGTGGCCCCAGCATCCGTGTTATCGATCTCAGATGCTGGGAAGCCAGCACTTCGGTGGGCGCGATCAGCGCCGCCTGGCCACCGGTCTCGGCAACCTGCAGCATCGCCCGCAGCGCGACCAGGGTCTTACCCGAGCCGACTTCTCCTTGGACGAGCCGATTCATCGGCCAGCTGCCGGTGAGATCTGCCGCGATCTGCTCGCCGACAGTCTGCTGATCGGGTGTGAGCGTATACGGCAGCGCCGCATCGAATCGCTCGAGCAATCCGCCGGGTGTCGCATCCCGGCTCGTCGCGCTCAGCTCGCGAACGGCAGCCCGCTGCTGCAGCAGCGCTGTTTGCAGCACGAGAGCCTCGTGCATACGCACTGTGCGCACTGCCGGGTCGACTTCGTTGAGATTCTGCGGACGATGCAGTTGCACCAGCGCTGTGCGGGCGTCAAGCAGCTGCTCGCGCCGTCGCACTTCATCAGTGAGCGGGTCAGGAACCTCGCCGAGCTTTGGCAGCACCGCCTCCACGAGTTCACGAAACTGTCCGCTTGAGACAGCAGAGGTTGCCGGATAGATCGGGATCGGTCGATGCGCTCTGTCGTCAGCACGTGCCTGCGCGCTCTCATCGTCGTCGAAGAGCTCATATTGCGGGTGCGCGAACTGGGTGACGTCGTTGTACGTTCCGACTTTGCCGGAGAACACCCCGCGACGCCCGCGACGCATCTCGCCTGCCCGCCACTCCGCCTGTTTCAGATTCTTGGCGAAGAACGTCAACGACACGCGACCATTACCATCCCCGATGATCACATCGGTCATTGCCCCGGGTCGGTTTCGCATGCCCCGTGCCGTCGCGGAAAGCACCTCTGCAACGATCGTCACCGTCTCGCCCACGGGCAGGTCAAGGATCGGAGTGAGCTCTGCGGGATCGGCATAGCGGCGTGGGTAGTGACCGAGGAGATCCCCCACCGTGGTCATTGCGAAGGCACGCTCGATCTTCTTCGCGGCGGCCGGACCGATGGCGTCGGACAGACTCGAGGTGAGAGAGAAGACCATGTCTGAAGTCTAGAGAACGCCCCGGACAGCCATAGGCTGAACGGGTGACAAGAATTATCGCCGGCGCCGCGCGCGGCCTCCGCCTCGAGGTGCCGGGAAAGGGCACTCGCCCCACCAGCGACCGCGTGCGTGAGTCGCTGTTCGGTGCGCTCGAGTCAGCGGATGCCATCGCCGGTGCCCGCGTGCTCGATCTCTATGCTGGCTCCGGAGCACTCGCGCTGGAGTCGCTGAGTCGCGGTGCCGTGAGTGCAGAGCTGGTCGAGCGGTCGCGCTCTGCGGCATCCATTGTCCGCCGCAATATCGCGACGGTGAGCAAGGCCGTCACCGGCACCGTCGCTCATGTTCACGAAACTGCTGTGCTGGCGTTCTTGTCTCGGGCCGCCGGCCCCTATGACCTGGTCTTCATCGACCCGCCTTACGATCTCGACGATGCGGCGATGACCGCCGATCTCATCGCACTTTCGCCGTTACTGTCGCAAGACGCTGTTGTCGTCATCGAGCGTGCACGACGGGCGACAGCGCCTGATGTCGCAGCCGCCGGGCTCGAAGTCTTCCGTGAGAAGGCCTACGGTGACACCGCGCTGTGGTGGGCTCAGCCCGTCGTCGAGTCCCAGTCACGGTAGGGATCCCAGCCACTAACGTCCACCGGCTCGCCGTCGCACAGCACGCCCTCGTCCACGCGCTCGCGCACGGAACCGATGATCCGAAACCCGGGCGGCAACACGCCCGGTGGGAACGTTGCCAGCAGTGCGTGATCCTCGCCGCCAGCCAGTGCCAGCAGCGCATCCTCGCCCAGCGCAGAACGCACCAGATCCAGTGTGACATCGGATGCCGCGGCAAGCCGCCGTGCATCCAGCGCAAGCCCATCAGAGATGTCCATCATCGCGGTCGCACCGGCGACGGATGCCATGACGCCCAGCGCGATCGGCGGTGCCGGGCGCAGCTGGGCATCCAACGCGGACCGCTCCCCTGCTGCCAACTGGGACGTGACCACGGCAATCGGTGTGCCCTGATCGCGGAACTTCCCGAACAGCACCGCGAGTCCGCGGGCAGCATGCCCCAGCTCGCCGGCTACGGCGACGACGTCTCCGACGCGTGCGCCCCCTCGTGTGACAGCATCCCGCCCCTCCAGATCGCCGAGCGCCGTGACGGCGACCGTCAGCACATCAGAGACCGTCAGATCGCCGCCGACCACCGCGCACCCCGGCGCAAGGGCCTCACAGGCTGCGCGCAGCCCGTCCGCCATCTGCTCCACGAACGACACACGCATATCGCGCGGAACGGCCAGCGCGACCAGCAGCGCGGTCGGCCGAGCACCCATCGCGGCGATGTCCGCAAGGTTGACGGCGGCTGATTTCCAGCCCAGGTCGTAACCGCTGGACCAGGCCAACCGAAAGTCGGGACCGTGTACGAGCGTATCCGTTGTCGCCACCACTGTTCCCGACGCTGCCGCGATGACAGCCGCGTCATCACCGGGTCCGATGATCGCGGCGGCCGCGCGCGGGGTGCGGGCCAGAATGGCACGCAGAACCGTGCCTTCGGAAACATCGCCCAGGCGCGGGTCATCAGCTGAGTCGGAAGGCATGCTGTCAAAGGTAGCCTGGAATCATGTCTCGTCGTTTTGCCGCCGTCGCCTCCGTTGTGCTGGGAGCGGCGCTCTTGAGCGGATGCTCGACGACCGTGCACCTGGAGCCGGCCGCGGACTCGAATAATCCGCTCTGCGCTGAGGTATCGGTTGGTTTGAACAACGCCCGCAGCGTTGCCGATCTCGACCGCCGATGGACCGATGCTCAGGCCACTGCGGCCTGGGGCGCGCCGGGTGAGGATTCGGCCGTGCTCTTGCGCTGCGGGGTCACCGTTCCCGCGCCCACGAGCGAATTGCAGTGCGTCACGCTGGAAGGTGTCGACTGGCTCGTCGATTCCTCAGCTACCCCGTTCTTGACGCTGACCACCTACGGGCGCGACCCCGCCGTGCAGCTCTACGTCAACACCGGTGCCGTCAGCTCCAATGACGTGATCAGTTCACGTTCGCTGGTCGGCGCAATCACCGCTATCCCCGCCGTCGGCAAATGCACGACACCTGACGAACTGGACGAAGACACCCAGCAACTGCTGGACGGCTGAAGCGCCGCGCGCGTCAGCGCTCCAGTCCGAGCTCAACGAGCTCGGTGATCAGATCGCGGTAGCTGAGGCCGGAGGCGATCCAGCACTTCGGGAACATCGAGATCGGCGTGAAACCGGGCATCGTGTTCAGCTCGTTGACGATCAACTCTCCGCTGGGCGTCACGAAGAAGTCCACCCGTGCCAGGCCCTGACCATCCACGGCTTCGAACGCACGAACAGCCGTTGCCTGCAGACGTGCGATGAGCTCGTCGTCGACATCCGCCGGACAGACGATCTCCACGCCATCACCGCCGAGGTACTTGCCTTCAAAGTCGTAGAAGCTCCGCGAGGTCAGGACCACCTCGCCCGGAAGCGAGGCGCGCGCCGATGCGCCGTCGCGTCCGGCGAGAACTCCAACCTCGATCTCACGACCCTCAACCTTGGACTCCACGAGAACCTTGTCGTCTTCGTCGAATGCAATGCGCATCGCCTCGTCCAAGCCCTCACCGTCGACAACGCAGGAAACGCCGACGCTGGATCCGGCGGTGGCCGGTTTGACGAACACGATGCCCCCGAGCGCGGCGATCTCGCTGCGGACGCGATCGGGATCGCTCTCCCACTGCGTGCGACGAATCGTCAGCCCGGGTGCGACGGCAATACCGGCCGATGCCAGGGCGAGTTTCGTGAAGTGCTTGTCCAGGCAGATGGCGGAATCCAAGATGCCGCATCCTGCATAGGGCACCCCGATCACGTCGAAGAAGCCCTGTATAGCACCGTCCTCGCCGTGCAACCCGTGCAGCAGCGGAAGCACAACATCGATCTCGCCATAATTGGTGACGGATCCATCGGCCTGTGCCACACGCAGTGTGCGGTCGCCTTCTGGCTGTGGCCACAGCACGCGAGTACCGTTATCGATCACCTCGGGCAGATGCGCGGCATCCAGAGCGAACTTCGCTGCGTCATCGGCTTCGAGCACAAAGGCTCCCGCACGTGTGATCCCCACGGGGATGACCTCGTAGCGGTCGCGATCAATCGCCTGCAGCACTCCGCCCGCCGTTGCGGAACTGATGGAATGCTCGCTGGAACGCCCGCCGAAGAGCACCACCACCGTCTGCTTGTCCATGATTGGTTCTCTCCTCCTGGGGAGTGTCGTCTTCAGTCGTCAGGTGCGGTGCGATATCGCGGGGGTTCATCTTCCCGTCGAGCACCATCTTCACCTGTTCGACGATGGGCATGTACACGTCAGACTCGTGTGCGAGTTTGAGAATCGGGGCGACGGATGCCAGACCCTCTGCGGTCTGGTTCATCTGCTTGACGACGTCCTGGAACCCGTATCCCTGACCCAGCAGCCGTCCGGCGGTGTTGTTGCGGCTCAACGGCGACTGGCAGGTGGCGATAAGGTCGCCCAGGCCGGCGAGGCCCTGCAATGTCTCCGGCTGCGCACCGTTAGCTACGGCGAAGTCCGTCATCTCCACGAGACCGCGGGTGATGATCGAGGCCTTCGTGTTCTCGCCGTATCCGACTCCATCGACGATGCCGATGGCAACGGCGATGAGGTTCTTGAGCACTCCGCCGAACTCCGTGCCGATGACGTCGGTGTTCACGAAGGTGCGGAAATACGAGTTGCGCGCGGCACGGGCGACGGTTTCCGCAGTCTCTTGGCTGAGCGAGGCGATCACCGCTGCCGTCGGCTGTTCCCGGGCTATCTCGAGAGCGAGGTTCGGCCCGGATGCGACGGCGATGCGAAGCGGGTCGCAGGCGAGCTCCTGCTCGATGACCTGACTCATACGCAGGCCGCTGGAGCGTTCGACGCCTTTCATCAGGCTGATGAGCGGCGCATCCGATTTCGTCAGAAGTGGTCGGAGGGCCTTGAGATTCTCACGCAGCGATTGACTGGGCACCGAGAGGTACACCTGCTCGGCGCCCTCCACCGCTGCGGCCAGTTCGTGAGTGGCGGTGATCGTGCGGGGCAGGTTGATTCCGGGGAGATACTTCGAGTTGCGCTTGCCCTCGGCGATCTCGAGAGCCTGCTCCGGCCGCCGCGCCCACATTGTTACTTGGGCTCCGCCGTCGGCGAGGATCTTGCCGAAAGTCGTACCCCAGCTGCCCGCGCCGATGACTGTGACCCGGGGACCGTCTGAGGTCTGATTCTTACGAGTCAAGGCGTCCCGTCTCCTTCTGACCGTGATCGGCAGGGTTCCACCGTTTCTCGGGTGCCTTCTCGTCTCGCAGTTCTTCCAGCAGCGCCGTGATCGCGTTCATCACCCGGTTGGTGGCCTCGGTGAGAACCGCCGACTCGCTGGCGTGCTCCTTCAAGTCAGACAGATCGACGGGATCGCCGATCAGCACCTGCACTCGCTTGCGCGGTGGCCACAGACTCAGGCCCTTCTGATACCTGCCCATGATCTTGTGGGTGCCCCACTGCGCCATCGGGATCACCGGAAGGTCGCCTGCCAATGCCAGCCGCACCGCTCCGGACTTGCCGCGCATCGGCCACATATCCGGGTCGCGAGTCAGTGTGCCTTCGGGGTAGACGATGACACCGCGATCGTTCTCGACGAGAGCCTTCGACTGCGCGATCGTCTCTCTCGCGGCTTTGGCCGAGGCAGAGCGCGACACCGGAACCATTCCGGTTTTACGCAGCGCCCACCCGACCACAGGAATCCGGAACAGGCTCTCTTTCGCCATGAAGCGCGGCGCACGCCCGAGACGCCAGACAGCAACAGCAACGATGAGCGGATCGAACTCCGAGTAATGGTTGGGAGCCAGGACGAAGGCACCCTTCTGAGGAAGTTTCTCTTTGCCGCGAATCTCGATCTTCGCGAGAAAACCAACGATGGGCACCACGAGGCCCGCGAGCGGCCAAAAGAGGCTCGGGCGGGACTTCTCAGATGAGCGAGAGCCCATCAGCGTCACCGAACGACGTCGAAGTCGGCGCCAAGCACATCGAGCTTAGCGAGGAAGTTCTCGTATCCGCGGCTGAGGATGTCAACACCCGACACCTGGGACTCCCCCTGCGCGGTGAGCGCTGCGATCACATGGCTGTAGCCGCCACGGAGGTCAGGCACCACGATGTCTGCGCCGTGCAGCGGTGTGGGACCGGTGATGACCGCTGCCTGCTCCAGTTCGCGGCGCGGCACGCGTCGCGGTCCATCCTGCAGTCCGTGCGGGTGGACGACGATATCGGCGCCCATTTTCACGAGGGCCTGTGTGAAGCCCATCCGGTTCTCATAGACCGTCTCGTGCACGATGGAACGGCCGTTCGCCTGCGTGAGCGCGACCACCAGCGGCTGCTGCCAGTCAGTCATGAAGCCCGGGTGCACGTCGGTCTCCACCACGACAGGACGGATCTCGCCATCGCGTCGGAACAGGATGCCGTCCTCCTGGATGTCGAACCATCCGCCGGCCTTGCGGAAGACGTTGAGGAAGGTCAGCATTTCTGGCTGCTTCGCACCGCCGACGAAGATCTCCCCGTCGGTGGCAAGAGCTGCCGAAGCCCAGGATGCAGCCTCATTGCGATCGAAGATCGAGCGGTGATCGTATCCGCGAAGCTTTTCGACCCCCTCGATGAAGATGACACGGTTCGGCTCGTACGAGATGATCGCGCCCATCTTCTGCAGCAGCGCGATGAGATCCATGATCTCCGGCTCGATGGCGGCGTTGCGCAGTTCGGTGACACCTTCGGCGCGCACTGCTGTGAGCAGCACCTGCTCGGTGGCGCCGACGCTCGGGTACGGGAGGTGGATGTTCGCACCGTGCAGACGCCCGCCCTGCGTCGATAGGCGGATGCCGCTGGGAAGCTTCTCAACGACCGCGCCGAATTTGCGGAGTGCATCAAGGTGGAAGTCGATCGGGCGGTCGCCGATACGGCATCCGCCCAGGTCAGGGATGAATGCCTGACCGAGCCGATGAAGAAGTGGTCCGCAGAACAGGATCGGGATGCGGGAGGCACCGGCGTGTGCGTCGATTTCTTCCATGTGAGCAGATTCGACGTCGCTCGGGTCCAGACGCAGCGAACCTGCTTCGTCACCCTCGGTGACCCGCACACCGTGAACCTCGAGGAGCGAGCGCACAACGGCAACATCACTGAGGTTGGGCACGTCCCGAAGAACACTGGCGTCTTCTCCGAGGAGAGCGGCAACCATGGCTTTCGTCGCGAGGTTCTTCGCGCCTGTTACATCGACACGACCCCGGAGCGGTCGGCCGCCTCGAATCGCCAGTACGTCTCCGGTCAAAGCAGGAACTCCATCCTGAAGTTCAGCGCGCACGGTTGTGGTCATTCGAGGGCCTCACTTCACATTCACGGTCGCGGCTCAGCCGCTGGAGCGGATGCCCCGGGCTCACGGTGTGCCCCGTGTCAGCGGACAGGGAGCGTACGTGGCCGCCACGACTCGCGGCGGGCCTCGAACTGCGTGATCTTGTCTTCGTTGCGCAGAGTGAGCCCGATGTCATCGAGCCCTTCGAGGAGCCGCCATCTAGTGTAATCGTCGATTCCGATCTCGACCTGGAAAGCCGCGTCTGAGGTTTCAGCCGGGTCACCGACCGTCGCCGTGCGTGCCTCAAGATCAACCGTGATCGACATGCCGGGGTTCGCATCGATCGCTGCCCAGATGCGCTCGAGGTCTTCTTCGGAGATCGTTGCTGCGAGCAGCCCCTGCTTGCCCGAGTTGCCGCGGAAGATGTCTGCGAAGCGCGGGCTGAGCACAACGGCGAAACCGAAGTCGCGAAGCGCCCAGACGGCATGCTCACGGCTCGAGCCGGTGCCGAAGTCAGGACCGGCGACGAGCACGGACGCTCCGTGGAACGCCGGCTGATTGAGTACGAACTCCGGGTCCTGACGCCAGGCGTGGAACAACGCGTCCTCGAAACCGGTCTTGGTCACGCGCTTGAGGAACACCGCGGGGATGATCTGGTCCGTGTCGACGTTCGAACGCTTCAGCGGTGCGGCGATCCCGGTGTGAGTGGTGAACTTTTCCATGATCAGACTCCCGCTTCGACAGACTCGGCGACCGGCGAATCCAACAGATCGCTCGGGCTGGACAGTGTGCCACGAACCGCAGTGGCTGCTGCCACCAGCGGAGACACGAGGTGGGTGCGGCCGCCCTTGCCCTGCCGACCCTCGAAGTTTCGGTTCGAGGTGGAAGCGCAACGCTCGCCGGGGGCGAGCTGATCAGGGTTCATTCCCAAACACATCGAGCAACCGGCGAAACGCCATTCCGCACCGAAGTCCTTGACGATCTGGTCGATCCCCTCGGCCTCGGCTTCCAAGCGGACGCGCGCGGAGCCGGGGACGACCATGACGCGCACGCCGTCTGCCTTTTTACGACCGTTGATCACTGACGCAAACGCGCGGAGGTCTTCGATACGACTGTTCGTGCAGGAGCCCATGAACACGGCGTCTACCGGCACCTCCTTCAACGGCGTCCCGGGAATGAGGTCCATATATTCCAGAGCGCGCTGCGCAGCCACGCGCTCGTTGGGGTCTGACATCTCTGCAGGATTCGGCACGGTCGCAGAAAGCGAGCTGCCCTGGCCAGGGTTGGTGCCCCAGGTCACGAACGGCTCGAGTTCATTCGCATCGAGGACGACCTCGGCGTCAAAGGTCGCGCCGTCATCGGTGGGCAGCGTACGCCAGTAGGCGACGGCATCCTCCCAGTCCTGCCCTTCGGGAGCGTGCGCACGACCCTGCAGATAGGCGAATGTGGTTTCGTCCGGGGCGACCATGCCGGCGCGGGCGCCGGCTTCGATCGACATGTTGCAGATCGTCATGCGCCCCTCCATGGAGAGCGCGCGAATCGCACTGCCACGGAACTCGAGCACGTAGCCCTGGCCACCGCCGGTGCCGATCTTGGCGATCACGGCGAGAATGATGTCCTTCGCGCTGACACCGGGCTTGAGCTCGCCGTCAACGGTGATCGCCATCGTTTTGAAGGGCTTCAGCGGCAAAGTCTGAGTCGCCATGACGTGCTCGACTTCGCTCGTTCCGATGCCGAAGGCCATGGCTCCGAATGCGCCGTGCGTGGATGTGTGCGAGTCACCGCAGACCACGGTGATACCCGGCATGGTCAGACCCAGCTGCGGTCCGACGACGTGCACGATGCCCTGCTCTGCATCGCCGAGCGAGTGCAGGCGCACACCGAACTCTGCGGCGTTGCGGCGCAGTGTCTCGATCTGGGTGCGGCTGGTGAGATCGGCAATGGGCTTGTCGATCTCGAGCGTCGGAGTGTTGTGATCCTCGGTCGCGATCGTGAGGTCGACACGGCGCAGCGGTCGGCCCTCTGAACGCAGACCATCGAAGGCCTGCGGGCTCGTCACCTCGTGCACGAGGTGCAGGTCGATGTAGATGAGGTCGGGTTCGCCATTGTTGCCCTTGACGACGAGGTGGTCATCCCAGACCTTCTCGGCGAGTGTGCGTGGGCCGCTCGAATGAGCAGTATCAGCTGAGGTCATGTTGATATCTCCAGAAGTCGGTGGTTCGGCCGCGCTGAACTCCGCGACGAGGAGGCCTAGTTCGAGGTCTCGTCGCGGCCGCTAAGAAGAAGAACCACCCGCCGCATGCCGGTCAGTTTACACCGGTGCGACGGGTGGTCGGGACCATGACGATCAGTGTGTGGGCGGCTCGGGATGCAGCTGCTCAGGCGCCCGGCGTCGGTCATTTGCCGAGGCGATAAGGCTGGCAACGGTGGCAATACCCATCGCGCCGACAATCACGGTCAGCGACAGCCAGATCGGAATGTCCGGTGCCCACTCGATGTGCTGTCCGCCGTTGACGAACGGCAGCTCGTTGACGTGCATGGCATGCAGGATCAGCTTGACCCCGATGAACCCCAGGATGACCGCGATGCCGTAGTGCAGGTACCGCAGACGATCGAGCAGATCGCCGAGCAGGAAGTAGAGCTGACGCAGACCCATCAGAGCGAAGATATTCGCGGTGAACACAAGGAACGTGTTCTGCGTGATGCTGAAGATGGCAGGAATCGAATCAATCGCGAACATCAGATCAGTGACACCGATCGCCACGAACACGATGATCATCGGAGTCCACATGCGCTTGCCGCCGACGACCGTGCGCAGCTTGGCCTCGTCGTACTCATCGCTGATGTCGATGCGACGACGGAGCAGACGAACGATGAAGTTCTCGCGCTTGGCTTCGCCTTCGTGGTCCCCCTCCGGCATGGCCTGGCGGATTGCTGTCCAGATCAGGAAGGCTCCGAAGATATAGAAGATCGGAGAGAAGTTCTCGATGATCGCGACGCCGGCGACGATGAAGATACCGCGCAGGACGATGGCGATAAGGATTCCGACCATCAGCACCTGCTGCTGCAGGCGCCTCGGGACCGAGAACTGCGCCATGATCAGCACGAACACGAAGAGGTTGTCGATCGACAGGCTGTACTCCAGCGCCCAGCCGGTGAGGAACTCGCTAGCGAACTGACCGCCGGCGATGAAGTAGAGCAGAACGGCGAAGATCAGAGCGAGGCCGACGTAGAAGGCGACCCACAGGCTGGATTCCTTTGTCGAGGGGATGTGCGGTCGCAGGCGCACCAGAAGCAGGTCGCCGATGAGGACGACGACCAGAACCGCCAATGCGGTGATCTCAAACCAGACAGGGATGTTCAAAAGTGCTCAGCACCTTTCGCGAGGGTCGATTAAGTGCCGAAAGTCTCTCCCCCGCACTGAGTGCGTCGCGCGCCCGGAGCAACTTTGATGGTGCTCGTGATGACGATACGCGCGGACTGGGATACTCCCTCTCGCCTCAGCAATGCTACCTGAGGCACGCCCGCACTGGGAACGCTGCGCAGACCCCTCAGCTCGGTGGGACGTCCCCAAACGTCCCACCTGTGTACGTCACACCATCGGGCCCGATCGAACCGAGCACGAACTCCACCGGGTACCCACCAACGTCTGCGCCGGCCAGGTGCGGCTGACGCAGTCGAGCATCGATGTCATGTACCTGTTCCGGTGTCAGGCGCGCGACATATAGCGTCGGGTACTGCGGCCCAGCCGTAGGCGCTTCCAAGAGGACCTCAGCGGCGGGGTAGCTGCGTGCCAGATCGATGACTTCAAGGATTGCGACGTCGGCGGTGCGGCTGGGAACGTGAACGATCCTGAGCCTCTCCTCGAGCGCGAACAACGTGTACGTGCCACCATGCTTGAACAGGGGTGTGGAAGACACCGACATGAACACGTCATCGAACTGCTCAAGGTCTGAAACGCGCACATAGGGCCAACCGTCGGCGACGCCGATCCCCCGCACCCCGGGCACATCGGCCACGGCAAGCATCCCGGTCAGATCGGATTCGACCGCCGCTTCTTCTGCCGGGTACACGGTCAGCTTCCATAGCGCGGGGGCTTCAACCTCGGGGTCCAGTTGGCGAGCATCCGCGGTCTCCCGCTGGAGGGTGACACCGGCGGTCAGATTCTCGGATGCGCCGGCCGAATGCAGACGGCGCGCGAAGGCGAGGGTTTCCTGCTCGTCTGCGTCATCCCCGATCGTCACCGACAGCCAGCCGTCGCCTCCTTCGCATGCGACGACGAGGTCCTCCGCGCAGAGATTCGCACTGGCAGCCTCAGACCATGTACACCCGGTGAGCACAAGGGCAAAGACACAGGTTGCTCCGGCCGCGACACGTCGAAGCATCCTCATATCTGCCAGTCTGCACCATGACAGCTGGACGTCCGCGCCCGAGCAAGAAATGATTCTGAGACGATGACGCATTCGCCGACACTCTCTAGTGAGAGAGACCGAAAGGAGCCGGATGTCAGAGCGATCTGAGGATCAGGAACTGGCCGCACGGGCAGCGACAGGTGATGAGAGCGCCTTTCGCTTGTTGTATCGCGCGCACGTTCGCCCGGTCTACTGGATCGCCCACGGCATCCTGAACTCCCCCGTCGACGCCGAAGACGTAACCCAGGAGACCTTCGTCACGGCTTGGCGAAAGTTGCCGGACCTGCAGCTCGCCGGCGAGTCGATCCTGCCGTGGCTGGCTACGATCTGCCGGTTCCAGTCGGCAAACCGGCTGCGCCAGAAGCGACGCGATCAACTGCACACAACGGATGCTGCCGATGAGACGCTCGCCGACACGGTGAACGTCGAGGAGCAGGTCATCACGGCGGCGCTTGCCGACCGGATCGCGAAGGAGATCGGGACTCTGAGCGCCCTGGATCAGGACATCTTCCGCCTGTGCGCGTCGGAGGGATACGCGTATGAGGCTGCAGCTGCCGAGCTCGGCGTCAGTCACGCTGTTGTTCGCAACCGTCTCTCCCGAGTGCGCACGCGGATGCGCGGCGCCGTTGAGGAAGTGAGAGACGCATGAACCCACAAGACCAGCCCACACTCCCCGAGTTGTCACCGGAGAGCATCGCCAGAATCGAGGATGCCGTGTTCGCAGAGATAACCGCCAAGCGACCGATTACTCAACCATCAGCTGCACGCTCGCGTCGACGCCGGTGGCTCACCGGCTTGGGTATCGCTGCGGCCTTCGCCGCCGGCATCCTTGTCGCACCGCCGATCCTCGACATCGTTGACTCTGGTACCTCGATGACCGCCAGCGGCGGAGCGATGCCCGAATCCGCGGCCGACTCGGCCACGACATCCGCGCAGGTCGACCAGGCAGTCGCCGAGGACTCGGGCCGTGAGATCATCCAGACTGCCAACGCAACACTCCAGGTCGCCGATATCCGGGATGCTGCGGACGCTATCGCGGCGCTCGCCGATACGCACGGCGGATATGTGGAGACGACAGAGATCCGTTCGGCGCCGGTCACGGACAAAACCTCCGTCGAAGCGCCTCCCGAATCCGAATACGGGTGGATCGGGATCCGAGTTCCCTCTGCAGATCTGGCCACGGTCATCGAAGAGCTGGCTGAGTCCGGCACCGTGCTGTCGTCATCCGTCTCAAAGCAGGATGTAACCTCGACCGCGATCGATCTGCGGGCGCGGGTGGATGCGACTCGTGCTTCTGTTGAGCGCCTGACGGAACTCATGTCGAACACCGGAACTCTCTCCGAGCTCATCGAGGCCGAAGTGGCGCTGTCCGAGCGCCAGGCCCAACTCGAGTCCTACGAGCAGCAATTGGCAGCTCTGGACGATCAGGTGGCGATGTCCTCGCTGCAGGTCGAACTCACCCGCACTGCTACTGCCACCACAGCCGATCCCGCGGGATTCGGTGATGGCCTGCTCGCGGGCTGGAACGGACTGATCGTCTCGCTGAACGCACTCGTGATCGCGTTCGGGTTCCTGCTGCCGTGGCTCGCCGTCGCTGGCGTCGTCGTTCTGGTCATCTGGCTGGTGCGCCGGCGGCGCGGGAAGTCGCCAGAAGCCTGATTTTCCGGGGTATACAAGAAGCCTTGTGAGATTCGTAGACCGCATCTAGCGTTGTGGATTGTGGAAGATATCTCCGTAATCACTGCTGTGCACCACCCGCTGCGCCGACGCATCTTCGACTTTCTGCTGCTCTACGGAACCTCGCAGGTCACGGCGATCGCAAGCGTCCTGGACAGCCAGGTCGGCAGCATCAGCCACCATCTGCGGATGCTGGAGCGCGCAGGCGTCGTCGAGCGCGCAACCGATCCCCACGGCGACAAGCGCACGAGCTGGTGGAAAGTCGCGAGGAGCGGATTCACCTGGTCGACCGATGACTTCGAGGACTCGCCCGCCGATGCGCTTCTTGCGCGCGAGGCCGAGCGAACCGGTATCCGGCAGCAGATCGAGCGCTTGCAACGCTGGTACAAGCGTCGACAGCGCGGTGAGCTCAAAGACTACGACGCCTTCAATATGGAGAACTTGGGGTGGGCGACACCGGAGGAGCTCACCGATCTCTCGAACCGCGTGCGACTCCTGCTGGAACAGTGGCGCGAGAGCGTCGATCTCGAAGACGGGCAACAACGCACGCCCGTCTTCTTCTTCGCGCGAGCGTTTCCGACGGAGCCGTGATGACCGCCGAGCCTCTGCTTCTTCGCGAGCCGCCACGCTTTTCTCGAGATCGCGCCGTTCATGCGTGGATCGGCATAAAGGCGCTCTCTGACGCCGGCGATGCGGTGTGGACCATCGCCCTGGCATGGACAGCCGTGCAGATCACCAGCCCGGCCATTGCGGGCCTGATCGTGGCTGCGGGCACTCTGCCGCGAGCTGTCATCCTGCTGTTCGGCGGGATCCTCGCCGATCGTGCGAACTCTCGTCACGTGATGATGCTGTTCAACAGCATTCGAGTGGTTGTGCTCATCACCGTTGCCCTGTGGGTGCTGGCATCTCCGCCATCCGTATTGATTCTGTTGCTCGCAGCCATCGCATTCGGCGCCTGCGACGCTTTCTACGAGCCATCCGCCGGCACGATTGCACGGCAACTGGTGCGGACGTCGGATCTTCCGTCATACACCGCCGTGATGCAGACCGCATCGCGTCTGGGAACGATGGCAGGTGCGGCGGCCGGTGGCTTCCTCGTCGCTGCCATGGGGCTCGTCGGCAGCGCCTCGGTGAATGCGCTAACTTTCACCGTGGTCGTCGCGTTCATCGCCATCTGGTTGCGGCCCCGGTTCGCTCTGCCTCGAGCAGACAAAGAATCGGCGCTGCGCGGCATCCAAAAGGGGTTCGCCCATCTGCGCAACGCCCCCACCACCCGCACGCTCGTGATTGCGGTGTCTGGCTTGAACCTTGCGAGCGGTCCGGCCATTGCGATCGGCATCGCGCTGCGCGCCCATGACGAGGGCTGGGGTGCATCGGCCGTCGGCATCTTCGAGGGGCTGCTAGGCCTCGGCGCTGCGCTCGGGGCGGTATCGGTGGCGAAGTGGCGCCCGAAACGTGAGGCGCGAGCCGGATTCGCCGCACTGGTCGTGCAGGGAATCGGCATCGTGGCGCTCGGGATCGGTCCCGCTTGGTCGGTCGGCGCAGCGAGTTTCACGATCGGCGCGACCGCCGGATATGCATCCGTTCTCCTCGGTGCCACTTTCGCCGCGACCGTTGATCCGTCGTATCTCGGACGAATGGGCTCCCTCACCCGGCTCGGCGATGACGTGCTGATGCCCCTGGCCATGGCCGCGTTCGGCGCGTTGGCGTCGGCAACGGCGCTGTGGGTGCCGTTTGCGGTCTACGGTTCAGCAATGGCCCTGCTGATGATCCTGCCGCTGCGAAATCCGGCGTTTCGTGAGATATCGCTGCGCACGCCGGCTTCGCAGGGAACTGCCTGAAGCCGCTCCCCCGCGGTTGCTCAGCCGGCAGCCTTGCGGATGTGTTCGGCGATCGTCTTCTCGGTGTCCGGTGTCAGCGCAAGAAGGGCGAACGATGTCACCCAGAGGTCGCCGTCGTCCAGCTTCGCCGATTCCTCAAAACCCAGCGTTGCGTAGCGAGTGGTGAACTTCGAAGCAGCCTTGAAGAAGACGACGACTTTGCCATCAGCGTCGGCGTAGGACGGGAATCCGTACCAGGTCTTCGGCATGAGGTGGGGCGCTACCTCAGAGACGATGCGATCTATTCCCTCAGCGAGTGCGCGGTCATCATCAGGCATCGCCGCGATAGCCTCGCGGATCGCTTTCTCCCCCGCCGCGCGTGACTTTCCAGACTTTTCTTGCGCTCGCACTTCTGCTGCGCGCTCCTTGACAGCGTCTCGCTCGTCCTGGGACAGTCCTGCGGTCTTGTCAGCCATTTCGCTCTCCTCGTTCGTCATGGTGGTTCTGTGCTTCTACACCCACGCTACGACGCGACATCCGAGGCCGCTTCTCGATTCCTGACGGCTTGACCGGAGATACGCGAAAACCCCCGGGTAAGCCGGGGGTTTTCTGTGTTGTGACCCCAACGGGATTCGAACCCGTGTTACCGCCGTGAGAGGGCGGCGTACTAGGCCGCTATACGATGGGGCCAGGTCTTGCGGAGCGTTTCCGTCCCGCGACAACTAGACAAGTATGCCACGAGGATTTCGGCTCCGCCAAATCGAGACACCCCGACAGAGTTTCTCGGGCGAGTCTCCGCGAGAATGGGGTTTGCCGCCCGCGCGGGAAAGGAGTTGACTCAGCGTTATGCACGTCACAAAACACGAACATGCCACGCTCCGTCTCGAACACGACGGCGACACCCTGATCGTCGATCCCGGTGTCTTCACCGCGCCTCTGGATGACCTTTCCGATGCCGTCGCGCTGGTGATCACGCACGAGCACGCCGATCACTGGACTGCAGCTCATCTTGATCGCATCCTCGCCGCGGTTCCCGGCATCCCTGTCTTCGCCCCCGCCGGCGTAGCCGAGGCCGCCGGTGACTATGACATCACTGTCGTCACCCCCGGTGACATTGTGTCCGCGGGCGCGTTCACGCTGCAGTTCTTCGGCGGCGAGCACGCCGTCATCCACTCGTCGCTGCCCGCGGTTCAGAATGTCGGTGTGCTGGTCAACGGCATGCTCTACTACCCCGGTGATTCCTACGCTGTTCCCGTGGACGTCGATGTCGATGTGCTCGCCGCTCCGCTCGGCGCTCCCTGGCTGAAGATCGGCGAAGCGATGGACTTCGTCCTCGAGGTGAGGCCGCGCCGTGCCTTCGGCGTGCATGACATGACGCTCTCTGAAGCGGGTCGCCGGATGCACCGCGAACGTCTGCAGTGGTCGACCGAGCAGCATGGCGGCGAGTTCTTCGAACTCAACCCGGGTGATTCGCTCGAATTCTGAACGATCTCTAGCCGGGCAACAGGGCCTGCGCCGCTCGCACACGCAGGTCGCGCGCGAGATGATCGCGCTGTTCGATGACGAGTCGGCGAAGCGCCGCCGGAGCCGAGTCGTTCTCCGCCAGCCATCCGTCAACGAGCGAGAGATCATCGGATGCGGGGAACAAGCCCACGACGAGACGCCGAGCGAGCTCGATGCTGCGATCTCGCCAGGCTCCGAGGATTCGATCGAAGTAGTCCTCGTCGAGACTCGCGATGAGGTCGCGGCGGCCACCGGCCCGCACACCGCTGATCACCGCACTGAGGTGATCGTTGGTCAGCGAAAGATCCTCCCAGGCCGCATGCCACGCTGTGCCGCGCGACGCGGCGATCGGCTTCGACCAGAGGGCACGCAGCGACGCGGTGCGGCCGCTGGCGGTCTCATCGCGATCAAGTTCGGCCGAGATTTCTTCCCCGGTCGCATGACCCGTGGTGCGCAGCGAAGTCAGCAGCGCCCAGCGCAGGTCGGGGTCAATGACGAGGCCGACTGGCGCTTCCCCGGCGAGGAGCGCCCGCGCCTGCTCGGCGTAGCCATCGTCATAGGCGGATGCCGCAGCGAACGCCCGCGCCCACGACAGCTGAGCGTCACTGCGGGGTTCCGCCTCCTGCAGCGCCTGCCATGTGCTCGTCAGCCAGGCACGACGGTGCTGGGCTCGCACGGCATCCGGCACAAAATGACCGACGGCATACGCAGCATTCGCAACCACCCCGCTGAGGAGGCCGATGTTCTCCTCACGCGGTGCGTGAGCTGCGACAATACCGAGATACCGCACCGCCGACAGATCGCCATCGCGTGTCGCATTCCACAGCGAAGACCACACGAGCGCACGCGGGAGCGGGTCAAGCGTAGACAGGGCCTGTTCCACCGCTGCGAGTGAGCGCTCATCCAGTCGCGCCTTGGCGTAGGTGAGGTCATCGTCATTGATCAACACGAGATCAGCGGAATCGAAGTCGACTGGCGTGCGTTCCTCGACGATGTCGAATTCGTTCTTCTCACGGAGAGCGAAACGGCCGTCGACGAGGTCGTACAGGCCCACGCGCAGACGGTGCGGACGCGGATCCGTCTGCACCAGCATCCGAGCGCCATCCGCGTCCGTCTCGAGCGAGAGTGTGGACATTCCGCTCGTCTCAAGCCAGGCGCGCGACCAAGCGCGCACATCGCGGCCCGATACGTCCTCCAGTTGGACGAGCAGATCCTCAAGCGTGGTGTTGCCGTAGGCGTGCGCAACGAAGTACCGGCGCGCACCCTCGAAGAAGTTCTCTTCGCCGACGAAAGCGACGAGTTGTTTGAGGACGGCCGCTCCCTTCGCATAGGTGATGCCGTCGAAGTTCAGCTTCGCCGCTTCGAGATCAGTGATGTCGGCGACGATCGGATGCGTCGTGGGGAGTTGATCCTGCTGATATGCCCAAGCCTTGCGGTTCGCAGCGAAGCGTACCCAGGCGTCCGTGTACCGGGTAGCGACAGCCGAGGCATGTGCGCCCATGTAATCGGCGAACGATTCTTTCAGCCACAGGTCATCCCACCAGCGCATCGTGACGAGGTCGCCGAACCACATGTGCGCCATCTCGTGCAAAATGGTGTTCGCTCTCGCACCACGCTGCGCGTCTGTCGCAGCGCCACGAGAGAGATAGGCCTCGGTGAAGGTGACCAGCCCGGGATTCTCCATAGCGCCCAGGTTGTACTCGGGTACGAAGATCTGGTCGTACTTGCCCCAGGGGTACGGGAATGCGAAGGCGTCGGAGAAGAAATCGAGTCCCTGCCGAGTGACCGTGATGATCTCATCCTCTTCGAGGTATGCCGCCAGCGACGGACGACATAGAACTCCGAGCTCGATCGTCTGTTCGTTACGCGTCCAAGTCGCGTTTACCCGGTGATACGGTCCAGCGGCGACCGAGGTGATGTAACTCGACAGCGGAAGCGTTGGGGCGAACTCAACCGTCTGGGAATCAGCGTGGTCGGTCGTAGCGACGGCGCTCTGGTTCGACAGCACGTGCCAGCCCAGCGGGGCATGCACAACGAATGTGTAGGCCGCCTTCATGTCGGGCTGTTCGAAACAGGCCATCACCCGGCGGGAGTCGGCCGGCTCATACTGCGTATAGAGGTAGGTCTCCCCGTCGACAGGGTCGACGAAGCGGTGAAGTCCCTCGCCGGATCGGCTGTACGCACCCGTTGCCTCGATCACGACGGTGTTAGAGGATTCAAGGCCGGCGATGGCGATCCGTGCACCGTCGTACGCGACCAACTGTTCGACGCCGTTGACCGTGACGCGCTGCACCGACTCGCCGATAAAATCAATCCACGTCTCAGAGACTGTGGCGTTGAACACCAATGTGGAGCTGGTGGTGAAACCTGATCTGGCCTGATCTGGGGCCTCGCGCAGGTCGAGTTCGACGCGGATAGCGTGCACTGTGACGTTCGCGGATCGCGCGGCCGTCTCGTCCCTATTCAGATTCGCGGAGCTCATCAGACCATCGTTTCACGACTCAGTCTCATCGCTGTGAACAGAAACTCGGCAGAATCCGCTAAGCTGAGTTGACACATTCACGATGGCACCCGGAATCTCCGCGTATTCATCGGTCCGATTGCCTCATTGGCATGGTGGCCACTCGATCACCTTCCACCGTCTACCTCACGCACTCAGATGAGTAGTGCCGCGATCAATCGCCGCCACTCTGAGAGCCCCCTAAGCTGCCGAGCCGAACATCGTCGAGGCATAACGGGTCGATGCTCGGCCCACGAACAAAAAAGGAAACACAGCATGGCCACTGGCACTGTCAAATGGTTCAACTCCGACAAGGGCTACGGCTTCATTGCTCCCGATGACGGATCCGCCGATGTCTTCGCGCACTTCAGCGCGATCCAGGGCAGCGGACACCGCAACCTCGAGGAAGCACAGAAGGTCGAGTTCGACACGGAGCAGGGTCCCAAGGGCCCCCAGGCGACGAACATCAACGCGCTCTGAATTAGAACAAACTGAAGGCCCGGTTTCCCACCTCGCGTGGGAACCGGGCCTTCGGCGTTTCCGGCAAAATTAACGCTCTTATGAGCGCCGCCAATGCCCTGATGTGCTCCAAAGATACGCTCGTCGAGTCCCCTTGACACAGCAGTCCTGCGAAGGAGCCTCAATGAAGATGTCCCACGGGCGAAAGTCCCTCTTTGGTATGGCGCTTGCCTCAGCGCTCCTCCTCTCCCTATCCGGTTGCGCCTCAGGAGGCGAAGAATCCGGTGGCGGCAGCGATGGTGGCGGCGGGGAATCAGCCAGTTCCGGCAGCATCGCCTTTCTCATGCCGGATCGCGGATCCACACGGTACGAGCAGCAAGACCACCCGCTCTTCGCGGCGAAGGTTGCTGAACTCTGTGACGGCTGCGAGGTCATCTACCAGAACGCGGATGCTGACGCGACGAAGCAGCAACAACAGGCAGAGTCCGCTATCGCCCAGGGTGTGAAGGTCATCGTCTTGGACGCAGTCGACACCACGGCTGCGGCATCCATCGTCACCAGTGCGCAGGCATCCGGGATCAAGGTGATCACCTACGATCGCCCGATCGTGGACGTACCGGCCGACTACTACGTCTCTTTCGACAACAAGGAGATCGGTTCACTCATCGCAACCGACCTTGTCGAGCATCTGGCATCCGAAGGCGTAACCGAGGGCGGCTTGCTCATGGTCAATGGCTCGCCGTCGGACAAGGCAGCCATGCTTATCAAGGAGGGCTCGGTCGAAGCCATCGAGGCGAGCGATTTCACCGTTCTCGCGTCCTTCGACACCCCCGATTGGGTGCCGGCCAAGGCCCAGGACTGGGTTTCCGGTCAGGTTGCGCAGTTCGGCGATGAGATCCTCGGCGTCGTCGCCGCAAACGATGGCACGGGCGGAGGCTCCATCGCCGCTCTCAAGGCCGCTGGAATCACGGACGTACCGCCGGTCACCGGCAACGACGCCGAGATCGCGGCTATCCAGCGCATCATTGCGGGCGATCAGTACAACACCATCTCCAAGCCGATCCGCATCGTCGCTGAGGCGACTGCCGAGATCGCCGTACAGCTCATGAACGGTGAGACTCCGGAAGCCGGCACTGAGCTGTTCGACACTCCCTCGCAGCTGTTCGTTCCTGAGGTTGTGACGCTCGACAACGTCAAGGAAGTCATCTTCGACGGCGGCATCTACACCTACGACCAGGTGTGCACCGATGAGTACGTTGAAGCGTGCACTGCGGCGGGTATCGAAAAGTAGCCGTCGATACGCGCAGAGCCGGTCTTGCTGCTGCAAACGCACGGGACCGGCTCTGACGCGCTCCACAGCAATCTCGCCGTCCTCGCCGGGAAAGAGGCTTCCATGACATCACCTTCCACTGATTCGCCCGTACTTTCGTTGCGCGGCATCAGCAAGAATTTTGGCGCGGTAGCCGCGCTCACGGGCATCGATCTCGATGTGCACACCGGCGAGGTCGTCGCCGTCGTCGGTGACAACGGTGCCGGAAAATCAACGCTCGTAAAAATCTTGTCTGGTGTACACAGCCAAACGGCCGGGACGATCACGTTCGCCGGATCCGATGTGACCATTCCGACGCCGGATTCCGCGTTGCAGCTGGGAATTGCCACCGTGTTCCAGGATCTCGCGCTGTGCGACAACCTCAGCGTCGTCGAAAACCTGTTTCTCGGTCGCGAGATCAACGCCTGGAAACTCAACGAGGTCGAGATGGAGGTTCAGTCGTGGAAGCTGCTGCGGCAGCTGTCTGCAAAAATTCCGTCGGTGCGGATCCCGGTGGCATCCCTCTCGGGTGGACAGCGCCAGACCGTCGCCATCGCCCGATCGCTGCTCGGCAGCCCGAAGCTCATCATCCTCGACGAACCGACCGCTGCCCTCGGAGTCGCTCAGACTGCCGAGGTGCTGAACCTGGTGGAGCGTCTGCGTGAGAATGGCCTCGCTGTGATCATGGTCAGCCACAATATGGCGGACGTGCAGGCAGTGGCGGACAAAGTCGCCGTGCTGCGACTGGGGAAGAACAACGGTACGTTCGCCGTCGGAGATGTGTCCTCGGACGAGATCATCGCTGCAATCACCGGTGCCAGCGACAACGTCGTCACGCGCCGGGCTGCTGCTCGAGCAACACAGAACGGAGCCGACGCATGAGCGACATCGATATGGCTACCAACTCCATCGCGACCGACCTCCAGGATGAGCGGCTGATCCAGCGCACCGGCTTCCGCGGCGCAGTAAGTGGTGCGATCGACCGCGTACGCGGGGGTGACCTCGGTGTTCTTCCGGTTATCGCCGGGCTGGTGATCATCTGGGGGATCTTCTCGTTTTTGAACCCGGTCTTCCTCTCCCCCGCAAACCTCGGCAACCTGCTCATGCAGTCTGCCGCCGTCGGTGTCATCGCGCTCGGTGTCGTATGCGTGCTGCTGCTGGGAGAAATCGACCTGTCCGTAGGATCTGTGAGTGGTCTTTCAGCTGCGGTGCTCGGCGTCACGTTCGTCAATATGCAGTGGCCGATCGTGTTGGCGATTCTCGCGGCGGTCGCCGTCGGCGTCGCTGTCGGCTTCATCTATGGCTTCGTCTACAACCGCTTCGGGGTGCCCTCATTCGTCATCACTCTGGCGGGGCTACTGAGCTTCCTCGGCCTGCAACTGTGGGTGTTGGGCGTTGATGGAACCATCAACCTCCCGTATGACTCGTTCCTGGTCTGGTTCGGGCAGCTCGCCTTCGTGCCTGCCTGGTTGTCGTACACGCTCATCGCGCTGACTACCGCGGCGTTCTTCGGCTACCAGTTCTTCACAGCCCGCACACGACGGAAGGCCGACCTCTCCACAAAGTCGCTGCAGATGATGTTCGTCCAGACCGCACTCCTGGCTGTTCTGCTGCTGCTCGCTGTCTGGTACCTCAATCAGGGGCGTGGCATCGGCTGGATGTTCGTCTTCTTCGTTGGCCTCGTGCTGGTCATGCAGTACGCGCTGACGCGCACCAAGTGGGGTCGCTCGGTCTACGCTGTCGGCGGCAACCGTGAGGCTGCTCGCCGCGCGGGGATCAACGTGAACTGGATCTACATGTCGGTGTTCATGCTGGCCTCGTCTTTCGCAGCGATCGGTGGCATGCTCGCTGCTGGACGACTCGCAGCGGCCGCGCAGAGCAGCGGCACCGGAGATGTCAACCTCAATGCGATTGCGGCAGCTGTCATCGGCGGAACGAGCCTGTTCGGCGGGCGCGGATCCGCCTATGCCGCGCTGCTGGGCATCATCGTGATTCAGTCCATCTCGAGCGGGCTGACGTTGATGAATCTCGATTCTTCGTTCCGGTACATGATCACCGGCGCGGTGTTGCTTCTCGCAGTCATGCTCGATGCGGCGTCTCGCCGCAGTCGCACGACGCACGGACGTGCATGATCAGCGCTTCTGCAAGATCCGCAGCACGCACTGTTCTTCGACGGTGAGATAGGTTCGTGGACGCATTCGGGTCATAGCTCGTCGAACTTCAGGGATCGTCACACCGTCCTCGACGGCGCTGAACACGCGAGGATCAAATCGATCAGCTTCACGATGCAGGCGACGACCTTGTCCTCACTCAGCCGATGTCGCCGCAGGTCTCGATCGACCTGCTTACGCAGCCGTGGCCGACGCGCGGCGAACGCGCGATCTCAACATCGGACCAGGCCGGCGGAATCGAAAGAGAATCTATGCGCTTGATCTCACGTTTGCTTCACGTTGACTCGAAAGCGATTCCCCGGGAAAGCAAGAACTCCCCGCTCGAAAGCGGGGAGTTCTGAATGCTGGGGTACCTGGACTCGAACCAAGAATGGCGGTACCAGAAACCGCTGTGTTGCCAATTACACCATACCCCAAGGGCAAAACCGGAGCCTTGCACCGAGAGTTAACTTTACCCGACTTCTGTGTTCCTGCCAAAACGTGCGCACCCCTCCGGGCGCGTCGCCGCGGTCAGATCTCGACCCGGCGTCCGGACTGACCCGCTTCGATCCAGTTCTTCACCTCATATCCTTGCAACCGCGCCTCCTCGAGGTACTCCGCACGGGTGGCAGTATCCGTCTGAGGCTCTCTCCCGAGCAACCACAGGTACTTGTGATCGGGCGTACCGACGAGCGCATAACGGTAGTCAGAATCGATCTTTAGAACCCAGTAGTCCGCCTTTGTGAACGGAATCCAGCGCAACCCCTCGGGAAGGAAGGTGACCTCCAACCGGCCCGGGTGATCCTCATCCGGAATCGCCAAACCGAGCGCCTGAGTCGGCTCTCCCTGTTCGTCGCGACAGCGGTTGTCGACCTTTACGGTGCCGTCGTCGTTGAGCGAGTACTCCGCTGTGACATCGGTCGCCTTGTCGTCTTCATAACGCAACGGCAAACGCCCCAACTCGTACCAGAGGCCGAGATAGCGCTGCAGATCAAATACATCGACAGAGCGTGCTTCATGGTCGGTCATTGTTCCTCCTCGTTCGGTCTGCACCACGGTATTCGGTCACAGAGCTCACGATGAGGGGGTTGCCTATCGGCGCAAGTGCTGAGACAGTGCGCCGAGGCGACGCAACGACTCTTCCTTGCCGAGCAACTCCATCGATTCGAACAGCGGCGGCGATACCCGGCGTCCGGTGATGGCCACGCGAGGAGGCCCGTAAGCGACGCGAGGCTTCAACTCCAGCTTCTCCACGAGTGCTGTTGACAGCGCCTCCTGGATCTTCTCGGTGGTGAACTCGGTGGCCGGCTCCAGAGCCGCGGTGCAGGCATCCAGAACATCCGCTGCGTTCGCAGGCAGACCCTTGAGCGCATCGGCGTCATAGGAGACATCGTCCGAGAAGAGGAATCCGACCATGCCGGGCACCTCCCCCAGAAGCTGCACGCGCTCGTGCACGAGCGGTGCCACCCGGAAAGCCATCACGAGCTGTTCGTGGGTCGGTTCTTCGAACAGGCCCGCAGCGGCGAGATACGGGATGGTGCGTTCCGCGAAGTCCTTCTCCCCGAGCATCCGAATGTGGTCGCCGTTGATCGACTCGGCCTTCTTCTGGTCGAAGCGAGCCGGGTTCGGGTTGACGTTCTCGATATCGAACGCCTCGATGAACTCGTCGAGAGAGAAGATGTCGCGGTCAGGGCCGATAGACCAGCCGAGCAATGCGAGATAGTTCAGCAGGCCCTCGTGGATGAAGCCACGCTCGCGGTGCAGGAAGAGGTCTGCCTGCGGGTCGCGCTTGGACAGCTTCTTATTGCCGGTCTCCCCCAGCACCAGCGGCATGTGAGCGAAACGGGGCACGAAGGTTGTGACGCCGGCGTCGATCAGCGCGGCGTAAAGCGCGAGCTGACGTGCAGTCGAGGGCATGAGGTCCTCGCCGCGAAGCACGTGGGTGATTCCCATCAGTGCGTCATCGACCGGGTTCACGAACGTGTACAGCGGGATGCCGTTGGGCCGAACCACCACGAAGTCGGGGAAAGACCCGGCGGGGAAGGTCACTTCTCCGCGGATGAGGTCGACGTACGTGAGATCCTCATCCGGCACGCGCAGGCGCAGCGCCGGCTGACGCCCCTCTGCGCGGAAAGCTGCCTTCTGCTCATCGGTCAGGTCGCGATCGAAGTTGTCGTAGCCGAGCTGCTTCGCCCGACCGGCTGCCTCGTTGCGTGCGTCAATCTCCTCCGCGTTCGAGTAGCTCTCGTATAGCGCACCCGTCGCGAGCAGCTTCTCGATGACGCCGCGGTAGATGTCGTGACGCTCAGACTGGCGGTACGGCCCGTGCGGCCCACCGACCTCGACGCCCTCGTCCCAGTCGATCTTCAGCCAGGTGAGAGCGTCGACGAGCTGGCGGAAGCTCTCCTCGCTGTCGCGTGCGGCATCCGTGTCTTCGATGCGGAAGATCATCTTGCCGCCGTTATGACGGGCGTACGCCCAGTTATACAGGGCAGTGCGCACCATACCGACATGCGGCAGACCCGTCGGAGACGGGCAGAAGCGAACGCGGACGTCAGAGCCCGAAGCAGTGGTGGTGAGAGCGTGAGGAGTAGCCATATCTCCTCAATCCTACGCGGGTGTCCGAAGCCTTCCGAGCGGAGACGCGACGGCGATCGTGATTACGACGACGGCTGCGACCACGGCGAGGCCAGAGTACTGGAAGTTCGCCATCACGACCCCCGCGAGAACTGCGCCACCGGCGCCGCAGAAGCTCATGAGCGAGTCGCTGCGTCCTTGGCGACGCGTACGAAGTTCCGGTGTGGTGGCTTCGGTGAGCAGAGCCGCGCCAGCAACCGTCGAGGCGCTCCAACCCAGGCCCAACAGGATCAACGCGATCATCACTCCCCCCGCCTGATCGTTGGTGAAGAAGGCGAAACCGAGGGCTGCTGCGAGCAGCACCTGTCCCAGCAGAACCACGCGCAGCCGGCCCCAGCGGTCTGCGAGGATGCCGAAGACCGGCGACAGGGCGTACATCCCCGCTACGTGAGCGGCGATCGTGATGCCGACAAGTGTCGTGATGTCTGTGGATGATGCGTGCCCACCGTGCATGTCGTGTGCCATGTGCGACAGATGGATCGGCGTCATCGCCATCACGGAAACCATCACGATGTGCGCACCGGCGATAGCGAACATCGCGTAGCGGGCGACGCCAGCGTGGTCGCGGAGCGCCGCGGTGTGCGTCTGCGCGGCGGCTGCCGCCAGCATCCGCTGTGCCAGCAGCAGCGGGTCGGGCCTGAGAGCAATGATGTACAGGATGAAGGCGGCCGACTGGGCAACGAGCGAGAACAGGTACGAACCGGTCTGCGGCGGCATCCCGATGGCCTGACCCACGATCTCACCGGGGCCGAGCAGCAGCGGACCTGCGACACCGCCCACAGTGGTCGCCCACACGACGATCGACAGATCACGTCCGCGGTGCACAGGCTGCGCGAGATCGGTTGCGGCGAATCGCGACTGCAGGTTTCCGGCGTTCCCGGCGCCGATGAGGATGATCCCGACCAGCAGCAATGGGAAGAGACGCAGCGCCGCTGCGAGGATGACGATGCCAATGCCGACGAGCGCGAAGAGGTTACCGAGGGTGAGCGCGCGCCGACGGCCGAACGCACTCGCGAACCGCGCGAGCGGAATGGCGCACAGCGCCGCCCCGAGGGTGACGGAGGCGGTGGCAAGTCCGGATAGCGCATCGTCCCCGGAGATGTCGGCGGCCAGCAACGCTCCGAGAGAGACGGTCGCACCGAAGGCGATGCCGCCGAGAACCTGTCCTGCCGAGAGGACCAGCACCGTTCGGCGCTGGAGAGCGCGCTGCTCCTGAACGGTCGGTACGCTCACGAAACCGGGATCGCGTCCCGCACGGAGCTGCGCAGGATGCCAATGCCTGAGACCTCGACTTCGACGGTGTCCCCGGCGACGAAGGTGCCTACCCCGGCGGGCGTTCCCGTGAGGATGACGTCACCGGGAAGCAGCGTGAACACCGCTGATGCGTATTCGATGATCTCTTCAACCGAATGGATCATGTCGCTGAGCGGCGCGCTCTGACGCACTTCGCCATTCACGCGTGTCTCGATTGTCGCGTCATCCCGCTCGAATTCGGTCTCGATCACGGGGCCGAGCGGGCAGAAGGTGTCGAAACCCTTGCCCCGAGTCCACTGTCCGTCTTTCTTCTGCAGGTCGCGGGCAGTGACGTCGTTGGCGACGGTGTACCCGAACACATAGTCCAGAGCATCCGCTGCCTTGACGTTCTTGGCGATGCGACCGATGACCACGGCCAGCTCACCCTCGTGCTCGGTGCGCTCAGACAGGGTCGGACGCACGATCGTGTCGCCAGGGCCGATCACCGAGGTGTTGGGCTTGAGGAACAGCAGCGGTTCTTCGGGTGCCACTCCCCCCATTTCTGCGGCGTGATCGTGATAGTTCTTGCCGACGCAGACCACCTTCGACCGCGGAATGACGGGTGCGAGCAACGCAACATCCGCCAGCGGAACGCGCTCGCCCGTGGTTTCGAAACCGGCGAACATCGGATCCCCATCGAGGACGACGAGCTCTTGCTCATCGAGGATGCCGTAGCGAATAGCGTCATTGTGGCTGAACCGAGCGATCTTCACCCTGTCAGCCTACTCGCGCGGTCGATCCGCTTCATCCGTCTGCCCGGATGCAGGGCGAAAAGACGGATGCAGGACGAAACACCGTGGTTTCGCCCTGCATCCGTGCATCGGCCCTGCATCCGTACAGGTAGAACTGAGGTCAGCCGTCGAGCCGCTGCAGCCAGCCGTGCTTGTCTGCGCGGCGACCGTATTGGATGTCGGTCAACTCTTCCCGCAGGGACAGCGCGAGGTCGCCGATGGGCTGCTGATCTTCGAACTCGCCGGTCACCAGAGCGCCGATCGGAGTCACAACCGCCGCGGTACCGCAGGCGAAAACCTCGACGATATCGCCAGATGCCACCCCGTCGCGCCATTCCTGCAGGGAAACCGCACGCCGCTCGACGGTGTGTCCGCGGTCCTCGGCCAACTGCAGCAACGAGTCGCGGGTGATTCCTTCCAGGATGCTGGCGGAGTGCGGAGTGACGATACGCCCGTCCTTGTACACGAACACGACGTTCATGCCACCGAGCTCTTCGACATTGCCGTCCTGATCGAGGAAGACGACCTGGTCGCAGCCCTGATCGGCGGCCTCAGCCTGTGGGAGCAAACTCGAGGCGTAGTTGCCTCCGGTCTTTGCTGCCCCTGTGCCGCCCTTGCCTGCACGCGCATACGTCTCGGACAGCCAGATCCGCACCGGCTTCACTCCGCCCTTGAAGTACGAGCCTGCGGGGCTCGCAATCAGGTAGTACGCCACCTTCTGCGCGGGACGCACGCCCAGGAACGCCTCTTTGGCGAACATGAACGGCCGGAGGTACAGGCTCTGGTCCTCGCCCGACGGCACCCACGCGCCATCGACCGCAACGAGCTCGCGCAATGACTGGAGGAAGTACTCACTCGGCAGCTCTGGCAAGGCCATGCGCCGGGCACTGCGCTGCAGGCGCGCGGCGTTCTGGTCGGGACGGAACGTGTACACAGAGCCATCCGCGTGGCGATAAGCCTTAATGCCCTCGAAAATCTCCTGGCCGTAGTGCAGCACGGCAGCTGCCGGATCCAAGGAGATCGGCCCGTAGGGCTGCACGCGCGGGCGGTGCCATCCACCGCGTGCCGACCAGCAGATATCGACCATGTGGTCGGTGAAGACCGAGCCGAAGCCCGGTGCCTTCAGAATCTCTTCACGCTCAGCAGCGGATTTTGCTGCGAGGTTCTTCGTCACTGCGAACTCCAACGGAGCGAGTTCGGTTTCGGTGGTTGTCATGTCACATCCTGCGTTCGATGCGGGCGGCGCTCGCGTGAATCCAGACTACGCCTGGAGTCTGGCGATGATGGCGTCGCCCGTCTGGCTGGTGGTTCGAGAGCCGTCTCTGGCTGCGATGTCCTCCTCGACCGCGCGTGTCACGCGGGCCGATTCCTCGCGGAGCCCGAGATGGTCGAGCAGGAGCGAGATAGACAGGATGGCCGCAGTCGGGTCGGCTTTCTGCTGACCTGCGATGTCCGGCGCCGAGCCGTGAACGGGCTCGAACATCGAGGGGTACGCGCCGTCGGGGTTGATATTGCCCGAAGCGGCGAGGCCGATGCCACCGGTGACGGCGCCTGCCAAATCCGTGAGAATGTCGCCGAAGAGGTTGTCGGTGACGATCACGTCGAAGCGATCGGGGTTTGTGACCAGGAAGATCGTGGCCGCATCGACGTGCAGATAGTCTACGACCACATTCGGATGCTCAACGGCCACCTCGTTGACGATGCGCTGCCAGATGCCCCCGGAGTGGACCAGAACGTTGGTCTTGTGCACCAGTGTGAGCTTCTGACGGCGACGCTCGGCGAGAGCGAATGCGTAGCGCACGACGCGCTCGACTCCGAAAGCAGTATTGACGCTCGTCTCATTGGCGATCTCGTGCGCAGTGCCGACTCGGATGGCACCGCCATTGCCGACGTACGGACCCTCGGTCCCCTCGCGGACGACGACGAAGTCGATCTCGCCCGGATCCGCCAGAGGCCCGGATGCCCCGGGATACAGTTTCGACGGACGCAGATTCACGTAGTGGTCGAGTGTGAACCGCAGCTTCAGCAGCAGGCCGCGCTCGATGTTCGCGTTCTTCAGGCGCGGGTCGCCAGGTGTTCCTCCGACAGCGCCGAGGATGATGGCATCCTGCGCCTTGATCGCTTCCAGGTCTTCATCGCTCAGCGTGTCGCCGGTTTCGAGATAGCGTGCAGCGCCGAGCGCAAAGCGCGTCTTGTCGAACACGACATCGGATCCGGCGGTGACGGCGTCGAGCACCTTCTCGGCTTCTGCGACGACCTCGGGGCCGATCCCGTCACCCGGGATGACCGCAAGCTTCACGACACGCGACATGGACTCTCCTTGCATCGGGATCCGCGGCGTCGAGGCTCCGGCGCGCGGTATCTCCCAGCGTACTGGTCAGCGTGCGCGTGGTGCGCGCAGTGTGACGGCGGCTATCGAACCAGCGAGCACGACGAGTGCCGCGCCGATCAGTGACGTGACCATGATTCCGGATTCAAACGCGGACGCCGCAGCATCCCACAGCGCCGTGCCGACCGCATCCGGCAACTGCTGAGCTGACGTGTAGGCGCCGGCAAGAGTTTCCCGGGCAACACGACCGGCTTCGGCAGGCACGCCTTCTGGAACCACGAGTGCACCGCGATACAGAGCCGTGATGACTCCGCCGAGGATGGCTGTGCCCAGCACAGCCCCCAGCTCGTAGGCGGTCTCTGAGACGGCACTCGCTGCACCCGCTTTCGAAGCGGGTGCGCTGGAGAGGATGAGTTCGTTGGAGATGGTCTCTGCCGCACCGATTCCGATCCCGAGCACAGCGAAGGCAATGATCAGCGGCAATGGCCCGTGCCCTGCTGCCGTGAATGCGACCAGGAGGTATCCAACGACAGAGAACACCAGGGCGGCAGGCACGACCAGATGCGGAGGCAGACGGCGCGATATCGGCACGACGCTGAGCCCGGCGACGATGACGGCGAGCATTCCCGGCACGAGCGCCAGGCCGGCCATCATCGGTGACATCCCCAGCACGAGTTGCAGGTGCTGCGGGACGAAGTACAAGAATCCCACCAGCGCCACCACGCTGAGCAGGTTCACCAGGATCGCACCGGAGAAGGAGCCCCGGCGAAACAGTGCCATATCAAGCATCGGAGACTTTGCGTGCAACTGCCGGCGGACGAACATCACGCCGAAGACGACCCCGACGATCGCCCACGCCGCGGCGATGAGAGTGGGACCGTCCACAGCAAAGGATTTGATCGCGTACACGATCGGGATCATGGTCCCCAGCGAGAGCAGGATGCTGATCGGGTCGATCTTGCCCGGTGCAGGGTCGCGGCTCTCCGGAACAAGGAGGGGCGCGCAGATCAGCAACGGAATGAGCACCGGCACGGCGATGAGGAACACCGATCCCCACGCGAAGTGTTCCAGCAGGATCCCACCGACGATCGGGCCGAGCGCGGCACCAGCGGAGAAGGCGGAGGCCCACACGGCGATGGCCATTCGTCGCTGATCGCGATTCTGGAAGATCGAGCGCAGCAGCGACAGCGTCGAGGGCATTAGCATTGCTCCGAAGAATCCGAGCATCACGCGCGCCACGATCAGCAATGCGGCTGTGGGCGCGAAAGCAGCGAGTACCGAGACCACCGCGAAGCCTGTGGCACCGAACAGCAGCATGCGGCGGCGGCCGAATCGGTCCCCGAGCGTTCCCATCGTGACCAGCAGACCGGCGAGCACGAGCGGGTACGCGTCGATGATCCACAGCTGCTGGGCACCGGATGGTGCGAGAGCGATCGCGATCTCCGGCAGCGCGAAGCTCAACACCGTGGTGTCGACGGATACGAGCAGTACGGGCAGCATCAGAACGACGAGTGCGAACCACCCGCGTGCGCCCACACGCGGTGCGTAGATTCCGCCGGTGTCAGTCGGCGTGGCCTGGGTCATGGAGATCCTCTTCTGCGTTCGACGGCGTCGAGATACTGAACCGTCCAGATGGTATAGTAACAGACATGGCCAGACCTCCCCGCGCCCGAAAGCGCGTCCTGGACGCCTTCGAAGCGATCCTCATCGAGGATGGTGAGCGCACGGCGACACTGGATGCGACTTCCAAGGCCGCCGGAGTCTCCAAGGGCGGTCTGCTGTATCACTTCGCAGCGAAAGAAGACCTGATCACCGGGCTCCTGGAGCGTCTCGAAACTCTTGCGGAGGAAGACCTCGAACGCATGGCGTCTGCCCCGGAGGGTGCTGTCGCCTATTTTCTGCGCACCTCCGTGATGGAAGATGCCGCGCTCGACCGCGCCTTGGTCGCCGCATCGCGCGTCGCGCAGGGAGGTTCCGTCGCAGCATCCGAGGCTTTGAGACGCATCCGCGAGGCATGGGCTGCTGCTTTACGCCCCCACGTTCGCGATGAAACAGCGCTCGACCTGGTGATGCTACTCAGCGACGGCCTCTACTACAACAACGCGCTGGATGCCGCGGGCGCTGAAGCCAGCGGACTCGCAACACCGGTGCCGGTCGGAGACCGGCTCGACGAACTCATTGCGCTTGTTCTGCGTTCCGCCTCCTGAGCGCTGAGCTCAGGAGGCGGGCGCTGATCAGACCTCGGTGATCTCGATCTCGCGCATGACGTTGGCCTCAATCGCCTCGCCGACCTCGGCGAGCAGGTCCTCGGGAACGCGGGAGTCGACGGTCAAAACGGTCAACGCCTGGCCACCTGCTTCACGGCGAGCAACCTGCATGCCGGCGATGTTGATGCCTGCCGCACCGAACTTCTGGCCGTACACCGCCACGATGCCCGGACGGTCGGTGTACTGCATGACGATGTGGTGCGTCTCGATCGGAACCTCGATGTCGTGGCCGTTGATGCCCACGATCTTCTGCACCATTCGGGTGCCCGCCAGAGTACCGGCCACGGACAGCACAGTGCCGTCGGCCAGAGCCCCGCGCAGGGTGGTGAGGTTGCGATACTCCGGGCTGTCCTTCTCGACGATCAGACGAGCCTCGATTCCACGCTGCTCTGCGAACAGCGGGGCATTGACGTAGGAGACATTCTCACTGACAACATTCGAAAGAATGCCCTTGAGCGCAGCCAACCGGTAGACGCTGACGTCATAGTCCGCCAATTCGCCGCGGACCTCGATGTCCAAGCTCGTGAGAGCAGACGTGGTCAGGCCACTGAAGATCTGACCGAGCTTCTCGACGAGCGCGATGCCCGGACGGACGAACGGGTCGATGATGCCGCCAGCGACGTTGACAGCATCCGGAACCAGGTCACCCTCAAGCGCGAGCTTGACGGAGCGGGCGACCGAAACGCCGGCCTTCTCCTGTGCCTCGTCGGTGGATGCGCCGAGGTGGGGTGTGACGACGACGTTCGGCAGGTCCAGCAGGGCGTGTGCGGAGCCGCCCTCCGCCGGAGGCTCAGAAGTGAACACGTCGAGACCGGCACCGGCGATCTCACCGGCGATGAGAGCCTCGCGGAGAGCCTCCTCATCGATCAGGCCGCCACGGGCGACGTTGATGACGTAGGCGGACTTCTTCATCGCCGCGAACTGTTCTGCGCCGATCATGCCTGTCGTTTCGGGCGTCTTGGGCATGTGGATCGTCAAGAAATCTGCCTCAGCGACCAGCTCGTCGAGTGTGCGCAGTTCGACGCCGAGCTGCTGCGCGCGTGCACTCGTGACGTAGGGATCGTAGGCGATGACCTTCACGCCGAATCCCTGCATTCGAGCGGCCACCAGCGCACCGATACGGCCGAGGCCAACGATGCCGAGGGTCTTCTCGAACAGTTCCGTACCGGTGTACGCGCTGCGCTTCCACTGGCCGGCAGCCAGCGATGCGTGCGCCGCGGGCACGTGGCGGGCAAGGCTGAGAATGTGCGTGCAGGTGAGTTCTGCAGCAGAGATGATGTTCGACGTCGGTGCGTTGACCACCATGACGCCGGCCTTCGTCGACGCCGGGATATCGACGTTATCGAGGCCCACCCCGGCGCGGGCGACGACTTTCAGCTTCGGTGCGTGGCTCAGTGCCTCCGCATCGATCTTGGTCGCAGAGCGGATGAGGACGGCCTGCGCGTCAGCGAGCGCCGCGAACAGCGCCTCTCGATCGGTGCCGTCGACTTGTCGTACGTCGAAGTCGGGGCCGAGGGCCTCGATCGTGGCGGGCGAGAGAACTTCGGCGATGAGCACGACGGGCTTCGACACAGCGGATCCTTCGAGATAAGCGACAAGCGCGGGTGGGATCGATGCGCCGCACACCGTCGGGGCGCGATCGGTTCCACCTTACCGGAGGGTGAACGGTGCTCCGTGCCGTGTGACGCGATGCGTCATGCGCACTATCCGGTCAGCGAGGCGAAGTTCAGGGTGCTCAACGCGACGACGTTCATCCAGAACACGGCCACCAGGCCCAGTCCAGCGATCAGAGTGATGCTGAGCTCCGCGGCGCTGCGGCGTCGGCCTGATGCGTAAGCTGCCGCGAAGACCAGGATCGGGAAGAGCACCGAGAAGATGAGCACGAACCAGCCGTACGCGTTCAAGCCGAAGCCGGCCACTGCTGCCAGGTACGCGACGGCGTTCCACACACCGTAAGCGTAGAAGAGTCCTGCCAAACCGATGATGATCGTCTTACCCAGGCCGAGGCTCTGCCCACGGGATGCTGTCATCTCGCTCATGCTCCGATCACTCCTGTCATGACGAACGGCCAGGGCACGAGCAGAAACACTCCGCCCAGCAGACCGAGCACGCGCACCCAACTGGCTGCGGTACGGGTCAAGAACCAGACGGCGGCGAACCACAGGGCGGGGGCCAGCACCGCCGCCCACAACGCCACCTGGTACATGACGCCGGGAATCAGGAACAGCGCGCCGCCTTGCAGGTTGAGTCCGCCGACGATCCAACCGATCGTGTACAGCAGGTAGACGCCGCCGACGATACCCAGCAGAAGGAGCATCGGCGTGCTGAGTGGCTTCGACTCCGTCGGAGCGGTTACGGAACCGTCCTCTTCGAGGCGCCCCACCGTTTCGCTGTCTTTGCCGACGGCATTCCATCCATCCGGCAGCGCAGGAGTGGCGGCTGGCTGGGGCGCAGCCGTGTCTTCATCGCCCGCCCAAGAGAGAGCGTCGTCAGCATCCGATGTCATGTGTCCAGCGTAGCGATCACTGCACCCCGCCCGATATGCTCAGGGCGTTCATAGTCTGAGGAGAATTTACGTGGTTGAGCGCAAGAACAAGGTCGCCGATTCGGCTGACGCCTCCGTGCCGGAGCCTGCCGACGGATCCGACCGCTCCTGGGTTCCCACCCCGGCGTCGAAGAAGAAGGCGACGACCTTCCGCTGGATAGCAGCAGCATTGTGGGCTGTCGCCATCGCGGCCGAAGCCGTCGCGATCTTCTGGCTGCTGCGCCAGCGCGAGTTCGTCGGCGAAGACGGCACGCTGATCCGCGACCCCGATACCGGGCTTCTGGAAACACAGAATGCGACCGCCACCTTCCCGCAATGGGCCTTCATCGCCCTCATCGTCGCCCTCGTCGTGATCGCAGCGCTCTCGATCACCGGTTCGATGCTGTGGAAGAAGGCCAATCGGCTGGATCCGGCGAAGAAGTCCGACACCGTTCGCTTCTTCGTGCAGAACCAGCTCGGTGCGATCATCGCCATCGTCGCGTTCCTGCCGCTGATCATTCTGATCTTCCTTAACAAGGACATGGACAAGGGGCAGAAGACAACGGCCGGCATCATCGGCGTCGTCCTTGCGGCTGTCGCGGTCGCACTGGGGATCGACTACAACCCGCAGTCCGTCGAGCAGTACACGGCTGACCAGTCCGCCGTGATTCAGCTGCTCGGCCAGGACGAGGTCGTCTGGGTCGCCGGTGGCAGTGTCTACCATGTGTGCGACGAGGTCTCGGATATTCAAACGGGCAGCGAGAAGATCACCGGCACGACCGCCGAAGCCATCGAGGCCGGCAAGGGCCGGCTCACGCTGAAGTTCGTGTCCGAGCTGCGCGCCTGCGATCTGGCTGTTCCCGAGAACGCCGATGAGATCACGGATGCACTGCGTGAGATCCAGGGCGGGGCCGTAGACACACTGCTGCCTCAGCCGGTGTGGGCTGACCCGGCAGATGATCCCCTCAAGCTTGAGGCTGTCGCCGAATAGCCGAACGCAAAATGGGCGCCCCGCGAGGGGCGCCCATTTTCGTACCGCGGTGGATCAGCGTGCGGCTGAGCCGTCGACGTAGTCCTCGTCCTGCTGCTTCCATGAGAACAGCGAACGCAGCTCCTTGCCGGTGACCTCGATCGGGTGCTGCTCTTCCTTGGCGCGCAGCTCCTGGAACTCCTTGCCCCCGTTGTCCTGGTCGTCGATGAAGCGCTTCGCGAAGGCGCCGTTCTGGATGTCGGCGAGCACTGCCTTCATGCTCTCCTTGACCCGGTCATCGACAATGCGCGGACCCGAGACGTAGTCACCGTACTCTGCTGTGTCAGAGATCGACCAGCGCTGCTTCGCGATGCCGCCCTCCCACATGAGGTCAACGATCAGCTTGAGCTCGTGCAGCACCTCGAAGTACGCGATCTGCGGCTGGTAGCCCGCCTCGGTCAGCGTCTCGAAGCCGGCCTGCACGAGGTGGCTCATGCCGCCGCAGAGCACAGCCTGCTCGCCGAAGAGGTCGGTTTCGGTCTCTTCGGTGAAGGTCGTCTTGATGACGCCGGCGCGCGTGCCGCCGATGGCCTTCGCATACGACAGTGCCAGCGCCCAGGCCTGACCTGAGGCGTCCTGCTCGACAGCGATGATGTCCGGGATGCCACGACCGGCGACGAACTCGCGACGCACGGTGTGACCGGGCGCCTTGGGAGCGACGAGGATGACGTCAACGCCCGCGGGAGCGTCAATGTAGCCGAAACGGATGTTGAAGCCGTGCGCGAACGCCAGCGTCTTGCCCTCAGCCAGGTTGGGGGCGATCGAGTCGGAGTAGATCGTGCGCTGGTGCTGGTCCGGCGCGAGGATCATGATGACGTCGGCCCAGGCCGTCGCATCCGCAACATTCTTCACCGGGAATCCGGCTTCTTCTGCCTTGGCGATCGACTTCGAGCCGTCCTTGAGCGCGATGGCGACCTCTACGCCTGAATCGCGAAGGTTCATCGCGTGGGCGTGGCCCTGCGAGCCGTAGCCGACGATCGCGACCTTCTTGCCCTGGATCAGGGACAGGTCTGCGTCATCGTCGTAGAAGATCTCAGTACTCACGTTGTGTTTCTCCTTGATTGTGGTTGTTTCAGGACCAGACGGTCCCTGCAGGACCAGACGGTCCCTGAGCTTGTCGAAGGGTCAGCTGCGCAGAACGCGCTCTGTGATGCTCTTGCTGCCGCGCCCGATGGCGAGCAGTCCGGATTGGGCGAGTTCCTTGATGCCGAACGGCTCCAGTGCGCGCAGCAACGCCTCGACTTTGCCCTTATCGCCGGTGACCTCGATCACCAGCGCATCGGCGGCATAGTCCACGACCGAGGCGCGGAACAGGTTCACGACTTCGATCACGTTCGAGCGAGTCGTGTTATCTGTTCGCACTTTGACGAGGACGTGCTGGCGCTGCACGGAGGATGCCGGGTCGAGCTCAACGATCTTGATGACGTTGATCAGCTTGTTCAGCTGCTTCGTGACCTGCTCGAGCGGCAGCTTGTCGACGTCGACGACCACAGTGATCCGGGAGATTCCCGGAACCTCGGTCACCCCGACGGCGAGGGATTCGATGTTGAAGCCGCGGCGGGCGAACAGTCCGGCGACACGAGTCAGCAGACCCGGCGTGTTCTCCACGAGGAGACTCAGAACGTGAGTTGACATGGCTCAGATCTCCTCATCGAAGGCGGGTGCGTGGTCACGGGCATACTGCACGTAGTTATTGCTGACACCCTGGGGCACCATCGGCCACACCATCGCGTCGGCCGAGACAACGAAGTCGATGACGACGGGACGATCGTTGGTGTCCAGCGCAAGCTGGATCGCGGCGTCGACTTCCTCTTCCTTCTCCACGCGGATGGCGAGGCATCCGTATGCTTCAGCGAGTTTCACGAAGTCGGGGATTCGGACCGTTCCATGCCCGGTGTTCAGGTCGGTGTTCGAGTGCCGGCCGTCGTAGAACAGCGTCTGCCACTGGCGAACCATGCCCAGCGAGGAGTTGTTGATGATCGCGACCTTGATCGGGATCTTGTTGATGACACAGGTCGCGAGTTCCTGGTTCGTCATCTGGAAGCAGCCGTCACCGTCAATCGACCAGACCGGGCGGTGCGGCTCAGCGACCTTCGCGCCCATCGCTGCCGGAACGGAGTAGCCCATGGTGCCGGCCCCGCCCGAGTTCAGCCAGGCGTTGGGGCGCTCGTACTTGATGAACTGCGCAGCCCACATCTGGTGCTGTCCGACCCCGGCGGCGTAGATGCCCTCGGGACCGGTCAGCTCGCCAATGCGCTTGATCACGTATTGCGGTGCGAGCAGACCATCGCTGGGTTCGGTATAGCCGAGCGGGAATTCGTCGCGCAGACCGTCCAAGTACGACCACCACTCAGCGGTGTCGGGCTTGGCACCATTGATCGCGCCACGGTATGCAGCATCCAGATCGACGAGCACGTCGCGAACATCCCCGACGATGGGCACATCCGCCATGCGAATCTTCGAGATCTCCGCGGGGTCGATGTCGACGTGCACCACCTTCGCATTCGGGGCGAAGAGTTCCGACTTACCGGTCACCCGGTCATCGAAGCGCGCACCGAGCGAGACGAGGAGGTCTGCCTCCTGCAGCGCGAGAACAGCCGGCACCGTGCCGTGCATTCCCGGCATGCCGAGGTGCTGAGGATGCGAGTCGGGGAACGCGCCGCGAGCCATCAGCGTCGTCACCACCGGTGCACCGGTGGATTCTGCGAGCTCGAGCAGTTCAGCGGATGCACGGCCGCGGATCACACCGCCGCCGACGTACAGGACCGGCTTCTTGGCTTCGGCGAGCATTGTCGCCGCGGCCTGGATCTGCTTGCCGTGAGCCTTCGTCACCGGACGATAGCCGGGCAGGTCGATCTTCGGCGGCCACACGAACGGCGCCATGTTCTGCTGCGCATCCTTCGTGATGTCCACCAGCACCGGACCGGGGCGGCCCGTCGAGGCGATCTCGAAGGCGGCAGCAATGGCTCCCGGGATGTCGGCGGCATCCTTCACAAGGAAGGAGTGCTTGGTCACCGGCATCGTGATGCCGACGATGTCGGCTTCCTGGAACGCATCCGTTCCCATCAGCGTCGAGAACACCTGACCGGTGATCGCCACGATCGGCACCGAGTCCATGTACGCGTCAGCGATGGCTGTGACCAGGTTGGTCGCGCCGGGTCCGGACGTCGCGATGCAGACGCCGACGCGGCCGGATGCCGAGGCATAGCCCTCCGCAGCGTGACCGGCTCCCTGCTCGTGGCGAACCAGGATATGGCGAAGCTTGTCGGTGTCCATCAGCGGGTCGTAGACCGGCAGGATCGCACCACCGGGAAGACCGAACACGTCGGTGACGCCCAGCAGCTCCAGCGAGCGGACGACAGCTTCTGCGCCGCTCATTTCGGGCGGCGTGGACTTCGAGGATGGTGGCCGCGGCACGGCCGAAGCAGAATCAGCAGTCATGATTTTCCTTGATGATCTGATTGTTTCGTCAGGATCGGACCGACGTGCGGTCCCTGAGCCTGCCGAAGGATCAACCCGTCGTCGCGCCTTGGGCAGCGGAGCGGACGAGGGCTGCGTACTTGGCAAGAACGCCACGGGTATAGCGCGGGGGAAGCGGTTCCCAGCCAGAGCGGCGGGAGGCGAGCTCTGCGTCGTCGACGAGTAAGTCAAGAGAGCGAGCTGCGATATCGACCCGTATCAGATCACCATCGCGCACGAAGGCAATGGGACCTGCGTCCACTGCTTCGGGTGCTATGTGGCCGATGCACAGGCCGGTTGTGCCGCCTGAGAATCGTCCGTCAGTCAAGAGTAGTACATCTTTTCCGAGACCCGCGCCCTTGATGGCCGCCGTGATGGCGAGCATCTCACGCATGCCCGGTCCACCCTTGGGACCTTCATAGCGGATGACGATGACAGTGCCTGATTCGATCTCGCCGTTGGCAACGGCATCCATCGCCGCGCGCTCGCGTTCGAACACACGGGCGGGTCCCTCGAAGACCGTCGCGTCGAAGCCGGCTGTCTTCACGACAGCGCCTTCCGGTGCGAGCGAGCCGTGCAGAATCGTCAGACCGCCGGTTGCGTGGATCGGGTTGTCGAAGGTGTGGATGACATCACCATCGATCGGTCCGGGGTTCAACTCCGCCAAGTTCTCGGCCAAGGTCTTGCCCGTCACGGTGAGGGCGTCACCGTGCAGGAGTCCCTCGTCGAGCATCGCCTTCATGATCACCGGGATGCCGCCGTGCCGATCGACATCGTTCATGACGTACTGCCCGAACGGCTTCATGTCTGCGACATGCGGAACCTTGTCGCCGATGCGGTTGAAGTCGTGCAGCGTCAGATCCACATCGGCCTCACGGGCGATCGCGAGGAGGTGCAGAACGACGTTCGTCGAACCGCCCAGTGCCATCGCCAGAGCGATCGCGTTCTCGAATGCTTCCTTCGTCAGGATGTCGCGGGTCGTGATCCCCTGACGCAGCAGGTTGATCACCGCCTCACCGGAGCGGTGCGCATAGTAGTCACGGCGTCGATCGGCAGCGGGCGGTGCAGCAGATCCGGGAAGGCTCAGCCCGAGCGCCTCGGCGACGGATGCCATCGTGTTGGCGGTGTACATACCGCCACAGGCACCCTCACCGGGGGCGATCGCACACTCGATGCGCTTGAGGTCTTCCTCGCTCATGAGGCCGGCACGGCAGGCGCCGACGGCTTCGAACGAGTCGATGATCGTGACGTCCTTCTCGGTGCCGTCCGAGAGCTTCACCCAGCCGGGGGCGATGGAGCCCGCGTACAGGAACACGCTGGACAGATCCAGGCGAGCGCTGGCCATGAGCATGCCGGGGATCGATTTGTCGCAGCCGGCCAGCAGCACGCTGCCGTCGAGGCGCTCAGCCATCATGACCGTCTCGACAGAGTCGGCGATCACCTCGCGCGAAACGAGCGAGAAGTGCATGCCCTCGTGCCCCATCGAGATGCCGTCCGAGACGGAGATGGTGCCGAACTGCAACGGGTAGCCGCCGCCGGAATGCACGCCTTCCTTCGCGCCCTGCGCGAGACGATCAAGGCTCAGGTTGCAGGGCGTGATCTCGTTCCAACTGGACGCGATGCCGATCTGCGGCTTGTCCCAGTCAGCATCACCCATGCCGACGGCGCGGAGCATTCCGCGCGAGGTCGTGGCCTCGATGCCGTCGGTGACGACACGGCTGCGGGGTTTAATGTCAATGGAAGCGTGTGAAGGATCGTGCGAGGACATGACGGCAGTCTATTCCCGACCGGCGGCGCGCTCGGACGCCAACGCCTCTAGAAGAAGCGCGATCTGTTGTGGAGTGTCCACACGCAAAGTTGCCGCAGACTCCCCCGCCCCGACACGAACCCCCAGATCATCACCGCGAAGCACCGTCATCGCGTCCTCATCGGTGACGTCATCACCCGCGAAGAGGATGCCCGTGGCGTTGAAGTGATCGCGCAGCACACTCATCGCCAGGTCCTTGCCCTCGATCCGTGACGAGAACTCGAGCACGCGATGACCTGCGCGGCGTCGCCAGTGCGGGAAGCGCTCAGCGGTGAGGGCATCGATCTCGGCGAATACCTCAGCCTCGACCTCAGGCGTCGCCCGGCGGGTATGAATGCCCATGCCGAAGGTTTTGGGTTCCAGCTCAACCCCCTCGAAACGCTCGACGATCGGTCGCGCCGCGGCCCACAGCTGCTCATTCGCGGCCTGGTCTGCGATCACGCCGGGCGCTTCGGCGTCTCCGGTGCCGGGAAACCAGTACTGCGCACCGTGGGATCCGGCCAGGGCGAACGGCGAGTCGGCCGTATGTTCGCTGATCTCCTTCAGATCGTGCATGCTGCGTCCCGACACATACGCGACGGAGGTATCCGGCAACGCTGCCAGCGTGCTCAGCTGTGCCTTCACTTCTGGCAGCGCTCGCGCGGACATCGGCTCGACGACCAGCGGTGAAGCCGTGCCGTCGAAATCGAGCGCGATCAGCAACCGCGGTGTGCGGGCGATAGCGCGCAACGCCGCGTCAGCGGAACCGGGGATCCAGGTGCGAGTCATCATTCTTCTCCTCGTCGATTCTCAGCAATTGCCACTCAGGTGCGCGCTGCACGGGCGTTTGCCAGGGCTTCCAGGAACGATGACGACCACGCGTTGACGTCGTGCTCGAGCACCCGGCGGCGCAGCGATCGCATTCGCTTGCTCTGCTCGGCGCGCGGCATCTCCACGGCCGTCATGATGGCGTCTTTGAGGTCTTCGATGTCGTGCGGATTGACGCGCACGGCCTGGCGCAACTCGTCGGCGGCCCCGGTGAACTCGCTGAGTACCAGTGCGCCTCTGTTGTCGGCGCGTGTCGCGACGTACTCCTTCGCAACGAGGTTCATGCCGTCCCGGAGTGCTGTGACCAGCATGACGTCCGCCGCCAGATACAAAGCCACCATCTCCTCTCGGGGGAAGGCCTGGTGCAGATAACGGATCGCCGAGTGATCCATCGTGTCGGTGTCGCCGTTGATGCGCCCGACGGCGAGTTCGATCTCGTCCCGCAGTTGCACGTAGGCGTCGACTCGTTCTCGGCTAGGGCTCGCGACTTGCACGAGCGTGGCGTCCTCGACCTTCAGCCGCCCTGCGTCGAGAAGCTCGCCGTATGCCTTGATCCGGTGCAGGATGCCCTTGGTGTAATCCAGTCGGTCCACCCCCAGCAGAATGGTCTTCGGATTGCCGAGACTCTCGCGGATCTCTGCTGCCCTGGCCTGAACCTCGGGCTTCTCGATGAGCTCGAGATAGGGCGCCGTGTCGATCGAAATGGGGAATGCCTTGGCGATGACCGTGCGTGTCTGTTCGTCCACGGGCACGCTGATGGTGGTCGCCTTGGTGTCGTACTTGAGTCTGCGACGAACCGCCGCGACGAAGTAGCTCGCATCCTGTGCACGCTGGAATCCGATCACGTCAGCGCCCAGCAGACCGCGCAGCACCTGATCGCGCCACGGCAACTGTGCGTACAGGCCATGCATCGGGAACGGGATGTGGTGAAAATAGCCGATTGTGACATCGGGTCGCAGAGCACGCACCATCTGCGGGACCAGCTGCAACTGGTAATCGTGCACCCAGACCGTGCCGTTCTGGGCGACGGCCTCGGCCGCTGCCTCAGCGAAACGGCGGTTCACGGTGACGTAGGAGTCCCACCACTCCCGGTGATACTGCGGGGGCGCGATCACATCGTGATAGAGCGGCCAGATCGTATCGTTGGCAAAGCCTTCGTAGTATTCCGCCACTTCTCGAGCAGACAGCCGGATCGGAATGAGCCGGATGCCATTCGCTTCAAAGGGCTCCAACGCGAGATCGGCCTGTCCACCCCAGCCGACCCAGGCGCCGTCGACCTGATGCATCACCGGCTCGAGCGCGGCGACCAGTCCCCCGGGCGATGTCCGCCAGGTCTCTGCCCCGTCCGGGCCCACCACCCGATCGACGGGAAGTCTGTTTGCGACGACGACGAAATCTGCGGTGGCCATGGTGACTCCTCACACAGGGGCTCCGTGCCCCGCTCTTAGGCTAGCCACTTCGGGAGCGCACGCGGCTCAGATACCAGTTGATGACCCCGGCGATGAAGGCAATAGCTGCGGCGATCATCGGCAGAAGCAGCGCCGCAGACGTGCCGAGGCTCTCGGCGATCTCCCCCGTGACGGCGGCGCCGATCGACTGTCCGACGATCACGCCGGAGCCCAGCATCGTCATCACCGTCGCCGAACGGCCGAGCGGACTGCGCGCAGCTCCGAAGCTGTACTGGGTCACCAGAGTCGGGCCGATCCCGATGCCCATCACGGCAAGCACCACCATCATCGCGGCAGGCGTGTCGACGGCGCCGAGGAAGACGGATCCGATCAGCAGAATGCCTGAGAACACCAACCAGCGCGCCCGCAGCGAGAACCGTGGTGGTAGCCAGGCCACAGCGAGTGCCAGGATCGCCGAGCCGATTCCCATGACACCGTAAAGCACTCCTGCCTGTTCGGAAGCACCCCGATCTGCCATGAACGATGTCAGCGCGGTCAGCATCGTTCCGAAGAACATACCCACCCCCAAGATCCCCACGACCACGACGAGCAGTTGGGGCCGAAAGAGCTCGGATGCCCGGGAGGGCGCACGGCCGTCCGCATCGCGATCCTGAGAGATGCTGCGGCCGCTGGGGTGCAGTGCGAAGGTGCCGACGAACACCACGGTCAGCACGGCAGCGCCGATCAGCGGCGCCCACGGCGCGATCCAGGAGGCCACGATGCCGACGACGAACGGACCGAAGACGAACACCGTTTCGTCGGCTGCTGATTCGTACGCCATGGTCGAGGAGACGGTGCGCACCCGAACAGGTTCCGGCATCCGCTCGTTGATGATCGCGACAAGTCGTGAGCGCGACATCGGCGCGACCTGCGGAGCTGTGGCGCCGATGCCGACGGCGGCGAGCAGAATGAGAGCGTCAATCGATGTCGTATAGACGACAGCGGTGAAGACCACGAGCATCGCGCCATTGGCTACGGCGAGGATCACCAGCACCGGACGCTGCCCGAACCGGTCGGCTGCGCCTCCGAGCAGAGGCCCGAAGCATGCCGTGCCCAGTCCGACAGCAGCCGATGTCAGGCCGCCCAGAGAAAGGGAACCGCTGACCGAGACGACGAGGGTAAGTACTCCGACGACCATCATCGCAAAGGGAAGTCGCGCGATGAACGCGATCAGGAAATAGGGAAGGCCCGCCTCGCGGAGCAGGCTGGCAGAAGCGGGTGCGTGTGTTCTCGTCATGACTCTCACGCACCCGAGGATGCGGGATCCGGTGCCGCCGCTGTCCGTCAGAGTGCCGACGGCCGGTAGTTACACAGCTACAGCGCCGAAGCGCCGATGTCATTCTACCGGTGCCACCTGAGCGCAGGTAGGTTGGAGCCATGCGCTACCTCTTCAGCACAGGCCTCATCGGAGCGATCACGGCCGGTGTGTCAATGCTCCGTGGCACACGAGAAACGCCAGTCACCTGGCGCGCGGTACTCGCGTGGATCAGCTGGGGCATCACCCTCGCCCTGGCGGTCGGTGCGGCTATCGACCTCAACCGCGAGAATCGGGGCGTCCCCATTGCGGAGGACTCCCCGCTCGCGATGAAGCAGGCGAAGAAGGCTCAGAAGGAACAGGCCAAGGCCCAGAAGGAGCAGGCCAAGGCGCTGAAAGAGGCTCAACGCTTGCGCTGAGCCCCTCCCGCAATCAGCGCGTGAGGATCAGCGCTTCACCCTGACCGCCGCCGCCGCACAGTCCGACAGCTACCGTTCCGCTGCCGCGCCGGGCGAGTTCGTGAGCCATGTGCACGACCAGCCGGTTGCCGGAAACTCCGATCGGATGCCCGATCGCGATTCCGCCACCGTGGACGTTCACGATGTCACTTGTCACGCCGAGTTCGGTCTGCGAGCGGGCAACGACGGCACCGAACGCCTCGTTGATCTCGACGAGGTCGAGATCGGCGGCAGTGATGCCCTGCTTCTCGAGCGCACGGTTGATTGCCTGCGCCGGCTGCGCCTGCAGCGAGTTGTCCGGACCAGCGGTCTGACCGCTCGCGCCGATGACGGCGAGCACCGGCCACCCATTGGCCTCGGCGTTCTCTCGTGTGGTCACCACGACGGCGGAGGCGCCATCGGAAATCTGCGAAGAGTTTCCGGCAGTGATCGAACCGCCCTCGGCGAACGCCGCGCGCAGCCGGCTGAGCGTCTCGATCGTCGTGTCCGGTCGGATGCCTTCGTCCTGGGTAATGACAAGAGCATCACCCCGACGCTGCGGAACTTCGACCGGGACGATCTCGGCGTCGAAGGCACCGCTGGCCTGACCGGCGGCAGCACGCTGGTGCGAGAGGGCCGCAACTTCGTCCTGTGCCTGGCGGGTGAGCTCGAACCGCCCGTTATGGCGTTCGGTCGACGCACCCATGCTCTCTTTGTCATATGCGTCGGTCAAGCCGTCGTAGGCCATGTGGTCGAGCACCTCGACGCTGCCGTAGGTCCACCCATCCCGAGATCCCATCAGCAGGTGCGGTGCGCGCGTCATCGATTCCATGCCCGCCGCGACGACCGTCGTCGCGTCGCCGGTGCGAATCATCCGTGCCGCATCGATGATGGCAGTCAGGCCCGACAGACAGACCTTGTTTACGGAGTGTGCGGGCACGTCCCAGCCCAGTCCGGCGCCGATCGCCGCCTGGCGGGCGGCGTTCTGACCGGAGCCGGCAGCCAACACCTGCCCGACGATCACCGCGTCGACGGAGGTCGGTTCGATGGATGCCTGCGCGAGCGCGCCTTTGATGGCGAATGCGCCCAACTGGGGTGCGGTGAATGGGGCCAGCTGTCCTTTCAACCGCCCCTGGGGCGTGCGTGCTGCGGCGACGATGACGATGTCGATCATGATTGCTCCTTCAGATCCGGTGCGAGGGTCAGCGGCGGTTCAGTGGCATCGATAACTTCCTGAACGCTCACACCTGGCGCAGTTTCGACGAGGACGAGACCTGCATCGGTCACATCGATGACGGCGAGGTCGGTGATGATGCGGTGCGCCACTCCCCTGCCGGTCAGCGGCAGAGAGCACTCGTTGACGATCTTCGCGGAGCCGTCCTTTGCCACGTGCTCCATGAGGATGATCAGGCGTCCGGCACCGTGGACAAGATCCATCGCCCCACCCGGTCCCTTGACCATCTTTCCCGGGATCATCCAGTTCGCGAGGTCCCCGGTGGCCGACACCTGCATGGCGCCGAGAATGGCGGCATCGATCTTGCCGCCGCGGATCATTGCGAAGCTGGTCGCCGAGTCGAAGAATGCGGTGCCGGGCAGAGTCGTGACCGTCTCTTTGCCGGCATTGATCAGGTCGGGATCGACCGCGTCTTCTGTCGGGTACGGTCCGACACCGAGGATGCCGTTCTCTGACTGCAGGACGACAGTGACGTCCTCCGGCACGTAGTTCGGCACGAGTGTCGGCAGGCCGATGCCGAGGTTCACATACGAGCCGTCGGTCAGCTCTTGGGCGGCGCGGGCCGCCATCTGCTCACGGGTGAGTGCCATGTCAGGCCCCTTCCTTCGCCGTGTCGGGTTTCGAAACGGTGCGCCGTTCGATGCGCTTTTCAATGTCGGTGCCGACCTCGACGATGCGGTGGACGAACACCCCAGGCAGATGGATGCTGTCCGGATCGATCTCGCCGGGCTCGACCAGTCGCTCCACCTGAGCGATGCAGACGCGGCCGGCCATCGCGGCGATCGGGTTGAAGTTGCGCGCAGCCTTGTTGAAGACGAGGTTGCCGTGTCGATCCCCCATGAGCGCATGCACGATCGAGAAGTCCGTGGTGATGGCCTCCTCCAGCACGAAGTCCTTCGGTGTGCCGTCGACGTCAAAGGATCGCACGTCCTTCTTCGGCGAGGCCACAGCGATCGAACCGTCCGGGTTGTAGCGGCGTGGCAGTCCGCCCTCGGCGACCTGTGTGCCGACACCGGTCTGTGTGTAGAAGGCCGCGATCCCTGAGCCGCCGGCGCGCAGCTTCTCGGCGAGCGTTCCCTGCGGCGTGAGCTCCAACTCGAGCTCACCGGAGAGGAACTGCCGTTCGAACTCCTTGTTCTCGCCGACGTAGGACGAGGTCATCTTGCGGATTCGCTGCGCGTTGAGCAGGATGCCGAGCCCCCAGTCGTCGACACCGCAGTTGTTGCTGACGATGCTCAGGTCTGCGGTCCCCTGCGCCAGCAGCGCCTCGATGAGCGCAATCGGGTTGCCGGACAGGCCGAACCCGCCAACGGCAAGGGACGAGCCGTCCGAGATGTCAGCGACGGCTTCGGCGGATGAAGCCCATTCTTTATCGATCACGCAGCGCTCCTTCGTGTGAGGTCTTCCTCCAGCATCCGCCTTTTGGTTCACCATCAGAACACCAATCTTGCGATATGGGCGATCTCGCCGGTAGTGTCCACATTATGGACACCACTCGCACCGTACCCGGCGCGCAGGCGATTGCACGTGCGGCTCGACTGCTGCGATTGGTCACGGCATCCGGCGAGGGAGGGGCAGCGCTGCAGGAGCTCGCGCAGCAGGCTGATCTGACACGCTCCACAACGCACCGACTGCTGAGCGCCCTGCGCGCCGAAGGCCTCGTCGATCGCGATGAAGAGAGTGCTCGATGGATGCCGGGACCGGAGCTGTTCCTGATGGGATCAGTGGCGGCGGCTCGGTACGACGTCACTGCGCTGGCGAAAGATATCGTCCGCTCCCTTGCTGTCAAGACCGAAGAAAGCGCGTTCCTCTCGGTGCGCAGAGCGGATGAGACCGTCTGTCTGCTGCGCGAGGAGGGCTCGTTCCCGATCCGCTCCTTCGTCCTGAGCGAAGGTGTGCGGTTTCCCCTCGGAGTCGCCAGCGCCGGACTCGCGATCCTGTCGTTCCTGCCTGACCACGATGTGGATGCCTATTTCGACCGCCATCCGGAGCTGGCCGACCGCTGGGGCACAGCGCACGGCGCTCGCCGGATGCGCAAACGACTCAGCGAGACGAAGGAACGCGGCTATTCACTGAATCCTGGCCTCATCGTCTCGGGCAGTTTCGGCATGGGTGCTGCCGTCTTCGATCGGGCTGGCAGAGCGGAGTGGGCGCTGAGTCTGACCGGCGTGGAGTTCCGATTCGGACCAGATCGCACGGCGCAGCTCGGACGCACGCTGCTCGCGCATGCCCATCAACTCTCCTCACGGATCGCGAGCGTTCGGCGCTGATGCTCAGGCGCTGACAGCGCTGGCCGCCGCACGAACCAGGGGTGCCAGTTGCCTCGCTCCGCGCTCGCTCATCACCACCGTGTAGTGATTGAGTCCGCCCAGGTGCTGATGCACAATCGATGGGTGCGCGGCGAGCACCTGCGCACGATGGGCAGGCGGGTACAGACCTGGCTCCTCGTTCTGCAGACCGCGCGGCACGCTGATGAACAGCGTCTGGTGGTGCAACTGGGCAAGTGCCGCTGACAGGGCGTTACCGAGATTCAGATCCACGGTGTCTTCGACCGTGGTCTGGTAGCTCGTGGCGGGGCGATATCCGTCGCCGTCCGCGCAGAGATCGTAGGCGATGTAACGTTCGAGGGCCGCGCTCCAGTCGCTGCTGAATGCCGGATGACCGCGCCAGAAGACGTCGATGTACTCATCCACGCTCGTCCAGCGGCGTGACAGCCGCTCAGCTGTCGGGCCGAGGATCAGCGTCACCAACTGCTCAGGAGCGACATCCGCGGGGACATCGAGCGGCAGTCCACCGTCGACCAGGATCAGCTGCTGCACGCGCGCGGCGTGCCGATGCGCAAGAACGACGGCGACGAAACCACCCATCGAGTGACCGATGACCGCGACAGCACCGACGCCGACAGCATCCAGAACAGCAACGAGATCGTCGGCGTGCGCGCTCATCCCTGCCGGCCCCTCGATCGCGTTGCTCCGACCCCGACCACGCAGGTCAGGTGCGACGACCCGGACACCGGGCAGTTCTGCCACGAGGAACTCCCACGCCAGATGTGACGCCGTCACACCGTGGATCGCGAGCACGGTGGGGATCTCCCCTGTGGTTCCCTGAGGATCCCAGATCCCCACGCGAAGATTACCGCCCGCGACCGGGACATCGATGGTCCGATAGGTGTGCGTGTTCATCGTGAGGTCCATCCGCCATCCATCGTGTACGAAGCTCCGGTGACCATCGCGGCATGCGGCGAGGCGAGCCAGCCGGCAAGGGATGCGACCTCGGATGGGTCGACCAGACGCTTGATCGCACTCTCGGTGAGCATGACCTTTTCGATCACTTCGCTTTCGGGAATGCCATGCACGGCAGCCTGATCGGTGATCTGTTTCTCGACGAGCGGGGTGCGCACATAGCCGGGGTTGATGCAGTTACTGGTGACACCGTGTGCGCCTCCCTCCAGCGCTGTCACCTTAGACAGCCCCTCCAGTCCGTGCTTGGCCGCAACATACGCGGATTTGAACGGGCTGGCGCGCAGGCCGTGCACGCTAGACACATTGATGATGCGCCCCCACCCACGCTCGTACATGCCGGGCAGCGCCGCACGGATCAGCAGGAACGGGGCCTCCAGCATGATGCGCTGGATGGTGCGGAACGCATCCGGATCGAACTCGGCGATGGGACTCACCCGCTGGATGCCGGCGTTATTCACCAGGATGTCCGCATCCAACTGAAGATCATCCAACGCTCTGGTGTCAGAAAGATCGACTTCCCACACGTCGCCGCCGATCTCGGCGGCACTGGCCTCGGCTGCTGCCCCGTTCAGATCCGCGATGGTCACCTGCGCACCACGCGCTGCAAACTCTCGGGCGCAGGCCAGGCCGATCCCGCTCGCGCCACCGGTGATGACGGCACGCCGTCCGGCAAGATCCTGTTCAGCCATTCCCGCGCTCCTTCTCCCCCGTTGCCGGTTCGTCTCCCGTTGCCACGTCGCTCGCTGCTGTCGATGACCGCGGGCGCAGGGCGTTTCCGACGAAGCGGCTCATTCCCTCGATCACGGCGGCGTCGATCTCGGCAGGCGGGTGCCCATCCGCATCGCGTTCCCACAGCAGGTAACGCATGCCGATTAGCTCGCCCGCGCCCATCAGCGCCCACGCGGCTACCTCCGGGTCCAGCGCCTCGTCGACGTCTCCGGCTGATTGAGCAGCGCGGAGCCCGGCGTGATAGCCGTCGACGATGCGCTCATAGTGCAGTCGCAACGTCGCCGGGGAGACGAACTCGGCTTCTCTGACGACCCGATAGAGGGCTGGGTGCGCGGCGGTGAAACGGAAGAATCCCTCGAAACCGAGCCGTTCGGCTTCGATTCTGTTCTGGGCACCTGCCATCGACTCAGACATCGAATGACGTACCCGCGAGTTCAGGTCGATCACGAGCGCCTCGAAGATCGTTTGCTTGCTGTCGAAGTACAGGTAGAAGGTGCCGAGCGCGACGCCTGCGCCTTCAGTGATCTTTACGATTGATGCTTCGTGATAGCCAAGGTCGGCGAAGACGCCCTCGGCAGCCTCAAGGAGCTTGCGTCTGGTCGCCTCGCCGCGTTTGGTCAGCGGACGCCCTGTTGCCGGAGAAACGAATGTCTCGGGGGTGGCGGTATCGACCGTTTCAGCCATGAGCGTTCTCTTCCTCTCGCGCGGCGATGACCTGCATGGCCACTGCCCGCAGGGTTGTACGGGCGACTTTATCGATGGTCAGCCTCGGCAGCTCGTCGACGAAAACGATCTGCGCCGGCAGTTTGAATGCCGCAAGCTTCTCCCTGGCGAAGGCGTGCAATTCGTCGCTGGAAAGCGGTTGACGGGCAACGACGAAAGCGAAGCCGCGCTCTCCCCACACAGCATCCGGCACACCGACGACGGCCACAGCGCTCACCTGCGGATGCTGGCCGAGCGCCCGCTCGACCTCAGCAGGTGACACGTTCTCGCCGCCCGAAACGTAGATGTCCTTGAGGCGGTCGACAATGCGATAGTTGCCGGAGCCATCTCGGTGCGCAAGATCTCCCGTGCGCAGCCACTCGCCGATGCGAGCTCTGGCCGTCGCAGCCTCATCGTCGAGGTAACCGGCGAATGTGCTGGGTCCGCGCACCCACAGCTCCCCCGTCGCCTCACCCTCGAGCATGAGAGAGGTCTCAACATCCGCCAAACAGACATCGACGAACGGATAGGGACGTCCGACAGTGCCGGAATGCGCGGTGAGTTGATCAGCCGGCAGCGCGAGCACATTGGGTCCGGCCTCGGTCAATCCGTAGCCCTGGGTGAGGAACACATCACGCGCCGCCCATGTCTCAGCGATCTCAACAGGCATCGTGGCTCCGCCGACGAGCACATCACGAAGCGATGAAAGGTCGGTCGTCGGCCACTCGGCAGACTCCTGAAGCAGACGGTACTGAGTGGGCACACCCATCATCGTGGTGACCTTGCGCTCCCCGATGAGCTGCAGGATTCGTCCCGGCTGGAACGACCGCTCCAGAACGACGGTCGCGCCGGACCACCATGCCAGCAGCGGTTGCACATTCCAGGCGGCGACGTGGTGCTGAGGCAACATCGACAGCACGACGTCATCGGCGCGCATCGGCATCGACTGAGCAAGCGCCATATTCGTCCAGAAGCAGTTCGCGTGGGTGAGTACGACTCCCTTCGGAGCAGCTTCACTTCCCGAGGTGTAGATCACCAGCAACGGGTCATCGTCGCGCACCTCACGAGAGGTCACCACCGTGCGAGATCGCGGTGCGTGAACTTCGACCCCGGTGACGCCGAGGAACACATAGGGCGGTGTGTCCGCACTGTCCAGCATCCGCAGCGCCGCTCCGGCGAGGGCGACGTACTCGTCCTCGACGAGCACGAGTGCCGGGTCGCTGCGACGAATCAGATCGGCCAACTCTGTCGGAGTCAGTCGCCAGGACAGCGGCATGAAGCTGATGCCGAGGAAAGCGCAGGCGAAGAACGCCACCACGTGATCGGCTGAGCTTCCTGACACTGTGGCGATGCGCTGGCCCGGCCCGTACCCGGCATCCCGCAGCCGCGCGGCAAGCTGATCTGCTCTGCTGAACAGCGTCTGATAATCCACTGCGACGCCGCGATCATCGATCGCGATCTTCTTCGGATCTGAGCCGGCGCGATCCCGGAGCCATCGCCCCAGGGTGTGGGGTTCATCCATCATCACCGGGCACCAACTTCGGCATCGGCATTCTCACTGTCTTCGAGAGCGCCCAGCGAACCGGCTGCCGCCGCAGGGCTGCCACGGCGTCGGCGCCGCCATCCATCGACGGTTCCAGCGATACCACCGGGCAGGAACATGACGACCAGGATGAACAGCACGCCGAGCAGGAACAGCGGCTCGGACAGCGGGATGCGCAGAAAGTCCGGCAGCGCTTGGATGCCTTCTGCGCGGGCGAGGACGGTGAGTCGCTGGTCGAGGATCGTGTAGAGCACGCCCCCTACGATCGCACCCCATCGGAATCCCACTCCGCCCAACACGACCATCACCAGCACCGTGATGGTCAGATCGGCTCCGACAGCGCTGGGCTGTGTGCCGGACTGCAGCAGCAGATAGGCGACGCCAGCAAGGCTCGCGCACAGCGCTGCGATCACGAAGACCACGAGCTTGGCGCGCGCCGGACGCAGCCCCAGCACCTGCACGCGTAGTTCGTTCTCACGGGCTGCGGCGGCCAGGTGCCCGAGGCGGGACGTGTCGACCCACAGGACGACCAGGTACACCACGACGAGCACGATCAGAGCGAGCCAGTAGAGGTTGCGGGTGTTGATCACGCCCACGAGCCAGTCCGGAACCGGGTCTGTGTTGAGGCCGAGGCCTTCTTCGCCGCCCGTGATCGACTGGTTACGGCGCACGAGCACGGATCCGGCCTGGGCGAATGCCAGGGTGACCATCGCGAACGGGATGCCGTTGACACGCATGGCAACCGCTCCGGTGACCAGTGCGATGACCATGCCGCCGACGAGCGCGACGAACACCCCCTGCCACAGCGGAAGTTCGAACGAGCGCAGGACGATCCCCAACCCGTATGCGCCAGCGCCGAAATACAGGGCATGACCGAAGGAGAGCATGCCGGCGCTGCCGAGCAGCAGGTTGTACGACAGCGCGAGGGCAGCGAACACCATGCACAGCGAGAGCAGGGCGAGCGAGCCTGGTGTGTAGGTCGGCCCGGGAAGGATGCCCGGCAGCGAAAGGTTGAGCAGCGGCAGGATCGCCATCACGACGGCGAGCACAACCCCGATGATCAGGGGGAGGAAGCGCTTGAGCGCCGCGTTCTGCGAGCCTGTTGAAGCGTTAGGACGGGACATTATGCTTTCCTTCCCATCAGTCCTGCCGGTCGGACGAGAAGCACGACCGCCAACAGGATCACGACGATGAAGTCGCCGGTGCCGCCCAGATAGGTGTTGGCGACCTGCTGGAGGACCGCGACAAGAACCGAGGCCACGGCAGCTCCGGTGAGGGATCCGAGACCGCCCACCACCGTGACGATGAATGCGAAGATCAGCAGGGTCGTTCCCAGGTGCGCAGACACGTAGGTCAACGCGTGCATAGCGAGCACACCGCCGATTCCGGCCGCAGCCCCTCCGATTGCGAATACGAGGGTGAAGGATCGGCGGACGTCGATGCCGAGAGCGGTGACCATCGAGCGGTTCTCCACACCGGCACGGATGATCATTCCGTAGCGCGTCTTCTTCAAAAACAGCACGAGACCAGCCAGCACGAGGCCGGCTGCAAGGATCAGCACCCAGTATTTATTCGGGATGCTCGCACCGAGCACATCGGTGGTCTGGCCGAGCCACGACGGTCCCGCCACGGTGATCGCATCCGTTCCCCAGATGCCCTCGAACAGCGCGATCGCGGCGAAGGAGAGGCCCACGGTGACGAGGACCTGTTCGATATGCCGCTCGTAGAGCGGTCGGATCAGCACGAGTTCGGTCAGCGTCGCAAAGACGGCGCCAACCAGCGCGCCCACCAGGATCGAGACGAGGAAACCGAGCCATGTCGTGGCGCCGATGGCCTGGGCGACGGCCCAGCCGACGAAAGCGCTGAGTGTGAGAAAGGCGCCATGGGCGAAGTTCAGCACGTGCATGAGTCCGTAGATGAGGCTCAGGCCACTGGCGACCAGGAAGTAGAGGGCGCCGAGGCCGACGCCGATGACGAGGGTGAGGATGAGCGCGCTCATGCGTGGGCCTCCGCGCTGACACCCAGCAGGCGCCGGGTAAGTGCGGCGTCGTCGAGGATCGCGTTCGCGGGGCCGGTGTGGACGACCCGCCCGCCGGCGATCACGACGGCGCCCGCGGCCAGCTGGCGCACGACCTCAAGATTCTGCTCGACGAGCAGAATCGGCACGGTCTTGGCTGCTTCGGCCAAGGCCTCGGCCACCTCGTGCACGATTTTGGGGGCGAGACCCTTGGTGGGCTCATCAACCAGGATGATGCGATTGTCGTTGAGCAGCGCTCGCGCAACGGAGACCATCTGCTGCTGCCCGCCGGAGAGCGTGCCGGCGCGCTGGTCACGGCGCTGGACCAGATCGGGGAACAGGCTGGCGATGAAATCATGACGCGGCTCGCGCTGGCGTTCGGCGAGTGCGAGGTTCTCTGCGACGGTGAGGCCGGCGAAGACCTCACGGTCTTCGGGAACGTAGCCGACCCCGCGTTGCACGATCTTGTGCGTGGGAAGATTATCGATCCGCTCTCCCTCGAGCAGCACCTCACCTCGACGGGTGATGAGTCCGAGGATGCCGCGCAACGTCGACGTCTTACCGACACCATTTCGCCCCAGCACAGCGGTGATACCAGTGGCTGGGACGTCGAACGAGATGTCCTCGATGACCTGTTGGCCGGCGATCGATGCGCGAAGTGATCGCACCTGAAGGATCGGGTCGGTCATGCTGTCGTCCCCGTTCCGAGATACGCGCTCTGCACGGTGGGGTTCTCCATGATCTTCTGGGGTGTGTCAAGAGCGATGATCGTGCCGAAGTACATGACGGCGACCAGATCCACCAGCCCCATGAGCACATCGATGTGGTGTTCGACCATCAGCACGGTGCATCCGCTTTCGCGTTGCATTGCCCGGATGTTTTCTACGAGCCCCGCGACGTCGCCGGAAGCGACACCTGCCATCGGCTCATCGAGCAGTACGAGACGGGAGTCGGTGGCCAGTAGCGAGGCGATCTCCAGCTTGCGCTTGTCACCGTGGCTGATGTCACCGGCCAGGGTATCCAGTCGGTGGCCGAGTCCGACCTGCTCGAGGACGGCGATGGCGTGAGCGGTGGCTGAGTCATCACGCCGCGGGAACTTCAGCAGGGAGTAGCTTCCGCCCTGCGCCGATTGAGCGGCGATGCGGACGTTCTCGAGGATCGAGAGTTTCGGAAACAGACTGGAGGTCTGAAAGGTGCGCCCCAGCCCCGCCCGTGCGCGTTTCGGCACGGACAGGGCAGCGATATCTTCACCGTCGAGGAGAATTCGGCCCGCTGTGGGCTTGATCACTCCTGATATCGCGTTGAACAGCGTGGTTTTGCCGGCGCCGTTCGGACCGATCACGCCGACGAGGGCGCCCGGTGCGATATCGAGATCGACGTCTTTGAGGATCGTCGCTCCGCCGATCTGAAGGCCGAGCCCTTCGACGCGCAGGGCGGCGCCGGTTGTTTTCTTCACAGGCAGGACTGGGGTGCTCATCGGTTGCTTCGCCTTCCGCTTAGGGTGCGACGTCAGCAGGCGCGGCCGTGTCGACGAGTTCTGCGACGAATCCGTCACCGTCGACGATCAGCTTGGCCTGGTACATCTCCTGCAGCAGCGCGTGGTCGTCTGCACGCACGGTGGTCGTGCCCTTCGGCCCCTCGAATTCGAAGCCTTCGAGAGCTGCGATCATGGCATCGACGTCACCGGCTCCCTCTTTCACAGCCTGCACGAGCATGATCGCCGCGTTGAAGCCGTCGGGGCTGAACAGGTCGACCGTTCCGCCCGCCGACTCGATCGCTTCGATCATCGCGGTGTTGACCTCGTTTTCCGGTCCGCCCGGGAAGTAGTGGTTCAGGAAGTTGATCTGCTCGGATGCTTCGCCGTAGGCGCCGAAGGTCGCGGCGTCGCCGAGCCCGGTGACAACCGGGACGGTCTCCAGCACGCCCTGCTGGCTCATCGCCTGCCACATGGCGCCGGAGGTGGCACCGGCCCAGGCGACGAACACAAGGTCCGGCTCAGCGCTGAGCACCTGCTGCGCGAACGGGGTGAACTCGGTAACGTCTTCTGCCACGAGCACCGGGGTGACTGTCGCACCCTGGGCGCCGAGGATCGCCTCGACGGCGGCGACGTTGCCCTGTCCGAAGGCATTGTTCTGCGCGAATACGGCGATGGACTTGCCGTTGATGTCGTCGAGGAATGTACCGGCAGTTGCGACGTCCTGGGCGGATTGACGTCCGGAGCGGAACGTGTACTCATTCACCCCGGTGATAGCGTCCGCGGCGGCGGGCCCGGAGATGAACAGCACCTTGTTCTGCGCGGCCTGTTCTGCCATGGCCAGAGCGACGCCCGAGGAGGCGCTGCCGAGGAGGATGTTCACGCCCTCGCCGATGAGCTGCTTGGCGGCGGTGACCGCTGTGTCGGGGTCACCGGCGTCGTCGCGGTACTCGATCGTGATCTTGGTTCCGTCGATCTCACCGGTGCCGTCCGTGGCGTAGTCGAGACCGGCCTTGAACGCGTCGAGGTACTGCTTGCCGTACCCGGCCAGTGGCCCGGTCTCGCTCGTGATGACGCCGGCAGTGATCTCGGCTACGGAGCCACCGTCGTCGCCGCCCGCGTCGCCTCCGCCGGAGCCAGCACCTGCCTGCGGCGCGCATGCCGACAGAACGAGGGCGGCCGCGGCCACCACCGAGCCCAGGAGTAACTTCTTTGAAACTCGCATGTGAATGCCTCTCACCGTTGGAAGGAATTGCTGCTTAACCTGAAAGCTGATTCAGGTTTCTTGAACTGTAATTTGTGCGACCGCTTTCGTCAAGCGCGACCCACACGGTGCCCTTCGCTACGGTGGAGCGATGAGCGCATCGTTGAACCTCCCGGAACGCAGCAAGATCGTCAAGCAGCACCTCGAATCTGCCGATGTCACCACCGAGATCCGAGTGTTGCCGGATTCAGCGCGCACCGCCGCAGAAGCCGCCGCTGCGATCGGTTGCAAGATTGCCGCGATCGCCAACAGTCTGGTTTTCCTCGCGGACGGCGCACCCGTTCTCGTGATGACCAGCGGTGGTCACCGCGCTGATTTCACCGTGCTCGCCGAGAACATCGGGGTCGCCAGCATCACGATGGCGCCGGCATCCGTTGTTCGTGAAGCGACCGGGCAGGCGATCGGCGGAGTCGCACCCGTCGGGCATCCCGCGCCCATTCGCACCTTCGTCGATGAGGCGCTTGAGTCCTACCCCGAAATCTGGGCCGCTGCAGGTCACCCGCACACGGTGATGCCGTTGACGTTCGCTCAGCTGTGCGCTGTCACTGGCGGTACCGTGATTGCTGTCACACGGGGATAGAAAGCGAAAAAGCCTCGAAGACTGGCGAGAGTCTTCGAGGCTAATCCGTGCACCCCCCCGGGCTCGAACCGGGAACCCATTGATTAAGAGTCAATTGCTCTGCCATTGAGCTAGAGGTGCGTGGCTGGGGATTTCCCCGGCCGAGGAATAACATTACCAGCGATCCCGACGCATGCGAAATCGAGCCGGGATCGGCGTGGCGCGACGCCCAGTATCCTGAGATGGTGACCGATTCCCCCGCCTCGAACGCGTTGACCCGAGACCTCGAACTTGCGCTCAAACTCGCGGATGCTGCCGACCTGCAGTCGCTGCCGCGCTTTGATGCCGCAGACCTGAAGATCTCGACGAAAGATGATCGTTCACACGTCACCGACGCGGATCTGGCGACCGAGCGGGCCATCCGTGCCCTGCTTGCTTCTGAACGCCCAGAGGACGGCATCTTCGGCGAGGAGTACGGTGCGGTGGGAAGCACCCACCGGCAATGGATCATCGATCCGATCGACGGCACCGCGAACTTCATGCGTGGCGTTCCTCTGTGGGGCACCATGATCGCTCTGGCCATCGATGGTGTGCCGCAGGTCGGGGTTGTCAGCATGCCGGCGCTGGGCCGCCGCTGGTGGGCCTCAACGGGCGCCGGCGCTTGGACCGCGACGGATGCTGAGCCTCGTCGCCTGGAGACCTCGACGGTGTCCGCGATCGATGATGCAGCGGTGAGCTTTCAGAGCATCACTCAGTGGACCGACGCCGGGCACCAGAGCGCGCTGCTGCGCGTCGCCGATCGAGTCTGGCGGGATCGCGCCTACGGTGATGTGTACGCTTACATGCTGCTGGCAGAGGGTCGGCTCGAGATGGTGGCCGAGTTCGACGTCAAGGAATATGACATCGCAGCGGCTGTCCCTATCGTCCGTGAGGCCGGAGGCGCGTTCACGTCCTTCGACGGCGTCGACACCATCTCCGATCGTTCTTCCCTGGCTACCAACGGCATCCTTCACGAGGCGTTCCTCGAGTTGACGCATCCACCGACCACCACTTGACCTGAAGGCTGAGATGATCCCCCGCATCCCGCTTGCTGCCGCAGCAGTCGCTATCACCCTGCTGCTGGCCGCGTGCTCCCCCGCTGCCGAACCGCCCACGGAGCCGGAGACTGAACCGTCCTCATCCAGTCCGGCTGCCGCGGTGCCCGCTGACGCACCCTCAGCACAGCCCGCTCCAACGGCGACCGTCGAACCCAATGAGACGCTCGCTGAGCCCACCTGCGAGACGATCATCTCCGAGAGCACCGTGGCCGCGTTCGGTGAACATGGCTGGACGTACGAAGCCGATGGCTTCCGACTCGGAGCCGATCTGGTCGACAACGGCATCCAGTGCGTCTGGGGCGACTACACCGTAGCCTCCGATCACGTCCAGATCTTCGGATGGGCACCGCTGGATACCGAAGCATCCATTGCCGCCCAGGAGAAGCTGATCGGCGAAGGCTGGCTGCGGGCCGACAGCGAGGGCCGCAACCTCATCACGGAACAGCATGCGTTCTCCCCGGATGAAGAGGGTTTCGGAATGACCTACGAATTCGGTGACGGCTGGGTCATTGTCGCCGACACCAAGCAGGGACTGCTCCTGCTCGACTGGCAGTAGGTCCCGGCAATCCGACGCGAAAGGCCGCTCCTCAACGAATACTGAGGAGCGGCCTTTTCGCAGTGACAGCGGCGATTCCGCCGAAGACGTACGCACCACTCCTTACGCAGCTCGGCGCACCACTTGTTGTCACTTATCGACGACACAGCGACACCGCATACCCGCGGCTCGACCCACCAACCGTCCCCGCCTTGCGGACTTTTGTCCGAGAGCGTGGGGACAAATGATATTTCCTACACGGCCCCGATGATGCTGTCGTGATGCGCGACGTTCCGGGCGGTTGGGCGTGTCCAGAGTGTGGGCATGTGCAGTAGGCGCAGGGCGTGGAGATGCCGCCCGAGTTCAATGGCCCGATCATCCGAGGGTGGTGAGGTTGTCAGCGCGATTCCTGTCGGCGTGCTTTGATCTCCCTGCCGAGCTGGATGCCGCCAGCGACGACGATCAGAAGCCCGACAACGATCGTTGCGATACGGACCCAGACATCAGCGTCAGGGAAGAACAGGACCGTTGAGGCGAAGAGGAACGTCGCCGCGACGAAATACCAGACGGCGACCTGGGGCGCGTTGCGTGAACTCATGACGTGACTGGACCTTCCGTGAGGGACAGGATCATTCGATGCTACGCACGGTCATTGATGGCGCACATCCCCCACAAGACGGATATTTGCCAGCCATGCACTGCGGATGAGCCCGTGATGAACGATGCTGGGGCGATGGCAGCGATCATCCCGTTCCCATGATGGAGATGCGCCTGCGGCCTCCTGGCCGTGTCAGACGCTGACCTAGAGAAGCGCTACGACGACGCGCACCCGGTACACGAAGGCCCGAGACATCCCGAGCGCATGACCTTCACGCGGGGGAGGCGCGAATACGTCGGGCGCTGATCTGTCTGGGCCTCCGTGCCCGGCGGAGTGACGCACCCTCCGGCTGCCTTCTCCTGACCCGCTAACCCCAGCGGGTCTAGCTCAACTCCCCACCGCTGAACTACATCCGAGAGTATGCACAATCGCTGGATAAATCCTGATCATTAGCAAGCGATTATCCGTGAGTACGCGTACGGGCACGACGAAAGCCCCCACCGACCCGAAGGCTAGGTGGGGGTCTTTCCGTAGTTCGGAGGGAGATCTAAGCAGGCGTCAACGCGCGGTGGGTTGAGACCGCGTTCCGCGCGTTTGCGCGCTGCTGTTACTTCCGGACTCTACGTCCAAAAGGATGTCGACCTGCCGATCATTCTCGGAACCGAAAAGCATCGCAGACACAGATGAACCCCCGCGTTCCCTTACTAGAGCAAGGAAGGCGGGGGTTCATTTTGTGACAGCGGCACGGTGGAGCTGGGGGGAATCGAACCCCCGTCCAACGCTGAGAGCTCACGGCTTCTCCGGGCGCAGTCTGTAGAGACGTTCTGCTCGGCTCCGACCTTTGTCACAGACACCTAAGTCGACGAGCCCAGCCTGGGAAGAGTCCCACGTGACGTCCAGACGCCATCACGCAGCAAGATTCCTAAATGACGCCAGGGTCCGTATCGGAATCACATACGGTCTGACGGACTATCGGGCTCGCTTATGCAGCGAGGGCGAAGTCGTTGCGCTTTGTTTCGGCAACTATAGTTTTGCAGGGAGCGTTCACGAGATAACCCTGCATCCTCGGCCCGCTTCACGTGGGTCCACAAGCACTGTCGAAACCGATCAGCCCCGTGGGTCCTTCTTGCGAAGGGACCGCTGTCACTCTGTGGATTTATCACCTCGAGCACCGAAGCACCCGAGCATCACAGACTACAACGTATCCGGAGCGCACGCTATTCCTGCCGTAGAGTCGGCACATGACTGCTGTGATCATCACCGTTCGAGGCGAGAATGAGACGCGAGTTGCTCCCGAACGGGCGCGCATCCGGGTCTCTGTCCATCATGAGGGCCCCGACCGCGCTGCGGTCGTCGACAAGGCCCTGAGCCTCGCGGAGCCGGTCCGCTCGAGCATCAGCGAACGTGCGGATTCCGGCGTCGTGGCAGAGTGGTCCAGCAAGCGGCTGGCAGTACGCGCAGATCGCCCGTGGAACAACGAAGGCAAACAGCTCGCTCTGGTGTACCACGCCACCGTCGACTTCACGGCGACCTTCGTCGAAGCATCCGAACTCTCCATCTGGGTGTCAGAGATCTCATCGTGGGAGAGCGTCGACGTCGGCAACGTCGACTGGCACCTCACCCCAGAAACGCGCGCCCGCATCGAACGCGAGGTAGCAGCAACGGCCGTCAGCGTCGCGGTCTCGCGCGCCCAGGCGTACGCCGGCGCGCTGAATCTGAGCACAGTCATGCCCCTCGAGATCGCCGACGTCGGACTCATCTCGCGGGATCAGTCGCCAGCAGCACCGCAGATGCTCCGGGCCCGCGGCGCGGCATTCTCCGTAATGCAAGAATCCTCACCGGTGATGGCGTACGAACCCGACGACATCGTGATCGAAGCCACCGTGGAGGGCCGTTTCAGCGCGAGCTGAGCGGCATCCAGGTACTCTCCTACTCAGCGGCTGAAGGGCGCCAGTTCTGCCGCCAGCCGCTCTGACACGTGCGCGTGGATGCTGGTGCCGCTCTCGCCGTGCTCCGAAGAGAGCAGGATGCCGGTCTCGTGAACGGCTGCCACGAGATCACCGCGGTCGTAGGGCACCAGAGCGTGCACTTCCACAGCCGGCTTCGGCAATGCCTCTTCGATCGCAGCCCGCAGCGCTTCCAGCCCCTCACCGGAGCGTGATGACACGAAGTGCGCCTTCGGCTCAAGTCCCTGGAGCACGAGACGCTCGTCGTCAGTCACCAGATCGGCCTTGTTGAAGACGACCAGCTCAGGAAGGTCTCGGGCTCCGACATCGCCCATCACATCGCGCACCGTCTTCAGCTGAGAGGCAGGGTCCGGATGCGCGGCATCGACGACGTGCAGAACGAGGTCAGCGCCCGCGACCTCTTCGAGCGTCGAGCGGAACGCCTCGACCAGCTGGTGCGGCAAATTCCGCACGAAGCCGACCGTGTCGGTGAACGTGTAGACACGACCGTCGGATGTCTCCGAGCGACGCACCGTGGCATCCAACGTCGCGAACAGCGCATTCTCGACCAGCACGCCGGCGCTCGTCAGAGCGTTGAGCAGACTCGACTTGCCGGCGTTGGTGTACCCCGCGATGGCCACCGAAGGAATCGTGTTGCGCTTGCGCTCAGCACGTTTGGCGTCACGCGCCGGCGCGAAATCACGGATCTGCCGACGCAGAATCGCCATGCGGGTGCGGATGCGACGCCGATCGAGCTCGATCTTCGTCTCACCGGGACCACGCGATCCCATGCCCGCTCCCCCGGCGCCGACCTGGCCACCGGCCTGCCGGCTCATGGAATCGCCCCAGCCGCGCAGCCGCGGTAGCAGGTACTCGAGCTGCGCGAGTTCGACCTGAGCCTTGCCCTCGCGGCTCTGGGCGTGCTGGCTGAAGATGTCGAGGATCACCGTGGTGCGATCGATCACCTTCACCTTGACGACGTCTTCGAGTGCGCGCCGCTGGCTGGGCGCCAGCTCGCTGTCGGCGATGACGGTGTCAGCACCGGTGGCTGCGACGAGATCCTTGAGCTCCAGTGCCTTCCCGCGTCCGAGGTACGTGGCCGGGTCGGGCTGCGGACGCCGCTGCAGGACGCCGTCCAGGACGACAGCACCGGCTGTTTCGGCAAGGGCTGCGAGTTCGCGAAGCGAGTTCTCCGCATCGGTCTGCGCGCCCTGCGGGTATACACCGACCAGGACGACGTTCTCCAGCCGCAACTGGCGGTACTCGACCTCGGTGACGTCATCGAGTTCGGTCGAGAGGCCGCCGACTCGTCTGAGAGCGTTCCTGTCCGCGAGATCCCATTGATCTCCGTCGCGGTTCGCGTGCGTCGCGGTGGCGTCGCTCTGGAGCGCTTCGGCTGCACCGAACACCCGCGCCTGCGTGCGCGTCTCTGCGCTCGCAAGTACCCGGTTCACGGTGTCGTCGTTGTGACTTTCGTCTTTGGCTTTCGTCATCCTCTGCCTTCTGTGTGCCGCGCCTTAACCTTAACCCGGCTCTCCGGTACGCTCGCTCTATGGGGTCCGATCACTACTTCACTGCGGCCCCGGCAAGTGCGGAGAACCTGCGTACCATCCCGGTGACGCTCGCAGGCCGTGAACTCGAGATGACCACCGCTGGTGGCGTCTTCAGTCCTGACCGCTTGGATGCCGGTACCGCAGTTCTATTCAGCAATATGCCACCACTACCGCCGAGTGGTCACTTCCTCGACCTCGGAAGCGGTTGGGGGCCGATCACTATCACCATGGCATTAGCCTCTCCGCATGCGACAGTTTGGGCAGTCGACGTGAATGAGCGTGCGCTCGATCTCGTCCGACGCAATGCCGATGCTCTCGGCCTCGCTAATGTCAACGCTGTGCTTCCCGACGATGTTCCCGATGACATCGCTTTTCGCACCATCCGGTCGAATCCGCCGATACGCGTCGGGAAGAATGTGCTCCACGACATGCTGGAGCGCTGGATCCCGCGTCTCGATGAATCAAGCGATGCGTGGCTGGTGGTGCAGCGCAACCTCGGCGCAGATTCCCTCCAACGCTGGCTCGGCGCGACATTCACCCCGGGGTACAGCGTATTCCGGACGGCAACAGGCAAGGGCTATCGCATCCTGAAGATCCGCAAGCACGGAACCCCACCGACGGAGCCGATCGCCCTGGTCTGAGTGAGACTCTGGCATTCGAACATCAGACGAGGTCGATCGTGCCGGTGTAGACCAACTGTGCAGGTCCGGAAAGAGCAACGTGCTCGCCGTCCTCAGCCGGGAACATCCGTACCCCGAGGGCGCCGCCGGGCGTCTCGACGCGCCAGTTATCCGGTGCACGGTCGCCCGCCCAATAACGCACAGCAAGCGCGGTGGCCGCTACCCCGGTGCCGCAGCTGAGGGTCTCCCCCACGCCGCGTTCGAACACGCGCATCTTCACGTGCCCCACACCGTCGCGCACGAGCGGCTCTCCCGGGACCACGAACTCCACATTCGCGCCAGCCGAAAGCTGGGGCTCGAGCTCCGGAATGTATTCGAGTTCGAGTCCGGTCAGTTCCTCTTCGGATGCCAGCGCGACAACGACGTGCGGGTTGCCCAGGTCAATGCCTAGTCCTGGGCGTGCGACGTCGAGGCCTCGAGCCTTGGCGAGAGGATCGTCTCCGGACAGACGCCAGCGCCCGAGATCCACCTGATAGCCGGTGCCACTGCTGGTCACATCGCGCACTCCGGCGCGCGTGCCGATCGGCAGTGTTGATCCGGGTTCGATTGTCGCGAGTCCGGCGCGAACCAGATAGTGCGCGAAGACACGGATGCCGTTGCCACACATCTCGGCGATCGACCCATCGGCGTTGCGATAGTCCATGAACCATTCGGCTGCGGGCTCCTCTGCAAGCGAGGCCCGGCCTTCCGGGAGAACGGCGGAGCGCACGACCCGCAGCACGCCGTCTGCGCCGATACCGAAGTTGCGGTCGCAGAGTGCGGCCACCTGCTCGGCGGTGAGCTCCAGCTCGCCATCCGGATCGGCGATGATGATGAAGTCATTGCCGGTGCCATGTCCCTTGGTGAATGCGACCATGGGAACAGTCTAAAGAGGATCGGACACCCGCCAGATCTCTTTCAGCGCCAGGTGGCCGGCACGTGTGATGTCCACTCCGCGACCTACCGGCCGTCGAACCACCCATGCGCGTTCGATGAATGCTTGCGCGATTGCAGATCCCAATGATCCTGCGAGGTGGGGTCTGCGCTCGGTCCAGTCCGGACAACCGCGGGTCAGGCGTCGGCGCGCCTGGGAGAGTTCGTTCACCTCAATGCCCTGTGCGCGTAGATGCGCGGCGCCTCGCTCCGTGACATCGACCAGATCCGTGGCGAGCCACCCGTTTTCGACCAGGCTGTCGGCCAGCGCGATTCCCAGTCTTCCTGCCAGATGGTCGTAACAGAGCCGCGCATGAGCAAGGTCTCGCGCTCCGGCCACCTGTCGATACGTGATCTCCGGTGCCGGCGGACACAGATGTCCCAGGCGTTCCAGCGCACTCGCTACGTCGGCGTCCGTGATCGCATAGAAGCGCTGACGCCCACGCGGTGTGCACACGATGAGGCCGGCGTCGAGCAGCGCCGAAAGATGCTCGCTCGCTGTCGACGCGCTGACGCCGGCAGCAGCGGACAGTTCCCCAGCAGGACGGGCTGAACCATCCATCAGCATGTTGAGGAAGGCGGAGCGGGTCGGTGCTGACAGCGCACGCCCGATCACGGAGAGGTCGCGTGACATGGCGCCATCGTACCCGAGCACACTTCGGTACATCCCGAAACGTCCCCGCAGTATCGTGCCAGCATGACACTCCACACATACGACACCGCTCTCCGCTGGCACGGCTCGACTGCCGATGGTTATCGCGGGTACTCCCGTGGTCACACGGCAACAGTGGCTCCGACTGACGCGGTACTGGCCCTGTCGGCAGACCCCGCTTTCCGCGGCGATGCGACCCTGCTCAATCCGGAACAGCTTCTTGTCACAGCCACGAGCTCTTGTCAGCTTCTGTCCTTTCTCGCGGTAGCGGCGATGCGCGGGATCCATGTCCACGACTACACGGACACGGCTCGGGGGTTCATGGATGACCGAGTATCCCCCGCTGCGATCGAGCGCATCGTGCTGCAACCGGTTATCACCGTCCTTCGGGGCACCGACAGCGCAGATGTTCTCGACGCCGTCAACGCCGCTCATGCAGGCTGCTACATCGCGAACTCTCTCCGATCCAGCGTGGAGCTCCGGCCGACGGTGGTCGTAGCGTGAGCGTCGTGCTGCGGGACATCGGCCTGTTGCTGCGCACGGGTCCGGGCTCTCTTGCGGAGTTCGGCGAGGTCCTCGGAGCCGCGCGTGTCAGCCTCGAGGGCGGGGGCGTGTTTACGTATCAGGATGCATCGATCGCGCACTTCCTCGTGGATGATGCCGACGCCGCAGTCGAAGCTTTGAATGCCCACGGAATCGGCCCCGTCATCATCAGCGACGTCGTCATGCTGAGACTCGATCAGGGGAAAGCAGGTCAGCTCGGCGCCTTCACTCGCATCCTCGCCGATGCGGGCATCGAGATTCTCGTGCAGTACAGCGATCACGACCACCGACTGGTCCTGGTCGTACCGCCCGATCAGCACCTGCGCGCCACGCAGATTGCTTCTGCTTGGGACGTCCGCTGACTGCCGCAGAACTCTACAGCGAATACTGCCCCGCTCTGGCGCGCGAAGCGGCTGAGGTCGAGGATGAAGTCAGGAGGATGACATGGGACGCAAGAAGAAAGACATCAGCCAGGTGAGCTCGGCGGGAAAAGCGGCGCTCGGAGTGCTCGGAATCGTGCAGGTCGCCTTCGCTGCACTGGCATTCTGGGATCTGGCACATCGGACGGACGGGCAGCTACGGGGCGCAAAGCCCGCTTGGATCCCCGTCATTCTGGTGAACTGGATCGGTCCCGCCGTCTACTTCGTATTCGGTATCAGACGCGATACCCGGTAACGTCCGCAAAGGAAATCACGGTTACGGGCGACTTCTAAAAGCTCGAGATCGAGCGCTCGTGGGAACAGCGGGGCCCTGCTCCGAGGGTAACCGGTGCGAACTGCACCCAGACCTCATCGAGCAGACCGGCGTCGGCGAACTGGCCTGCCAGGTCACCGCCACCGATGATCCAGAGGTCCTGCTCTCCTGCAGCTACTGTCATTGCTGCGTGGACCTCGGCGATGGGCGCCTGAGTGAGCGTCACTTCCGCGCCATCCGGCACGGGAAGGTCGCGATGTGTGAACACCCAGGCGGGCTGGGTGTAACCCCATTGGCCCTGCTCATGCTCCAGCACCCACTCGTAGGTGGAAGCTCCCATCGCCAGCGCGCCGATCGTCTTCTCGAACTGCTGATACGCCATCGCGCCGTCTGGATCGACATCCTGCTTCAGGAGCCAATCGAGTGAGTGATCTGTCGTCGCGATGAAGCCGTCGAGGCTGGACGCGGTGAAATAGTGAGTCGCCATACAAGGACGTTCGCATCCACCACCGACATCAGTCAGATCACGTCCGCTGGATCCGTTCCAGGGCTAACCCATTCCAGGTCCGGATAGCGTTTGAACCACGAAACCTGACGGCGTGCGTAGCGTCGCGTCAGCGCTTGAGTCTCGGCGATCGCGTCTGCCTCTGACTTCTCCCCTGCCAGCTGCGCGAGCGCCTGGGCGTAACCGATGGCTCGTGGGGCGGTCGTACCGCGTTCCAGGCCTGCTTCGCGAAGCAGAGCGACCTCGCCCAGAATCCCCTGCTGCCACATCCGTTCCACGCGGCGGTCGAGGCGCTCGACGAGCTCCGGACGATCGACGTGCAGGCCAACGATTCGGGTGTCCGGGTGCCACAGCCGTGGCTCTTCCGGCAGAGCCGCACCGTGTGTCTGGGCGCCCTGTTCAATAACTTCCAAGGCACGCATCACGCGGCGACTGTTCTTCGAGTCGATGCGCGCTGCCGTCGCGGCATCGGCCTGTTGCAGCCGGGCGAAGAGCGCGGGAGCTCCATGCTCCTCCAGTTCGAGTGCGAGTCGCTCACGTACGGCAGGATCGCGCGGTGGGAAATGGAAATCGAAAATGACGCTCGATACATACAGTCCGGAACCGCCGACCAGAATCGCGTCCCCACCACGTGCATGGATGTCGGCGATCGCGGCCCGTGCCAGCGGCTGGTACCAGGCGACCGCGGCCTCCTCATCCACCTCGCGAACATCGAACATGTGGTGCGGGATGCCCCGACGTTCAGCGAGCGGAAGTTTTGCTGTGCCGATGTCCATGCCCCGGTACAGCTGCATCGCATCGGCGTTGACGATCTCTGCGGAGTTCCCCCGCGCTCGCAAAGCCTCGGCAAGATTCAGCGCGAGGTCGCTCTTACCGGTGCCTGTCGCTCCGACGATCGCCCAGACGCGAGGAGTGTCAGACACCGACGCGCAGCGTGGGAAGGCCGAGCGAAACCGCTCGCGGAGCACTAGATTCGCCGGCCGCGGCGGGCACGCCACAGGACTCGGCCTGCGAACGATCCCAGGCGTCACCGCCGCGCGTGCGACGAACCCGCAGCGGAGCACCGGCCGGGTCGTCCGCAAGCAGGTGGAATGGTGCGCCGTGCGTGATCTTCACCGTCACCACATCACCGGGACGCGGCAGCTCCGATCCCTCGGTGACTTCGAAGTGCACGAGACGGCCGTCTTCAGCGCGCCCCGTCAGCCGGTGTGTCGCGGCATCCTTTTTACCCTCGCCAACTGAGACGAGAACGTTGACCTCGCGACCGACCTGCGCCTGATTCTCTTCGAGCGAGATCCGCTCCTGCAACGCGAGCAGACGGTTGTAGCGCTCCTGCACAACAGCCTTCGGAACCTGATCTTCCATCGTCGCCGCTGGCGTTCCCTCGCGGATCGAGTATTGGAAGGTAAAGGCGCTCGTGAAGCGGGCCTGCTCGACCACGCGCATCGTGTCTTCAAAGTCTTCTTCGGTCTCGCCAGGGAATCCCACGATGATGTCAGTGGTGATCGCGGCGTACGGAATGCGCTCGCGCACCTTGTCGAGAATGCCGAGGAACTTCGAACTGCGGTATGAGCGACGCATCGCCTTCAGAACGCGATCGCTGCCAGACTGCAGCGGCATGTGCAGCTGCGGCATGACGTTCGACGTCTCAGCCATCGCGTCGATGACGTCGTCGGTGAACGCAGCCGGGTGCGGACTCGTGAAGCGGATGCGCTCGAGCCCCTCGATCTGACCTGCAGCGCGCAGCAGCTTGCTGAACGCCTGGCGGTCACCGAACTCCACACCGTAGGAGTTCACGTTCTGGCCGAGCAGCGTGACCTCGATTGCGCCGTCTTCGACGAGCAAACGGATCTCGTTCAGGATGTCACCGGGGCGACGGTCCTTCTCTTTGCCCCGCAGACTCGGGACGATGCAGAACGTGCACGTGTTGTTGCAGCCGACGGAGATCGACACCCATCCGCTGTGCGCAGAGTCGCGCTTGGTAGGCAGCGTGGAGGGGAACACCTCGAGCGATTCCAGGATCTCCAACTCCGCATCACCGTTGTGACGAGCACGTTCCAACAGACCGGGCAGCGAACCCATGTTGTGTGTGCCGAAGACGACATCAACCCAGGGGGCCTTATCGAGTACTGCTTCTTTGTCCATCTGGGCGAGACAGCCGCCCACGGCGATCTGCATGCCCTCTTTGCGCCGCTTCACCGAGGCGAGGTGGCCGAGGGTTCCGTAGAGCTTGCCTGCGGCGTTATCGCGGACAGCACAGGTATTGATGATGACGACATCGGCTTCAGCGCCGCTGTCTGCTCGGAGGTATCCGGCGCTTTCCAGCGAGCCGGACAGTCGCTCGGAATCGTGCACATTCATCTGGCACCCGAACGTGCGCACTTCATAGGTTCGCTGTTGTCCGTCTGCGTCGACGGCCGCCGACGAGGCCGTGATGATCGTCGGTTCACTGCGCGGAGTAATCATGGTGCAACCATTCTACGAGCGGAAACCGGGACTCTCTCCGAAGCCGGGAAGATCGTCACTCCGAATCGACGAAACGCACCCCGCTGGACCGCGTGCCCAGGGACGCTTCGGTCAGCGCCGTCCGCGCAGCCGTCATGGCGACAGCGCCGCCGTACCCCCGGCGTGCCAGCTGCCCGACAAGCCGGCGCAATGCGGTCTCGAAGTCCAACCGTGACAGCGAGCGCGCCTTCGTTCGCGCGAACTCCAGCGCGCGTTCGGCATCATCGTCGGGAAGCTCGCCCAGGGCAGCGTCGATGACATCACGACGGAGGCCGCGCTGTGCGAGCGAACGGGACAGCGCGATGCGCCCCTGGCCCTTGCGTTCGATGCCAGAGGTCACCAGTTGCTCGGCAAGGGCCGCATCGTCCAGGTAGCCGCGTCGACAGAAGTCATCGATCACATCATCGATCTGCGCAGAATTCAGTTCGTTACCGCGAAGTATCTGGCGTGCCTCGGAGAGGGAGAGAGAACGCGCACGCAGCTTGCGCACGAGTGCCTCTTCGGCAGTGCTCCGAGCTTCGTCGTGCTCGCGGTCGTCGCGGTCGTCGTTCTTGTCGCGCTCGTCGTCAATGTGTGTTTCGCTACCGCCTTCAGCGTGAGCTCTCCGCACCGGCAAGCTCGACGCCGGAACAAGCTTCCCGCCGAACAGCGGGATCACGGGGGCGAGGTCTGACTCGCCCCCGTTTCCGTCAGCCATGATCAGGCCGGACGACGCTGTGCGAGTTCATCAGCAGTCGCAGGCGCCTCTTCTGCCTTCGCGCCACCGATGCCGAGCTTCTGCTTGATCTTCGTCTCGATCTCCAGAGCAATGTCAGCGTTCTTGATCAGGAAGTTACGGGCGTTCTCCTTGCCCTGTCCCAGCTGATCACCCTCGTAGGTGTACCAGGAGCCCGACTTCTTCACGAGAGCGTGCTCAACACCGAAGTCGATGAGACTCCCCTCACGGGAGATCCCCGTGCCGTACAGGATGTCGAATTCTGCCTGCTTGAAGGGCGGAGCCATCTTGTTCTTCACGACCTTGACCCGCGTGCGGTTACCCACAGCCTCGGTGCCGTCCTTCATCGTCTCGATGCGACGAATGTCAAGTCGCACCGAAGCGTAGAACTTCAGCGCCTTGCCACCGGCCGTGGTCTCCGGCGAACCGAAGAAGACACCGATCTTCTCGCGCAACTGGTTGATGAAGATCATCGTGGTGTTCGTCTGGCTCAGACCGCCCGTGAGCTTGCGTAGTGCCTGCGACATGAGCCGTGCCTGCAGACCCACGTGAGAATCACCCATCTCGCCCTCGATCTCAGCACGCGGCACAAGAGCAGCCACCGAGTCGATGACGATGAGGTCGATGGCGCCAGAGCGCACGAGCATGTCGGCGATCTCGAGAGCCTGCTCACCGGTGTCTGGCTGGGAGACGAGAAGAGCATCGATGTCAACACCGAGCTTCTTCGCGTACTCCGGGTCAAGTGCGTGCTCAGCGTCGATGAAAGCGGCGATGCCGCCGCCACGCTGCGCGTTCGCGATAGCGTGCAGCGTCAACGTTGTCTTACCCGACGACTCAGGGCCGTAGATCTCTACGATGCGGCCACGCGGGAGACCACCGACGCCAAGAGCGACGTCGAGGGCGATGGAGCCTGTCGGAATGACGGCAACCGGCGCGCGCTCGTCGCTGCCCAGTCGCATGACCGAGCCTTTTCCGAACTGCCGGTCGATCTGGGCGAGAGCTGAATCCAGGGACTTCTCGCGGTCTGCGGATGATGCCATCATGTGCTCCTATTTGTTCGCGTGGTGCCGCCTGTAGGCTGTCGCGGCCACCCCGACTGGGGCGAACTCTCCGACAAGGCGTATGGTTTTTCGGCCTGTCTTCACCGTAGAAGGGGGCTCAGACATTGCGTCGGAAATCCCAGGAACGGTGGAAAACGTCGCCTCGAAACCATGTGTGCAGAACACTACGCGCACTTCGAACAGATATTCGACGACACGCCGAATCTGTGTCGACTTGTATCGGACGTCGACTCAGTTCTTTCGCGGCTCCATCCGGCCAGCACCGTAACGACGGTTCGCCGGAACATCGGTCGCATCGCAGAGTGCGAGCCAGATGTCACGTGGTGCCACACCAGCATCCAGCGCTTCCGATGCAGTGCGGTTGCCGATCGCGTCCAAGACGAGGTCCGTCGTCAGATTCGAAGCCCTCGCACCGAACTCAAGTTGGACAGCTCGAAGAAACTCACTACGTCGCATCGACGGCGATCAGTGCAGCGAGAGCTCGGGCTCGATCGATGCGACCAGGTCGTCTGGAACAACATCAGGGAACACCTGGATGCCTTCAAGAACAGAGATGCGGTCGCCGACCTCGCGCATGATCATCGAGATAGGGACGTCGAGTGCCTCAGCAACCGAAGCGAGAATCTCGCTGGAGGCTTCCTTCTGCCCTCGCTCAACCTCGCTGAGATATCCGAGCGCAACGGAAGCCTTGCTCGCAACCTGCCGGAGCGTACGCCCCTTCTGCAGGCGGAAGTCCCTCAGCACATCGCCGATTTCCTGTCGTACAAGAATCATCGGAACCTCCCCTCCATTTCCTTGCCCGGAGCCACTTGCGAATGGATCGCCAGTCTAACCCGATGCGTTAGGAAAAACGCTACCCTTTCACGCTGTGCTTTGCTTGTGAGCACGCCTGTCATTGACACATTGATAATAACCGGCATCGAGGCAGGACTATTCCCGCAGCCGTTCCCGTACGGCCTGAATCGCCGCTTCCACGCTCTGAGCGCGAATCGCTGCTCGGTCTCCGTGGAATCGAAAGGCAAAGGAGCTGACGCGACCGCCAACGGCCACTCCGATATGCACGGTGCCCACAGGTTGGCCATCGGGCGAATCGGGCCCGGCGATCCCGGTCGTAGACACACCGACATCCGCCGGTCGTCCGTCGACTTGGACGGCTCCACAGACCCCCAGCGCCATCTGCTCCGCGACGGTCGAATCCACTGGTCCGTGTTCCTGCAACAGCTCCGCGTCCACGTTGAGCAGCGATGCCTTCACCGGGGTCGCATAAGCGACCACCGCGCCCAGCAACGTGGCAGATGCTCCAGGAACCGAAACGAGGTCGGCTGTGAGCGCCCCGCCCGTCAAAGATTCGGCTACCCCGAGCGTCCAGCCTCGCTCGGTCAGTGCGCCGATCAGCTCGGAAGCGGCACTCACTGCCGGCTCGCCCGAGCTCCGCGCACCTGTGAGAGTACGTAGTCGATTCCGCTGACCACCGTCAGCACCAGCGTCGCGTACATCAGCACAACACCGATGACGCTCCACCAGTCCATGCCGATCAGTTGATGAAGCGGCAGCAGGCACCAGCTCAACGCCACGCCCTGAACCGCCGTCTTGAGCTTTCCCATCCACGCGGCTGCCACAATGTGACTGCGCGCAACCACGAACCGGTGGAGCGTCACACCCCATTCACGGATGAGGATGATGATGACCACCCACCACGGCCATTCGCCGAGAATCGCCAGACCGACGAAACCAGCTCCGGTCAGCAGCTTGTCCGCGATCGGATCCCAGAGCTTTCCGAAGTCGCTGACGATGTCATATTTGCGCGCGAGATAGCCATCGACCCAGTCCGTGGATATCGCGACGACGAACAGGACGCCAGCGACCCAGCGGAGCGTGAGGTCATCAGAGCCGAACGGTCCACCGATCAGCAGCACCACGAAAAAGACGACGGCGAGCGGGATACGGGCGATCGTGATCGCGTTCGGCAGCTGCCGCGGAATGGCCATCAGTCGCGTCCCGTCAGTCCCCAGGCGTCTTCGTCGCCCCCATCTTCGTCAACGACCGGCAAGCCCTCGAACTGCGCTTCGATGGGATCGAACCCGGGCGCCGCAGCGGGCGGGTTCGCGGGGTGGGCCACGGGCGCGGCCTGAGCTGCCGGCGCAGCAGCAACCGGCACATCATCACCACGCAACTTGGCCATAACGGCCGGCAGCTGCTCGGGTGTGACCAGGACATCGCGCGCTTTCGATCCCTCGGACGGGCCGACGATCTCGCGTGACTCCAGCAGGTCCATCAGACGACCGGCCTTCGCGAAGCCGACGCGGAGCTTGCGTTGCAGCATCGACGTCGAACCGAACTGCGATGACACGATCAACTCAGCTGCGGCCAGCAGCACCTCGAGGTCGTCTCCAATGTCCTCGTCGACTTCCTTCTTCTTCTTCGGCTCGAGAGCCTCCTGCACATCAACCCGGTACTCGGGTCGGGCCTGAGCGGTCACATGTTTGACGACCGCATCGATCTCGCTCTCTTCGACCCATGCGCCTTGAAGGCGGAACGGCTTGGAAGAGCCCATCGGCGAGAAGAGCGCATCACCCTGACCGATGAGCTTGTCTGCACCTGGGGAATCCAGAATCACTCGGCTGTCCGTGACGCTCGTCACGGCGAAAGCGAGACGCGAAGGGACGTTGGCCTTGATCAGACCGGTGACGACATCGACAGACGGACGCTGTGTTGCCAGAACCAAGTGAATTCCTGAGGCTCGCGCCAGCTGAGTGATGCGGACGATCGAGTCCTCGACATCCCGCGGAGCGACCATCATAAGGTCGGCGAGCTCGTCGACGACGACCAGAAGATACGGATAGGGCTTGAGCACCCGCTCGCTGCCGACGGGGAGTTCGACCTCGCCTGCGCGCACGGCCTTGTTGAAGTCGTCGATGTGACGGAAGCCGAACGATGCGAGATCGTCGTAGCGCATGTCCATCTCTTTCACGACCCACTGCAGCGCTTCGGCCGCCTTCTTCGGGTTCGTGATGATGGGCGTGATGAGGTGCGGAACGCCCGCATAGCTGGTGAGTTCCACGCGCTTCGGGTCGATCAGCACCATGCGCACATCTGTCGGACGCGCACGCATGAGCAAGCTCGTGATCATCGAGTTCACGAAGCTGGACTTACCAGAACCGGTCGAACCGGCAACCAGAAGGTGCGGCATCTTCGCGAGGTTGGCCACGACGATCTTGCCGCCGACATCCTTGCCAACGCCGATAGTCATCGGGTGCGTGCTGCTGGTGGCCACCGGTGAACGCAGAACGTCCCCGAGCGCGACCATCTCCTTGTCGACGTTGGGAATCTCGATGCCGATCGCGCTCTTACCCGGAATCGGCGAGAGGATGCGCACATCATTCGAAGCAACCGCGTAGGCGAAGTTGTTGCTCAGCTGCGTGATCTTCTCAACCTTGACGCCGTGACCGACCTCGATCTCATACTGCGTCACCGTCGGCCCACGAGAGAAGCCGGTGACCTTCGCATCCACCTTGAACTGCGTAAGCACGCTGGTGAGCTGTTCAATCACGCGGTCTGTCGCGTCCGAGCGCATGATCGGAGCCGGACCTTCGCCGAGCACCCCCTGCGACGGCAGCACATAGGGAACGCTGGGCGCGTGCAGCCCGCGTTCGCCGGGGCCGTCCGTGCCGAATCCGGAGAGTCCGGGGAGTTCGGGCTGCTCACCGGTGTCACCGTAGTCGTCGAGGAGCGCTGTGCTGCTTTTACCTGCCAGACCGGCTGTCACGCTCTCGACATCCGTGAGGACCTCGGTTGCGGCATCCGCGGGATCAGCGAGGATGACGGCCTGATCGTAGGCGGTGTTATCCACCGGCGGGGTGTCACTCTGCGGCAGCAGTTCAGTGAGATCCTGTGACCCGATGCCCTCGTCGGGATCCTCTTCGCGGCCGGTCTTGTTACGCCGCCACCAGGGCAGCGAATCGTCAGATTCGGCGTCGTCGGATCCATCGGCCTCGGACGCTGCCGGTTTCTGTGCGTTCGGGTCCGGGCGCTCAGCGCCGAACATCCACGCGTAGAGATCGCCCAGGCGCGTGCCGATGCGGTTCGGCGGAGTCTTCGTGATGATCAGGATGCTGAGCGCTGCCAGAACCGAAAGCACGATGTAGGCGACGATGTCGGTCAGGTACGACAGCGGCTCCCCCAGCATCCATCCGAACAGGCCACCGGCCGCGCTGAGCGCTGGCATGCCGTCCTGGGGTTCAGGCTTGCCGCCCGCGACATGACAGATTCCAGCGATCGAGATCACGAAAAGACCGAAGCCGATCCCGATGCGGCCGTTGTCGTGCACCGAGGAGGGGTGCCGGAACAGCCAGCCGGCCAGAATCAGCAGCAGCACCGGCAGCAAGAACGCCGTACGCCCGATCAGCAGGCCCACGGAGTACGCGCTGATGTTCTGCGCAATCTCGTTGCCGATGAAGAACCACTCGTTGACCGCGCCGAGGCAGGCGAGCAGCACCAGCAGCAGCGGGAACCCGTCCCGACGCTGATCCTTATCCAGTGACTCCGGGCCGAACGCGCGGAAGAGGCCGCCGACGCCATGAGCGAGCCCGACCCAAGCGCGTACCGCTAGTGCCGGCTTCTCAACCTCGTCGACGTACTTCTTGGGTGCGGCCGCGGCCTTGGCGCGCGCCGGAGGCTTCTCGGACGCGCGCGAGGTCTTCGTGGTACTCCTGGCCATACCGAAAGACTACGTTCCGCTGCCGGAATGCCGCGTAATGACGCGGCATTCCGGGAGAATCGGCTAGGCCGCGATGACGAGGGGAACGATCATCGGACGGCGGCGCAGCTTCTGGTTCACCCAGCGTCCGATCGTGCGGCGAACAACCTGGGAGAGCGCGTGTGTGTCACGCACGCCGTTGCCCGAGGCCTCCTTCAGCGCCGCCACGATCTTGGGAACGACATCATCGAAGACGGTGTCGTCCTCGGCGATACCGCGAGCATGGATCTCCGGCCCCGAGACGATGTTTCCGGTGGCAGCATCCACAACGATGATGATCGAGACGAACCCTTCCTCACCGAGAATCCGCCGGTCCTTGAGATCGGCATCCGTGATCGCTCCCACGGTCGAGCCATCAACGTAGACGAAGCCGATGTCGAGCTGACCGGCGACGTGCGCTTCGCCGTCCTTGAGGTCGATGATCGTGCCGTTGGAGGCAATGATCGTGTTCTCCTCCGGGACGCCGGTCTCCTGGGCGAGCTTGGCGTTCGCGATCAGGTGACGGTATTCGCCGTGCACGGGCAGCACGTTCTTAGGCTTGAGGATGTTGTAGCAGTAGATCAGCTCCCCCGCCGCGGCGTGACCTGACACATGCACCCGGGCGTTCGCCTTGTGCACGACGTTGGCGCCGAGCTTCGTGAGCCCATCGATGACACGGTAAACGGCGTTCTCATTACCGGGGATCAGGCTGGACGCCAGGATGACGGTGTCGCCCTCGCCGACCTCGATCGCGTGCTCACGGTTGGCCATGCGGCTGAGCACAGCCATCGGCTCACCCTGGGAACCGGTCGACATGTAGACGATCTTCTCGTCTGGCAGATCTCGCGCCTTCTTGTAATCGATGAGCACGTTATCGGGGACCTTGAGGTATCCGAGGTCAGCGGCGATGGTCATGTTGCGCACCATGCTCCGCCCCAGTAGTGCAACCCGACGCCCGTTCGCGTGGGCGGCGTCCAGCACCTGCTGAACACGATGCACGTGGCTGGAGAAACTCGCCACGATCACCCGGCGCGGTGCCTTGGCGATCACCTGGTCAAGGACCGGGCCGATGGACTTCTCGGTCGGTGTGAAACCAGGCACGTCAGCGTTCGTGGAATCGACCAGGAACAGATCGACGCCCTCTTCGCCCAAGCGCGAGAACGCACGCAGGTCGGTGATGCGGCCATCCAGCGGCAGCTGGTCCATCTTGAAGTCGCCGGTGGCCAGCACCATTCCCGCTGGTGTGCGGATGGCGACGGCAAGGGCGTCCGGAATCGAGTGGTTGACCGCGATGAACTCCAGGTCGAACGGCCCAACCTTCTCGTGCTGCTCTTCCTTCACCGTGAGGGTGAACGCCTTGATCCGATGCTCCTTGAGCTTGGCTTCAATCAGCGCGAGTGTCAGACCTGAGCCGATCAGCGGAATGTCGTTCTTCAGACGCAGCAGATACGGAACGGCACCGATGTGGTCTTCGTGCCCGTGAGTGAGGACGATGCCGACGATGTCGTCGAGGCGGTCTTTGATCGGCTCGAAGTCCGGCAGGATCAGGTCGACGCCGGGCTGGTGCTCCTCAGGGAAGAGCACACCGCAGTCCACGATGAGGATCTTGCCGTCGTACTCGAAGGTCGTCATGTTGCGACCGATCTCGCCCAAGCCACCCAGCGGGATGACGCGGAGGGCCCCCTCGGCGAGCGGTTCGGGAGCGGCGATGGGATTGGACATTGATGTCTCCTCAGTCGGACACTCGTCGTGCCCGGTCGTTCTTATGGGCGCGCGACGCGCCCGTCGTCTCAGCGCGTCGTACCGTGCACCTTCGGCAGGGCACCACCGGCGGCCGCATTGCGGTCGGGGCGGAAATTCGAGAAATCTGCACCAGCGATATCGGTGACGACAGACAGCTCATCTTCGATGAGCGCGGCCTCCCACTCCTCCGGACCGACCAGCGGAAGTCGTACCCGAGGGCTGGAGATACGGCCGAGGCCGTGCAGGATGTATTTCGCCGAGACCGTACCGGGAACATGTGTCATCGTGGCCCGAACGAGCGGCTCGAGGCGCTTGTGCTCTGCCGTGGCGGCAGCAAGGTCGCCGCGGTTCACAGCATCCACGATCGTGCGGTACGGTGCAGCGGTGATATTCGCGGTGACGCCGATGAGTCCGGTTGCGCCGATGGCGAGATGCGGCAGTGCATTCGCATCGTCACCGGAGAAGTACATCAGATCAGTCTGATTCAGCACGCGGCTGACCTCGCTGAAGTCGCCCTTGGCGTCCTTCACGGCAAGAATATTCGGGTGCTTGGCCAGACGCAGAATCGTCTCGTACTTGATCGGCACACCCGTGCGACCCGGGATGTCGTACAGGATCACCGGCAGGTCGGTGGAGTCTGCCACCAGACGGAAATGCGTCAGGATTCCTGCCTGGGTCGGCTTGTTGTAGTACGGCGTGACGATCATGATGCCGTCAGCGCCGGCCTTCTCACTGGCCTTGTAAAGCTCGATCGCGTGCGCTGTCTCGTTGGAGCCACCGCCGGTGATGATCTTCGCGCGGCCCGAGGAGACGGACTTGCCGACTTCGACGAGCTTGAGCTTCTCGGGGTCGGTAAGCGTAGAGGTCTCGCCAGTCGTCCCGGTCACGACGATGCCGTCAGCACCAGCGGTGATGACGTCATCCATGTGCTTTTCGACGGCGGGCCAATCGACTTCACCGTCGGCCGTCATCGGAGTGACGAGCGCGACGAGAACCTGTCCGAAAGGGTTACCCGAGTGCGTCATGGTCCCAGCGTATCGGTGTTGAGTCACTCGCCGCGACGCGGATGAAGCCGCTACTAGAGTCGACGCATGACCTGGCGCACCAACGACTCGCGGATCGTTTACGAGAATCCATGGATCTCAGTGCGTGAGGATGCTGTCACCGGCCCCGCCGGCGACGGGATCTACGGCGTGGTCTCGGTACGTCACCCCGCCGTTTTCATCGTGGCCGTTGACGACGAGATGCGCGTGTGCCTGGTGACACTCGAGCGGTACACGACCGGACGATCGATCGAAGTTCCCGCCGGCGGCAGCGATGGAGAAGAGCCCCTGCTGGCCGCGCAACGCGAACTGCTCGAAGAAACCGGAATGCGCGCCGCTACGTGGACGCAGGTCGGGCTGATGAACGCCCTGAACGGCGTAACCGTCGCGCCCGAGTACGTGTTTCTCGCTGAGGGGCTCACCACAGCCGCCGGATCTGCTCAGGCGGAAGAGGGCATCGTCGAGGTCTCTTGGATCCCGTTCGACGAGGTACTGCGCATGGTCGCTGACGGACGCATCACCGATGGAGAAACGGTCGGCGCACTCGCGTACGCGGGCATTCATCTCGGCCGCTTCCGCTGAGCTGCATCCTCGGCGAAGCCCGTAAGGCGATCACATGCGCCCGCGTCGTCCGGCCTTAGATAGCAGAGCGGAGGGGACGATCCGCGTCGCCGCGACGATCAGTTTGTAGCGCCAGGACGGTACCGACAGCGACTTGCCACGCGCAGCGTCGCGAAGTCCCTCGCGAACGACGGTGCGGGCATCCAGCCACATCCACGCGGCGATCCCCTCCTCACCGGGAGGCAGGCCCATCCGCTCGTGAAAATTCGTGTGCGTGAATCCGGGGCACAACGCCGTGACGGTGACGCCATCTCGGGCGTATTCTGAGTTCGCCCATTCGCTGAAGCCGACCAGCCACCTCTTGCAGGCGGCGTACGTCGATCGCGGGATGAATGCGGCGACCGATGCGACGTTGATGATCCGGCCACCCCGTCCACGCATCGCACCGAGCGCTGCGTGCATCAGCCGCAGCGGCGCTTCGACATGGATTCGAAGATGCCGCACTTCATCGGCTACGTCGTTGTCCGCAAATTTCAGTGGGAGCCCGAACCCCGCGTTGTTGATCAGCAGATCGATCGGATGCTCCGGGTCAAGGAGGCGCTTCACCACACGTTCCACCCCGGCCTCATCCACCACGTCGGCGACGAGCACCTCGACAGCGACACCATAGGTCTGGCGCAGTTCGACCGCCAGTTGCTCCAGAGCATCATCCGAGCGCGCCACGAGCACGAGATCAGCTCGGCGCTGAGCGAGTTGTCGAGCGAATTCAGCGCCGAGGCCGGCGCTGGCACCCGTGATGAGGGCGATCGGCATCAGCGCTCATATCCGAGAAAGCGGAAGCGGATTCCGGTGCGAGAGGTCTGCCACTCCCCCTCGTCCACGAGCCGCCAGCCGTCCTTCGACGGCGCATAAGCATCACCGGCCACCTTCAGATCCAGCTCGGTGACCTCCAGCCGATCGGCGTGCCCGATCACCTGAGCGAAGATCTCCGCTCCACCGATGATCCAGACCTTGTCCAGCCCGCGCACGGCTGCGCTCAAGTCTGGAGCACGGCGTGCACCTTCGGCTGTCCAGTCCTGCTGGCGGGTGATGACAATGTTGTCGCGTTGCGGCAGGGGGCGGAACCGCTCCGGAAGCGAATCCCAGGTCTTGCGCCCCATCACCACGGGTGCGGACAGCGTGATTTCCTTGAAGTGCGCGAGATCCTCTGGCACATGCCACGGCATGCCGCCTTCGGCGCCGATGACACCACCGGCCGCCTCAGCCCAGATCAGGCCGACCCAGGTCATACCGCTACTGCCGCACGGATCGGCGGGTGGTGCTGGTAGCCCTCGACGACGAAATCGGAGAAGTCGTAGTCCAAAATCGACTCCGGCTTTCGCGCGAACGTCAGCGTCGGGTAGTCGTAGGCGTCGCGGGAGAGCTGCTCGCGCACCTGCTCGCGGTGATTGTCGTAGATGTGACAGTCGCCACCGGTCCACACGAAGTCGCCGGGTTCGAGCCCCACTTGCTGGGCGACCATCAACGTCAGCAGCGCGTAGCTGGCGATGTTGAACGGCACGCCGAGGAACATGTCGGCGCTGCGCTGGTAGAGCTGGCACGACAGCTTGCCGTCGGCGACGTAGAACTGGAACAGGGCGTGACAGGGCGCGAGCGCCATGTCTGGGATATCGGCCGGGTTCCATGCCGAAACGATCAGGCGTCGCGAATCCGGAGTCGCCCGAATCTGGTCGATCACCTGCGAGAGCTGATCGATGTGCTCGCCGTCGGGCGTCGGCCAGGAGCGCCACTGGACGCCGTAGACCGGGCCGAGGTCACCGTCTGCATCGGCCCATTCGTCCCAGATGCTGACGCCATGCTCCTGTAGCCAGGTGACATTCGAATCCCCGCGCAGGAACCACAGCAGCTCATAGGCGATCGATTTGAAATGCACCCGCTTGGTGGTGATCAGCGGGAAGCCCTTAGCCAGATCAAAACGGATCTGGCGTCCGAACACGCTGGTGGTGCCGGTTCCGGTGCGGTCATCCTTGTGAGTGCCGTGCTCAAGTACGTCACGGAGCAGATCTTCATACGGCGTCGGGACAGCTGCGCTCATGTCTGTCAGGATACCCGGTACGTGATGGAGCTGTTCCCCGGAGTGTGGTTCGTCGATAGGCTGACCGAACACCCGGTCCCGACTTCTGGAGGAAATTATGCCTATCACCAGCGAAGCAACGACGATCTGGAACGGTTCTCTTGCCGAGGGCTCCGGCACTGTCCAGTTCTCCTCGTCGAATATCGGCACCTTCCCGATCAACTGGAAGGCCCGCAGCGAAGGCTCCGACAGTACGACGACTCCCGAAGAGCTCATCGCAGCTGCGCACGCATCCTGCTTCAGCATGGCGCTCTCGCACGCGCTGAGCGAGAACGGCACGCCGCCGGAGAACGTGAACACGAGCGCGTCGGTGACCTTCAAGCCCGGCGTCGGTATCAGCGGCAGCCACCTCAACGTCAACGCAACCGTTCCCGGACTCACCCAGGAGCAGTTCCAGGAGATCGCCGAAGGCGCGAAAACCGGATGTCCGGTGTCTCAGGCGCTGGCCGGCATCGAGATCACGCTCGAGGCAACACTCGCCTGAGCATCCACTCCGAGCGGAGGGCTAAGCCTTCCGCTTGGAGACCTGGATGGCGTGGCGAATACTTGCACGCGCGTCTTTACGCCGCCCTGCGGCATCCTGCACCACGCCCAGTCGATACCGTGCACGCCATTCGTCCGGAGCAGCATCCGCCTCCGCGATATAGCGCCGGATCATGGGTTCGGCATCGGCCTTGGCGATACGGCCACTGGGCGTCAGGTCGGTCTCGGCTACCGGCATCCCGCCCTCGCCGTCGAGTTTCGTGCCGAGTTTTTCAGCCTGAACGCCGAACTGGATCTCTCGCACCAGCGCCCAGATCCCGATCAGCGGCAGCACCAGCAGCGCGATACCCATCGCGATGCCGACGGGCTGACCACTCGTGATGAAGAGGATGGCCTTCTGTCCCATCAGCACGAAGTACAGGATCAGGGCGGCACCGATCAGCGCGACACCGATGCGAGTCATCACGAGCGGGCTCGGATTCCGATGTCAATCATGTTCTCCAAACCGATCACGACACCGCGCGCCTCCGCAGCGAACGGCACAGCCAGACGGATGCCCGGGGCGTAGGCCTCGGCGGGTTCCACCGTGTCGTGAGTGATGGTCAGCGTCTCTCCCGGTCCGGACAGAATCGCATCCTGACGGGCGATCACCCCGGCGCGGCGGAGCGAATGCACGGGAACACCGGCGACCTGCTGGCCACGAGCGCGCTGGTCGGCGTGGGGCGCGTTGACGGGGCCGACCTCGGATCGCGCGGCGGCAATGAGCTCAGCGGTTCGCACCGCGGTGCCGCTGGGCGAGTCGATCTTCGTATCGCGATGCGCCTCGACGATCTCCGCGGAAGAGAAGAACGGTGCCGCTGCGGCGGCGAGGGCCGAGCCGAGTACGGAGCCGAGTGAGAAGTTCGGAATGAACACCGCGCCCGTTCCTGCGGATTGCACCAGCGGACGAACCAGCGCGATTCGATCCGCTGACCAACCAGATGTCGCGACGAGAACATTGATCCCGTACTCGACTGCTGCACGGACGACTTCGATGCTCACCTGAGGCGTGGATGCGTCGACGACGAGATCAGCATCGCTGAGCTCCGAAAGATCACTCGAAGAGGACAGCACGCGCGTCACTTCGAATCCCGGAAGATCATCAATCACGCTTTTGATTATCGTTCCGAGCTTGCCGGTACCGCCGACGAGAGCCACCTGCTTGGTCATGTACCCAGTCTATTTGGCTCCGCTGCCCCTGACGCGTTCACGCCGGCATCGGGTCGGGCAGCCCGGTCCACAACTCGACCGGCAGGTGGCTGAGCTCATTATGGTTGACGAGCGACCAGGGCCGGCCCTGCTTCTGCGCGATCACGGTCAACCCGCAGTGAGCCTGGTTCAACGTCATCCATCGCCACTCCGGTGCACCGAGCACTTCGCGTACGAACCAGGCGATGACGAAGTTGTGCGTGATCAGGACTTCGTGAACATCGCCCTGTTTGCGCACGAGGAACTCGCTGACCGCGTCGGCCATCTGAGCGCCTCCCGCCTCGATCTCAGCTTCTGTGATCGAGCCGAAGAAGGGTTCATAAGCGGATGGCGTCTCGCCTGACATCCCCGTAGGAACGCAGTCGAAGAGCAATGCCGATGGCTCAGGTGACACTGCGGGAAGCCGCTCGGCGATCGCTCGGGCAGTTTCGGTCGCTCGGAGCAGTGGCGAATGCCATACCCGGTTCAGCGGAAGGCCGGACAGCCTGTCGGCAATCAATTCCGCCTGTCGCCGCCCCCGAGGAGAAAGGGGTCCGTCGTCGACGCCGTGCTCAGCGTCTTGATGTTCGCCATGTCTGACCAGATAGATGTAATGCGTCACAACCCACTCGCTTCGTTACCCACTGTCACAGGGGGCGCGTCCAGCCTACCCGCCCGGAAACGTCTCGGGGCGCGCTGTGCTCAATTACCGGCGCGGGTGAGTTCTGCGATCTGCGTGCGGGTCAACGAGATGCCTGCTCCCTGCATCAGCTCTTCGACGTGTTGCATCGCGAAGGTATTGACGATGGGCGCGGCGATCGTACGCTGCGCGAGCAGCCAGGCGATCGAGACGGCGGCAACCGGTGCCTGAAGATCTGTTGCGATCTGGTCCAGCGCGCGCAGGATCCGGATGCCGCGGCGATTCAACCGCTCGCGCAACTGTTCACCGCGAACGCCCTGAGACATCAGCGCCTTGCTGCGGTGGCGGCCCGACAGGAATCCGTGCTCCAGCGCGTGCGATGGCGTGACTGCCAAGTTCTGCGCCCCGGCCACGAGGCGCAGATCGCCCTCGAATGCATCGCGGCGAATCAGGTTGTACGGCTCATCAAGGACCTCGATGCGGGGATACCCGGCCGACGCGAGAATTCGCGCTTCTACGAGCCGTTCCGGTGCGAACCGGAATGCGCCGAGGACGTTGATCTTCCCTGCGCCACGCAACCACTCCGCGGTCGCGAGGGTGTCCTCGAGGTTCGTGCTCTGATCAAGTGTGGCATCCAGGTAGAGGATGTCGATGCGCTCGACCCCGAGACGAGTGAGAGAGCCTTCGACGGCGCGCACGAGGTTGGTCGCCCCGAGCCCGGGGTTGTCGGCATGAGAGCCGACGCGAACGCCCAGCACGACGTCACGCGGTTGTCTGCGCGAGCGCAGCCACTGCCCGATGATGTGCTCGCTTCGGCCGCCGGAGAACCCGTCGGCGGTGTGCACGGCATTGCCACCAAACTCGACGTAGCGATCGAGGATCGCATGGCTGGTCTCGAGGTCGACATTCCAGCCGAACTCCGCCGCGCCCAGGATCAGCGGAAAGACTTCGATCCCGGTGTCACCGATCGGAACACGCAGCGTCTCACCGATGCCGGGGCCGACGACGGGAATCGGAGCGGAAGGATGCTCGTACGACATGCTGGACGCGCTCGTCTGGTGCGCAGTGTCCCCTGTTCCGAACAACCGCATCCTTCAACCACCTCCGCACGCGTGATCTCTGTCGTTACTTGCTTGACATGCGGCACCCCCCGGTGCGTACTTCGAGGGTAAGCGCAAATGCCTCCCTCACCTGCCATTACAGGCAGGCGGAAGCCAAGTTTTCATAACGTTCTGATAACGACGGGTACGAGAAAGGCCCGGATTCGACTCACATGGAGCAGAATCCGGGCCGAATCTCAGACTTTACGCCTCAGCGGACTCCGCATCGGGCGCAGCATCGGCAGCGGGAGCGTCGTCGAGGACGGGCTCCAGCGACAGCTTGCCGCGGTCATCGATCTTCGTGATCTTGACGAGGATCTTCTGGCCTACGTTGAGCACGTCATCAACGTTCTCAACACGCTTGCCACCGGCGAGCTTGCGCACTTCGGTGACATGCAGCAGACCATCCTTGCCGGGCAGCAACGAGATGAAGGCACCGAACGAGGCGATCTTCACAACAGTTCCGAGGAACTGCTCGCCGACCTCGGGGTTGGTCGGGTTCGCGATCGCGTTGACCTGAGCGCGCGCGGCCTCAGCCGAGGGGCCGTCAACAGCACCGATGTAAACAGTGCCGTCTTCCTCGATGGAGATCTGAGCGCCGGTCTCGTCCTGGATCGCGTTGATCGTCTTGCCCTTCGGGCCGATCAGCTCACCGATCTTGTCAGCGGGGATCTGAACGCTGATGACGCGAGGCGCGGTCGGCGCCATCTCGTCAGGCGTGTCGATCGCAGCATTCAAGACGCCGAGAATCGTCAGACGTGCATCACGGGCCTGCGTCAGCGCGCCGGTGAGAACATCCGACGGGAGGCCGTCAAGCTTCGTGTCGAGCTGGATAGCAGTGATGAACTCGCTGGTGCCTGCGACCTTGAAGTCCATGTCGCCGAGCGCGTCTTCTGCACCGAGGATGTCGGTCAGGGCCGCGTAGCGCGTCTGGCCGTCAACCTCATCGGAGACGAGACCCATGGCGATGCCGGCGACGGCTGCGCGCAGCGGCACACCCGCGTTCAGCAGCGACAGAGTCGAAGCGCAAACCGATCCCATCGACGTCGAGCCGTTGGAGCTGAGAGCCTCAGACACCTGACGGATCGCGTACGGGAACTCTTCGCGGCTGGGCAGCACCGGCATGAGCGCACGCTCGGCCAGGAAGCCGTGCCCGATCTCACGACGCTTCGGCGAACCGACACGACCGGTCTCACCGGTCGAGTAGGGCGGGAAGTTGTAGTGGTGCATGTAGCGCTTGGAAGTGGTCGGAGACAGCGAGTCGATCTGCTGCTCCATCTTGAGCATGTTCAGCGTGGTGACACCCATGATCTGGGTCTCGCCGCGCTGGAAGATCGCGGAGCCGTGCACGCGCGGGATGACCTGCACCTCAGCGTCCAGCGGACGGATGTCAGCAAGGCCACGACCATCCATACGGACACCCTCGGTGAGGACGCGGTCGCGAACGATCTTCTTGGTCAGCGACTTGTACGCACCGGAGACCTCACCGGCTGCAGACGCAGGAAGGGTTCCTGCTTCAACAGCAGCAACAACCTCGGCCTTGACGCGATCCTTGACCTCGTCATCGGCGGTCTGGCGCTCGATCTTGTCGGCGATCTGGTAGACCTTCTCGAGGTCAGCTGTCGCAGATGCGGAGATGAAGTCGTAGGTGCCCTGCTCATACGCCGGGAAGACGGGGTAGACGCCCGGAGCCTTCGAGGAGTGCGAAGCCATCTCGGCCTGCGCCTCGACAAGCTGCTTGAGGAAAGGCTTTGCGGCCTCGAGCCCTGCGGCGACGACCTCTTCGTTCGGCTTTACTGCGCCGCCCTTGATGAGGTTCCAGCTGTTTTCGGTTGCCTCAGCCTCGACCATCATGATCGCGACGTCTTCGGAGCCATCAGACTTCTTGACGACACGACCGGCGACCATCAGGTCGAACACAGCCTCAGCGACCTGAGCCTCGTTCGGGAACGCGACCCACTGGTCGGCGTGCTCGCCCTGGCCCGGGATGAGCGCGAGACGCACACCGGCGATGGGACCCGAGAACGGCAGACCCGAGATCTGGGTCGACGCGGATGCCGCGTTGATCGCGAGAGCGTCGTAGTACTCGCCCGGCGCAATCGAAAGCACGGTGATGACGACCTGGACCTCGTTGCGCAGACCATCGACGAACGACGGACGCAGCGGACGGTCGATCAGTCGGCAGACCAGGATCGCCTCGGTCGAGGGGCGACCCTCACGACGGAAGAACGAGCCGGGAATCTTGCCAGCTGCGTAGGAACGCTCTTCGACGTCCACGGTCAGCGGGAAGAAGTCAAAGCCTTCGCGCGGGTGCTTTCCAGCGCTGGTCGCCGAGAGAATCATGGTCTCTTCGTCGAGGTAAGCCGCAACCGAACCCTGCGCCTGCTGAGCAAGACGACCAGTTTCGAAGCGGATGGTGCGGGTGCCGAAGCGACCGTTGTCAAGAACGGCCTCGGCGGCAGTGATTTCAGGACCTTCCAAGAGGTCTCTCCTTCTTTGTTTAAACTCGTCCATCCGTGTGACGGCCGAGGATATGCGTAAGCGTGCGTGAAAACGCACGCGAACTGCGCACAGCAGTCCACCTTTACTCTATCAGCGCACCCGCTCAGCGTAGTGCGACGCCGCGCATGCTTGACGAGCGGCCGATGTAGACGTAGTCGTCATGCTTGGCGACTCGCCCGTCGCCGGCGGCACGGCCACGCAAGCGCCGCCAGGCCCACGGCAGCGCGTACCTGCGCCACCACGCGGTGCGAGAGACAGGGCGGCCAGTATCATGCAGTGCCTCATCCAGCGCACCGAGCGTCTCGGCGTGCGGCACTCCGAGCATCTCACCCGCGCAGTAGGCGAGGTAGCGGTGGCCGCGACTGCTCAGATGTACCAGATCCTCACCCCAGTTCGGTGGCGAAGCCAGCACGGGGTGCAGATCAGTATCCAGCAGAATCGCGCCGGTGCGCTCGGCGATGCCGACGAGCCTGTTGGAGAAATCGGCGAAGCGTGCCACGAGCAGCCGCGCCGCCGCTCGCCCCGGGAGGAACGGCGTGACCAGAATGACGTCGGCGCCATCGGCACGCAGTGTCCGCACCGCAGTCTCCACCTGCGCTGCGAGTGCAGCAACATCGACGCGCGCCCTCACCAGGTCGTTGGCCCCGACCAGGATGGAGACCAGGTCCGGACGGAGCTGTCTGGCTCTGGCCAGTTGCGGTCCGCTCACGTCGCGCACCCGGCGCGAACGTACGGCCAGGTTCGCATAGTGGAGTCCACCGGGCGCCGCCAGCAGCAATGCGAGCCGGTCAGCCCACCCGCGCAGTGTGCCGTCTGGCGCGGGGTCGCACAGTCCTTCAGTCAGCGAATCGCCCAATGCGACGTAGCGTCGCCAGTGGCCTCCGGCGACGGGCTGCGGCGTTTCCGGGCGTCGCAACCGCGGCGCCCGGAGCATCCGATCCGCCGAATTCAGCTCTTGTGCCTCCGCGAAATGTGTCAGCAGGCGGTCGCACACTGCCTCCCAACTGCGGTGCTCCACAGCTGCACGCCCGGCAGCCCCGAAAGCACGGCGCTTACGCCGATCTCCCACCAGATCTACCACCCGCATGCGCAGGTCCTGCAGGTCGCCCGGCCGGTACAACCAGCCGTCGATCCCCATCCGGACGAGATCCACTGGCCCGCCGCGCCCCGTCGCGACCACAGGGACCCCGCTGGCGTGCGCCTCTTGCAGTGTCTGGCCGAAGGTCTCGCTCTCTCCGGGGTGCACGAAGATATCGAATGATGCCATCTCCTGCGCGAGCGCGTCTCCGGTGAGATGTCCGAGGAACGCTGCACCGGGCATCAGCGACTCGAGTCGCTGCCGGGCCGGGCCCTCACCGACGATCACGAGACGCACCCCGTCCAGCTGCGCGAGCACACGCAGATCCTCCACCTGCTTCTCTGCCGCAAGCCGCCCGACGTAGCCCACGACGACCTCTCCCCCGTCGCCGCGCTCGACGCGCCGCGAGGGATGGAAGCGTTCAGCATCCACACCACGCCCCCAGCGTCGGATGCGGTCGATCCCGAGTGCAGCGAGCTGCTGTTCAGCGCCCGCCGATGGGGCAAGGGTGAGGGTGGCCCTGCGATGCAGACGGACGAGGTGGTTCTTGGCGAACTCAGTCGTTGCTGCCATTCCATAGCGGGTGGTGTACGCGGCGACGTCGGTCTGATAGGCGGCTACCGAGGCGACACCGCTGCGGGATGCGGCCAGCGCGCCGCGCCACCCGAGTGCGAATGGTGAGGCCAGGTGCACGACGTCCGGACGGAATCGGTTCAGTGACGAAGCGATGCGCTGGGCGCCGACTGTTCCCACGCGGACGTCGCGGTAGCCGGGCAGCGCGACGCTGGTCACCGGCTCAATCACAGCACCGTGCAACTGCTGGGGGATGCCCGCGGCATCCGGAGCGATCAGATGGGCGACATGCCCTCTGCGTTCGAGGTGGCGCAGGATCTGCAGCACAGACCCTGTCACACCGTTCATGTGCGGCAGGAATGATTCGGTCACAATCGCGACTCTCACGATGTCAGGATGCCGTGCACGGACACCGGGATTGCACCGGAACCGGCCCAGGCATCGAGTGTTCACTCTGTGCACGGTCTTTCTTCACCCGCTGTCTCCGATTCGGTTTCCGTTCGATCCCGGCGGTCGCGGTTCACGTGTGATTTCGGGCACACGCGCAGAAAGGAGTTCTTTCCTGCTGGGGCACCGTCGGAGTAGGCTGACCTCATGAGCACCGAAGAAGGCGCAGCCTCCTCGTCTGAGGACATGAAGCGCAAGTTCAAGGAAGCGCTCGAGAAGAAGAACGCACATCACCGCAATGGTGAGTCGCATCTGGATGGCGAATCCGCCGTCCACGCGGCAAACGCCCCGCAGACGCGGCGCGAGTTCCGACGCAAGAGCGGTTGACCGTCAGAGGGCCACCCCGATCGGGGTGGCCCTCTTCATCTTCTATTTGTTCGAGGTCCGCCCCTCGGCTTTGCGTGCGCGCGGCATCACTCCCCCGCGAGTCCACCGAGCAGGTGGCCGAACGAACGTCCCTCCCCGAGGTAGTTCGCCGGGTCGAACGGATCTGTGGAGTGCGCAGCGTCCTTACGAGCAATGGCTTCGGCGAGCTCTTTCGCGCCCTTGGCCACGCGCTTGGCCAGCGGCGCTACCTCGTCTCCGGCACCGCCCCAGTCGCTGGATGCCGCGAACACGCCCGTCGACACGGCCTCCGCGTGCAAGTAGGCGAACAACGGACGAATCGCGTAGTCGATCGCCAGCGAATGCCGTGCGGTTCCTGCGTTCGCACCGATCAGCACTGGCTTGTCGGTGAGCGCATCCGGGTCCAGAACATCGATGAACGACTTGAACAGACCGCTGTAGCTCGTCGAGAAGATGGGCGTGACGGCGATCAGGGCATCCGCTGAATACACGGTGTTGATGGCTGATTCCAGCGCCGGCGGCGCGAAACCCGTGAGCATGTTGTTCGTGATGTCGTGCGCGTGGTCGCGAAGCTCGATCACGTCAACGGTGGCCTGCACATCCAATTCGGCGAGGTGCCGCACCGTTTCTGCCGCGAGCCGATCGGCCAGCATTCGGGTGGATGACGGATTCGAGAGACCCGCCGAGATGACGGCGATACGACGAGTACTCATGCTCACGCTTCCTTCCTGCCGATGCCGAATGCGGAGCCTGCCGGCGCCGGTGTGTCCTGATACGGGGAGCCTGCTGTCAGATTGTCGCCACGGTTCACACCTGGACGCGCCTCGCGGGTGGGTCCGTCCCCGTACACGGCGCGAACACGTGCGGCATGGGTGGGAGCATCCGGAACTTCTCCCGGACGGTTCTTCGCCAGCTCACGGCGCAGCACCGGCACGACCTCGCCACCGAGGATGTCGAGCTGTTCGAGGACGATCTTCAACGGCAGCCCGGCATGGTCCATCAGGAAGAGCTGACGCTGATAGTCGCCGTAGAAGTCGCGCATCCCGGCATACCGGTCGATGACCTGCTGCGGCGAACCGACCGTCAACGGCGTCATCTCGGTAAAGTCCTCCATACTCGGACCGTGACCGTAGACCGGTGCGTTGTCGAAGTACGGGCGGAACTCGTTCACGGCATCCTGCGACTTCGCGCGCATGAACGCTTGGCCGCCCAGGCCGACGATCGCCTGCTCCGGTGTGCCGTGTCCGTAGTGGGCGTAGCGCTGGCGGTACAGCTCAATCAGACGCTGGTAGTGCTCCTTGGGCCAGAAGATGTTGTTCGCGAAAAAGCCGTCGCCATAGTAGGCGGCCTGCTCCGCGATCTCTGGGGTGCGGATCGATCCGTGCCACACGAAGGGTGCGACGCCGTCGAGGGGGCGCGGCGTGGAGGTGAAGCCCTGCAGCGGCGTGCGGAACTTGCCTTCCCAATCGACGACGTCCTCATGCCAGAGCTTGTGAAGCAGAGCGTAGTTCTCGATCGCGAGCGGCAGGCCCTGGCGGATATCCTTGCCGAACCACGGGTAGACGGGCCCGGTGTTACCGCGGCCAAGCATGATGTCGGTGCGTCCGTCGGAGATGTGCTGAAGCATCGCGAAGTCTTCGGCGATCTTCACCGGGTCGTTCGTAGTGATCAACGTCGTAGAGGTCGACAGGATCAGACGCTCGGTCTGCGCGGCGATCGCGGCGAGCGTGGTCGAAGGAGAGGACGACCAGAAGGGCGGGTTGTGGTGCTCGCCGACAGCGAAGACGTCCAGCCCCACTTCTTCGGCGTGCTTCGCGATCGTGATCGCGTCTTTGATCTTCTGGCCTTCGCTCGGAGTCTCCCCGGTGACGGGGTTCTGTGTGACATCGCTGACCGTGAAGAGGCCGAACTGCATGCCCGAGTTGTCGGTGGACTCGCTCATCTTTTGCTCCGTAGTTCGTGGGGTGGATGCTGTAGCAATCCGTATCCATTCAGTTGAATATATATGAGTAAACGTCCTCCGGGCAACTTTATTCCCGACCGGTAGCCTCTTTGGATGAGCAGTACCGCGCACACGCCCACCGGTCCGGAAACCGGGTCAACCGGTCGACCCCGCAGGCGCGTGCCGTTCTGGGACAACGCCCGCTACGCGTGCATCGTCCTGGTCGTGCTCGGGCACGCAATTCAGCGCCTCACCTATGACTCCGACATCGCCATGGCGCTGTACCTGTCGTTCTACGCCTTTCACATGCCCGCATTTGCGATCATCGCCGGCTACTTCTCGAAATCCGCCCCACCCACCAGAAAGCAGATGGCGCGGGTGATCACTGACATCCTGTTGCCCTATGTGATCTTCGAACTGCTGTGGACACTGACCAAATGGCTGGTGGAGGGAGAGGCGACTGCGAACCTCACCCAACCATCCTGGACTCTGTGGTTCCTGCTGGCACTCGGCATCTTCCGACTCGTCCTGCCCTACCTGGCTCTGCTGCGCTGGCCGCTGACCTGGAGTCTGCTGATCTCACTCGGCGCCGGATACCTGCCCAATGTCGACAGTACTTTCTCACTGTCGCGCACCCTCGGATTTCTGCCGTTCTTCGTGCTCGGCTGGTGGCTGCGTGAACACGACATCGTCGACCGACTGCGCTTGATCGACTTCCGCCCCTGGTGGTTGCGAGTGCTCGCGCTGCTCATCTTCGCCGTGGACGCCTTCGTCGCCTGGAACTGGGTGGAAGTCTGGTCGAGCATCGACCTTGACCGATGGTTCTTCTACGTCGATTCCTACGCCGAACTGGGCGCGCACGCCTGGTGGTCCGGGGCGATTCGACTGGCGCTGATCCTGATCGGGCTGCTGCTCACCGCCGCGTTCTTCGTGCTGATCCCGCGTCGCGCCACCTGGTGGACGCAGTTCGGGCAGTACACGATGTACGTGTACCTGCTGCACTCATTCGTGCTCTACCCGTTCCGCGAGTCCGGCATCCTGCGTGATGCCGAACCGACCTGGATCTGGTTGCCGATGGTGATCGTGCTCTCTGTCGGAATCGCACTTGTTCTGGCAACGAAGCCGGTGCGCCAGCTGTTCCGGCCGCTGATCGAACCGCGTGCGCGTTGGCTCTTCTCCGATCATCGACTCGGCAGTGACACCTCGCGCCGCGAGGATCCCACCGGCTCCCGCCGCCCGCGCGAGGATTGACAGGCTGGCGGCGCAGTCGATTCAGGCGATCTTAATACGACGCGTACCGAGCACGAGGTACCAGACAAGCACCGCGAGCAGCAGCAGTTCGGCCGCTATGTAGATGTAGTGCAGCACGGACTCTCCCGGGTCACCGCCAGCGATGATGATGTCGCTACGCGCGGCCAGCGCGGGACGAATCGCGAAGGACTCGACAGCCATGATCACCCACATTGCCCCAACCAGTATCCAGCCGCCGCGGGTCTCGCGCGGCCGGGCTTGAGAGATCAGAGTCAGCACGATGAGGATGATCCACCCGGCGATCGACAGCGAGATGAACACGAGTCGGCCGATACCGAGGCCCAGTGGCGTCGTGATGCCCGGGGCCAAGAACTTCAGCGGAGTCTCCATGAAGCTCAGTCCGACGATCAGTCCGATCCAGACGGCGGGCAACAGCAGACGGAGCGAAATCCACAGACGAGGCATGACCTAAATGTTACCGGCGGTAATGCTGGGCAATATTCATCGCGGACGGAGCGATCGGCGTTTAGCCTCAGGCCATGGCTGATCTGAATCTTCCCGTCCTCGACCTCTCCCAGCTCGACAACGGCATCGAGGCCGCGGCGCGCTTCCGAGATGACCTGCGCGCGGCCACCCACGACGTGGGCTTCTTCTACCTCACCGGCACGGGTGTGACTGCGGACCTGTCCCGCCGATTGCACCGGGCAGCCCTGGACTTCTTCGCTCTGCCTGAGGAGGAGAAGCTGTCGATCGAGAATATCAAGAGCCCGCACTTCCGTGGCTACACGCGCGTGGGCGGGGAACGGACGCAGGGGAAGATCGACTGGCGCGAGCAGATCGACATCGGCCCCGAGCGTGAGACGGTCACCGGCGGCCCGGCGTTCAACCGCCTACTCGGACCGAATCTCTGGCCGGCAGCGCAGCCGGAGCTGCGCGAGGTCGTGACCGAATGGCACGCGCAGCTGTCGGGCGTTGCCCGCAAACTGCTTCGGGCCTGGGCTCTTGCTCTCGGCGCCGACGAGTCGTACTTCGAGTCGAACTTCGGCGACCCGTCAACACTCATCAAGATCGTGCGCTATCCCGGAACCAATGAGCCCGCGCCCCAGCAGGGCGTGGGAGCACACAAGGATTCCGGCGTACTGACGCTGCTGTGGGTCGAGCCGGGCGTGGGCGGTCTGCAGGTCGAGCGCGACGGCAAATGGGTCGATGCTCCACCGGTCGACGGGGCTTTCGTGGTGAACATCGGCGAGTTGCTCGAGTACGCCACCGGCGGTTATCTGAAGGCCACCAATCACCGGGTGATCTCACCGAAAGCTCCGAATGAGCGCATCTCGGTGCCGTTCTTCTTCAATCCAGCATTGGATGCCCGTCTCCCACTGATCGACTTGCCTGCCGAGCTCGCGGCTGAAGCTCGCGGAGTCACGGCAGATCCGACGAACCCGATCCACAGTCTCTACGGCGAGAACGCGTTGAAGTCACGTCTGCGCGCGCACCCGGACGTCGCTGCCATCCACCATCCGGATCTGGTGGGGGCATCTCAGCTGCGGTGACCTGCGAACTCGACGATCTCCTGCAGCGCCTGCAGGTGCGCGGCGAAGGCACGCTCACCCTTCATCGTCGAACGCACCCAGGTGCGAGGACGGCTCCCGACGTCACCTCGTCGCGTCGCGACATAGCCAGCGATGTGCAGATGCGAGATCGACTTACTCAACGCCGAGTCACCCACTTGGAGGATCTCGGCGATTGTGCCGAAGTCGAGCTCATTCCCATCGATCAGCGCAGCCATAAGCGAGAAGCGGATCGGGCTGGCGAAGTTGTCATCCAACCGAAGGCGCGGATGCTTCTCAGCCATCACGGCCGTCCATGAAGGCGCTGGCCACGAAGACCAGCAAAATTGCCACAGCGGCGAGCGGCGCGAATGTGCTCGCGGACACTGCAAGGCCGAGCAGCTGCACGCTGATTGTCGCGGTGACCGCAACCCCGCCGAGGATGAACGCCAGCCACTGCGGCCAGGCCCACACTGCTCCCAGGACCGGCAGCCGTTCGCTGATGCGCCCAGCAACCCACCACGCGAGGTAGGCGAACATCAGCACCGGAGCGAGAGTCAATATCAGCAGCTCGCTTCCAACCCCCAGTACCCAGATGCTCCCAGCCATGATCACGCCGATGGTGACAGTCGCCCACCGCTCCGGCGTGGTCAGGTGTCTGTGCGGCGGTTGCTCGCCGACGGGACGGAAAGCGCGAATATCGCGTACGGCAGGCACACCGACGACCGCAAGCGCGATGAGTCCGGGCAGGAAATAGATCACCAGCGGTATCTCACCGCCAACGAGCGCCGCCACGAGCCTGCCGAGCAGGAAAATGATCAGCAGCGCACCGATCCCGATGCCCCCCGCCCATGTGCGCGCCCGTGAGCGGTTAATGCCGCCGAGCTCTTCACGTCGCTCGTTGCCTAGCTGAGTCCAGAGCAAGAAAAGTGCGAGCACGATGAGGAACGCCGAGTTCGCCGAAGTCATCCCGATGGCAAACCCTGCGATCGTCACATAAACGGATATGGTGATCGCCTCTGCGAGGGCAAGCCACGCAGCCCCGCGACGATCGACATGCTCCTCTCGCCGAGATTGCACGGCGCTGAGCTCATCCAAATATGCCTGCGCGATATCCGCCGTGGGCGGTGCCAGCGGGTCATGCCCGTCCACCGGTCGCTGTTCCATCGTCACCCTCACCAGGCTTTCCACCTGGAAAACTCGTGGTACTTTCCTACGGGAAACCATGCGCCAAGTCAATGCCGCGCACGACGCGCGTCTGCGCCGTAGCCTGACACCATGCCATTGCCGTTCTTCACCGTCGGACATTCCAACCGCTCGATCGAGGAGTTCATCGAGGTGTTGCAGTCGGCTGAGATCGGTCTGGTCATCGATGTGCGACGTCTTCCTGGCTCGAGGCGCAATCCTCAGTTCGACGAGGACTCGTTGCGGGAATCGCTGGGCGCCGCCAGCATCCGCTTCGAGCGCATCGCGGAACTCGGCGGCCGTCGCCCGGCTTCGAAAAGCGTACCGTTCGAGGTGAATGCTTTCTGGCAGAACCGCAGCTTCCACAACTATGCCGACTACGCGCTCTCGGATGAGTTTCAGACCGGGTTCGTGCAGTTGCTCGAACGCGGATGCGAACATCGCACGACGGTGATGTGCGCCGAGGCGGTGTGGTGGCGCTGTCACCGTCGGATCATCGCGGACCACCTGATCGCCCACGACAAGCAGGTGTTTCATCTGATGAACCAGGGCCAGCAGCACCCGACTGAGCTCACCACGGGCGCGGTCCTCAGCGAGACCACCGTCACCTACCCGGCCACCTGAGTTCGAGAAACGCGTTTCTGCATGAGAATCGTTGTGGGAACCCAAGTTTCATGTGTGATGTCTCAGGTCTTCGGTGACGGTTCTTGTCTCAGAACATTGGTGACGGTTTCTGTCTCAGGAGAT
>NZ_JBSVRM010000007.1:0-245790 GCF_054072595.1 Microbacterium wangyouchuni
AAACAACGTGACCATGAACAGCTCCTTCAATCAGAGCGTTGCTCCCACCATATGAATCCGCCGCCGTTTTAGCAGCACGAAGTGCGACCGGAGCAGGGGTTGTGGTGGAGCGGGGGTTGGGGTGGAGCAGGCCGTTACAGCGCCGCGGCCGCCACTTCGTCTTCGGTCGTCGCCACAAGCTGGCCGCAGGCCCCGTCGATTTCCTTGCCACGTGTGTCGCGGAGAGTCGTCGGCACGCCGGCATCGTTGAGTCGGCGCACGAATTCGTTCGTCACTTCACGGGTGGATGCTGTCCACACCGATTCCGGCGTCGGATTCAGCGGGATCGGATTCACGTGCACCCAACCGCGGCCACGCTGGTTGAGCTTCTCCGCCAGTAGGTCCGCACGCCAGGCGTGGTCGTTCATATCCTTGATGAGCGCGTACTCGATCGAGACGCGACGACCGGTCTTCTCGTAGTAGTTGTACGCGGCATCCAGTGCCTCGTCGACCTTCCACTTTGAGTTCACCGGGATGAGCTCGTCGCGCAGGGTGTCGTCGGGGGCGTGCAGCGAGAGTGCGAACGTGACGGGGATGTTCTCGTCCGCGAGCTTGCGGATGGCGGGCACGAGGCCGACCGTCGAGATGGTGATGCCACGGGCGCTCATACCGAGTCCGTCCGGCTGCGCGGCGACCATGATGCGCACAGCATCCATCACCCGCTTGTAGTTCGCCAACGGCTCGCCCATCCCCATGAAGACGATGTTGGAGACGCGCTCCATCGAGTGGTCGTCGCTCTTTTTGCCCCCGAGGCCACCCTCGGCGATCAGCCGGTTCGCGCGGACGATCTGCTCGATGATCTCGGCCGTCGACATGTTGCGGGTCAACCCCGCCTGGCCGGTCGCGCAGAACGGGCAGTTCATGCCGCATCCGGCCTGCGAAGACACGCAGAGCGTAATGCGGCCGGGGTAGCGCATGAGCACCGACTCGACGAGAGCCCCGTCGTGGAGGCGCCACAGGAACTTGATTGTGTCGCCCTTGTCGGTCTCCAGCCGGCGCACCTCGGTGAGCAGCGGCGGGAGCATTCCGGCGACGAGCTCGTCCCGCTGCGCGGCGGGAAGGTCAGTCATCTCGGCGGGGTCGGACGTGTAGTGCGTGAAGTAATGCGTGGAGAGCTGCTTGGCACGGAAGCCCGGAAGTCCGAGCTCCTTGACCTTCTCGGTGCGCTCGGCAGGCGTGAGGTCCGCAAGATGAACGGGCGGCTTGCCGCGCTTCGGGCTCGCGAACTGCAGCAGCGGGCGCCCCTCGGCGTCCTTCTTCTGCGTCCAGCCCTCGGTCCGCGGACGCACCTGCGGTTTAGCGGGACCCGTCGAGCGGATGGCGGAGGACTCAGTCATATATCCAGGGTACGCGGTGACAGGTGGGAAGCGGCTGGGGTACGGGTGGATGCCCGTTCAACCAGCTCGGTCGGAAGCTCGATCCGTTCGTCATCGATCTCGGCACCGGCGACCGCTGCCGCGAGGGCATGAACAGCGGCAGCCGCCATCGCGCGAATCGGCTGTCGGATAGTACTCAACGGTGGATGCATCCACCGGGCACCGCGCACATCATCGAAGCCGACGACGAGCACGTCGTTCGGGATCGACAATCCGGCCTCGGCGATCGCCCGATACGCTCCGGCAGCCATCTCATCCGTGCAGGCGAACAGACCGATCGGACCCGACCCGCTGATCTGAGACAGTGCGCGGGCGCAGGAACGCCATGCTCCCATCGCGCTCCAGTCGGCGTCGGCGCGCACCCGTTCGGCGCCGGGCGCGAGGTTGGCCAGCGTCTCGAGGAAACCCTCTGCGCGTCCGCGCCCGTACCGGTATGACGGCGTTCCGCCGATGAGGATGAAGCGGCGAGCGCCCCGGCTGATGAGGTGCTCGGCCGCGGCTGCACCGCCGGCATGGTCAGTGCTGCGGATGCTGGGCAGCTTCAGCGGCGCCTCTGATCGCGGTTCGAGCAACACCACGGGAATGCCGGCTCGGCGCATCGGCGCGAGCTGGGCCGCGGTCGGGACGATGAGTCCGAGGATCACTCCAGCTGTGCCGCGCGAGCGGATCCGCTGCGGCCAGTCGTCATCGGGGTCGTCGCGCTCGGTCGTCAGCACGAGGTCGTAGCGCAGTTTCGCCGCCGCCGTGCGGGCGCCCGCGGTGACCTCGTCCGTGTACGGGTCGTGGAATCCGCTCAGCACCAGATCGAAAACGCGTGACATCCCCCCGCGCGGACGGCCACGCGATTCGCCGGCAACCGTGTACCCGAGCGTGCGGGCCGCCTGCTGCACGCGGGCTCGCGTATCCGCTGCCATGTCGCCTCGGCCGCGAAGCGCGCGTGATGCGGTCGAGACGCTAACGCCAGCATCCGCTGCCACGCGAGCGAGCGTGACACGGGCGGTTGAGGGCATCCATCTATTTTGCGCAAATTCTGGGACTTCTGCCAGTGCACCTGGCAATGTTTTTGCAAACACCATCGACGGCGAAGGAGCATCTATGGCGGCGCTGCGCGTAGCGATCATCGGAACCGGATTCATGGGCAGGATGCACGCCCATGCCTGGCGGACCGCACCACGATTCTTCGACCTACCGGTGACCCCGACCGCTACTCTCCTCGTCGGCAGCAACGCAGCGCGCACCGCGCTCGCCGCGGCCGAGTTCGGCATACCGGAATCCTCCGACGACTGGCGCTCGGCGATCGCGCGCGATGACATCGACATCGTCGACATCTGCACGCCCGGCCATACGCATGCGGAGATCGCGCTCGCAGCCCTCGCCGCCGGAAAGCATGTGCTGTGTGAGAAGCCGTTGGCCAACGATGTCGCCGAGGCCGAGCAGATGGCCGAAGCCGCGGCAGCTGCCACCCGGCGCGGAGTCTTCAGCATGTGCGGGTTCAGCTACCGTCGCACCCCGGCGCTGGCCCTGGCGAAGCAGCTCATCGACACCGGCCGGCTCGGCGAGATCCGCCACGTACGCGCCCAGTATCTGCAGGACTGGCTGACGAGTCCGGATGCCCCGTTCACCTGGCGCCTCGATCGCGAGCGTGCCGGATCCGGCACGCTCGGCGATATCGGTGCGCACAGCATCGACACCGCACAGTGGCTGACCGGATCGACGATCACGGGTGTCTCGGCGATGCTGCGCACGTTCGTCACCTCACGCCCGCGGCTGGACGAGCGTGTGGGCCTCGGCGGACACGGAAGTGCGGATGCGCCGCGCGAAGCCGTCACCGTCGACGATGCCGCAGCGTTCACCGCGACCTTCGCGGACGGCGCCCTCGGCGTCTTCGAAGCAACCCGGATGGCCGCAGGCCACCGCAACGCCAACCGCATCGAGATCAACGGCGACCGCGGCTCGGTCGCTTTCGACTTCTCGTTCATGAATGAGGTGCAGTTCCACGACGCGACGCTGCCGAGCCACGAGCAGGGCTTCCGCCGCATTGACGCCACGGAGCCGGAGCATCCCTACGCCGGAGCCTGGTGGCCCGCGGGCCACGGCCTCGGCTACGAGCACCTGTTCACCCATCAGGCCGTCGATTTCGTGCGGGCGGTCGCCGAGGGGCGCACCCCGCATCCGAGTTTCGAAGAAGCCGCCCAGGTGCAGCGGGTTCTCGCAGCCGTCGAGACCAGCGCCGCTTCCGAAAGCCGATACACCCCTGTAGAAGGAGCACGCTCATGAGCACGCGCAAGGCACTGGTCGTCCGCGGAGGCTGGGAAGGGCACCACCCGATCGAGGCGACCGAGCTGTTCCTGCCGTTCTTGACGGCGAACGGGTTCGAGGTGCAGATCGAGGAGTCCAACGAAATCTACGCGGATGCTGCGGTGATGGATGCCGTCGACCTCATCGTCCAGTCCGTCACGATGTCGACGATCTCCGCCGAAGCGCTGAAGGGGCTGCGCCGGGCAGTCGAGCGGGGCACCGGTCTGGCGGGATGGCATGGGGGCATCGCTGATTCCTACCGCAACAGCTCCGATTACCTGCAGCTGATCGGAGGCCAGTTCGCCACTCATCCAGCGAAGCATCCGGATGCCCGCGAAGGCGGCGAAGCAGACAACTTCCTCCCGTACACGGTGGAGCTGACCGAACTCGGCCGCGCGCATGAGATCACGGCCGGGCTGGACGACTTCACCCTGAACACCGAGCAGTACTGGGTGCTCGCCGACGACCTCAACGATGTGCTCGCCACGACGACGCATCCGGCGCAGCCGTACCATCCGTGGCACCGACCGATCGTGTCACCGGCCGTGTGGACGCGCGAATGGGGGCAGGGACGCATCTTCGTCGCGACCCCGGGACACGATCCCGCGGTGCTGCGCGACGACAACGTACGCACGATCATCGAGAGGGGAATGCTGTGGGCGAGCCGCACGGTATCGGAATAGTCGGCCTCGGAGTCATCTCCGCCCAGTACCTCGAAACGCTCCGCGCGCACCCCGGCGTGCAGATTATCGCCGTCGCCGATCTGAACGTCGAACGCGCAGCAGAAGTCGCCGCGGGCATCCCGGGCTGTCGCGCCCTGACCGTCGATGAACTGGTCGCCGACCCCGGCGTGCAGACCGTACTGAATCTGACGGTGCCAGCCGCCCACGCCGAGGTCGCGCTGGCGGCTCTCGGACGCGGCAAGAACGTCTACGGCGAGAAACCACTCGCCCCGGGCCTTGCCGCAGCCCAGAGCATCATCGACGCTGCGGGCTCGGCCTGGGTGGGCTGTGCCCCGGACACGGTGCTCGGCACCGGCATCCAGACCGCGCGCGCCGCGATCGATGAGGGTGTGATCGGGCGTCCCGTCGCTGCGACAGCGACCTGGGTTTCGGCAGGGCATGAGTCGTGGCATCCGAACCCCGATTTTTACTACCGCGAAGGCGGCGGCCCCCTGCTCGACATGGGGCCTTACTACCTCACCTCGCTGATCCATTTCCTCGGCCCTGTCGCGCGCGTTTCCGGCGTATCGTCGCGGCCGAAGGCGGTGCGACGCATCGGCTCGGGACCCCGGGTGGGCGAAGAGATTCCCGTGGAGATCGACACGCATGTGACCGGTGTGCTCGAGCATGTCGGCGGCGCGGTGTCGACCGTGACGTTCAGCTTCGACGGCGCAGCGACGGATGCCGCGCCTCTCGAGGTGCACGGCGAGACCGGTTCACTCTCGGTGCCGGATCCGAATCAGTTCTCCGGCGATGTGCGGTTGCGCCGGCCCCGCGAGAAGGAATGGATGCCGGTCGAACCTCGTGCCGGGTACGTCAACGGCGGCCGCGGTATCGGGCTGCTCGATTTCGTCGCGGGTGGCGGGCGCGCAGACGGCACCATTGCTTTGCACGTGCTGGAGATCATGACGTCGCTCATGGAGTCGGCTCGGATCGGTCGACGGATCGAGGTGACCACGACGGCGGAGCGACCGACGCTTGTTCCTCTCACGGACGAAGAGCGGTGGCGACACTGATTCACACTTGTAATTACAGGTGTGAATCCGGGACAATGAGAGCGCACCCCGATGAAGGAGCCTCATGACCGACCGTCTTGCCCGCGCCCGCACCACCGGCGTCCTCGCCGTACTCCGCGCACCCTCCGCCGAACTGGCGCTTGACGCGGCCGACGCGATCATTCGCGGCGGTGTCGCCGGCATCGAAGTCACCTATTCGACCCCGGATGCTCCGGCCGTCATCCGCGAACTGATCGCTCGCCACGGCGATGCGGCCTATGTCGGCGCCGGCACCGTGACCACTGTGGCGCAGGCCGTTGCCGCGGCGGATGCGGGGGCCGCGTTCCTCGTCAGTCCCGGCACCCTGCCCGACCTCACCCGCGCGATGCTCGACACGGGCCGGGTGGTGATGACCGGGGCGATGACGCCGACCGAGGTCATGGGCGCTCTGGCACTGGGGGTCGATGTTGTGAAGATCTTCCCGGCGTCCCTCGGCGGGCCGTCGTACCTCGGCGCGCTGCGCGGCCCGTTCCCGGACGCTCCGCTCATGCCGACCGGCGGCGTGAGCCCCGACAACCTCGCCGATTGGTTCGCGGCCGGCGCGGTGGCTGTCGGCGCCGGCGGAGACCTGGCAAACTCCGCATCGATCAAGGCCGGGGACTGGGCCGACCTCACCCGACGGGCCGAGAGATTCGCCGCCGCGTTCACTGCCACCCGCAGCTGAACCCGCTGTTCGATGCCTGATCTGCCGCCCTGGGCGTGGGCACTCCTCGCCCTCGCGGCTGTGACGATCGGCATCTCGAAGACGGCGCTGCCCGGTGGCAGCATCCTGGCCATAGCACTGTTCGCCGCGGTGTTGCCGGCGCGCACTTCCACCGCGGCGATGCTTCTCCTGCTCATTGTCGGCGACGTGTTCGCGCTGATCGCCTACCGTCGACACGCACACTGGCCGACGCTGGTCAGGCTCGCGCCGGCGGTTGCCGCCGGGCTCCTCGCCGGGTTCGGGTTCCTCGCACTCGCCGGAGACGGAGTCGTCCGTCGCGCGATCGGCGTGATCCTGCTCATCATGATCGGGCTCACGCTGTGGCGACGGTGGCGCGAGGCGAAGACGGATGCCCCGGCATCCGCTCACGGTGGCGTGCTGCTGTCGACGGCGTACGGCGCACTCGGCGGGTTCACGACGATGGTGGCCAATGCCGGCGGACCGGTGATGTCGATGTACTTCATCGCCACGCGGGCTCAGGTCAAGGTGTTCCTGGGCACCTCCGCGTGGTTCTTCGCGATCGTGAACCTCGTGAAAGTACCGTTCCTGGCAGGGCTCGGACTGTTCACCCAGCCCGTGCTGTTGATGGATGCGGCCCTCGCACCGCTCGTGGTCATCGGCGCCCTCGCCGGATTGCGGCTGGCACGCCGGATGAATCAGCAGGTGTTCGACCGCATCGTGATCGTTCTCACAATCGTGGGGGCGACGTACCTGTTGTTCTGAAGCGCACTTGTCGGACCGCGCCGTGCCGGATCCCAGACGCCCGGCCTGGGTCGCGGCGTGTCGCCGGCCTCGGTCGCTCGACACGCCGACCCCGTCTGGGATTCGGCACGCACGAATCTCGGCCCGGCGGGCCAGGCGACCTCAGCCGAGGAAAATATCGGGGAACAGACGGTCGTCGGGAGTGCCGGGAACCGCGGCGTAGCCGGAGAAATCAGTGACACCGGCAGCCTCGAGCACGTCCTCGACGATCAGGCTCTGGCCCGAATACGACGCTGCTTCCTTCGTGAGAACGGCGTACGCGGCATCCGCATAGATCTCCGGCGTCCGGCTCGCGGCCATCACCTTGTCGCCGCCGAGCAGATTCTGCACCGCGGCGGTCGCGATCGTCGTGCGCGGCCACAGTGTGTTCGCCGCGATCCCGTCGCCACCGAATTCGGCAGCAAGCCCCAGCGTGACCATCGTCATTCCGAACTTCGCCAGCGAATATCCGGTGTGTGCCCCGAGCCACTCCGGCGTCGGGTTCAGCGGCGGCGACAGCGACAGGATGTGCGGGTTCTCGGCCTCACGCAGCTGCGGAATCGCCGCGCGCGACAGCATGAAGGTCCCGCGCACGTTGACGTCCTGCATGAGGTCATACTTCTTCGCGCCGAGATCGAGAGAGCGCGACAGGTCGATGACGCTGGCGTTGTTGATGACGATGTCGATGCCGCCGAACTCGCCCTGAGTCTTCATGACCGCTTCGGTGATGTCGTCATCCTCACGCACGTCACCCACGATCGGCAGCGCATTGCCGCCCGCCGCGCGGATCTGCTCGGCGGCGGTGTGAATCGTGCCCTCGAGCTTCGGATGCGGGGTGTCGGTCTTCGCCAGCATCGCAATGTTCGCGCCGTCCGCTGCTGCGCGCAGCGCGATGGCGAGGCCGATGCCGCGGCTGCCGCCCGACATCAGAATGGTTTTTCCTGCCAGTGTCATCGGATCTCCTTTTCCCAGCACCCGTTCGACGAGCGCAAATGGTTCTGTTTCGACCGGATCCGGAGCCATTTGCGCTCCGTGAACCTGGGTTCGAGTGTCTACTTCGGAGCCATCCGGATCGCGCCGTCCAGGCGGATGGTCTCACCGTTCAGATAGTCGTTTTCGACAATGCTCCGCACGAGCGCGGCGTATTCGCCGGGGCGTCCGAGGCGCGCGGGGTACGGCACCTGCTGCCCGAGAGATTCCTGCGCGGCTTCGGGGAGGCCGGCGAGCATCGGTGTCTCCATGATTCCGGGCGCGATCGTGCAGACCCGGATGCCGTGGCGGGCAAGCTCTCGCGCAATGGGAAGCGTCATCGCGTGCACGCCGCCCTTTGACGCCGAGTAGGCGGGCTGGCCGATCTGGCCGTCGAATGCGGCGACGGATGCAGTGTTCACGATGACGCCGCGCGCACTGTCGACGTTCCCTGAGCCTTCGACCGGCTCCGGGGTCGAAGGGTCGTTCTTGGCCATCACTGCGGATGCCTGCGAAATCACGTTGAACGTGCCGACGAGGTTGATCCGGACGACGCGCTCGAAGTCGGCGAGCACGGCAGGGTTCCCGTCACGATCGAGTACCTTCGCGGGCGGTGCGATGCCAGCGCAGTTGACGACGATGCGCAGCGGTGCTTTCTCATTCGCCGTAGCGACAGCAGCCTGCACCTCATCAACGTTCGTGACGTCGGCGGCGGCGAACGTGCCGCCCAGCTCGGCGGCCACGGTCGCGCCGTCAGAGGAGGGGAGGTCGATCAGTGTGACATGGGCGCCCGCAGCGGCAAGCATCCGAGCCGTTGCCAGACCGAGGCCGGAAGCCCCGCCGGTGATCAATGCCCCAGATCCCTGGATCTGCATGCGTTCTCCTTCGAACCGTTTGCAACTGAGTCCCAGCATACGCAGTTCTCAGTGTCACCCCTGGCGGCTGCGCCTAGGGAGGTGTTGGCTGTAGTCATGGAACTGCGTCGCAAGCGAGCCTACGATACCGCCGAACAGGCCGATGGATTCCGCGTTCTCGTCGATCGACTGTGGCCCCGAGGCGTCTCGAAGGAGCACGCGGCCATTGACCTGTGGTCCAAGGACACCGCGCCGAGTCCGGAACTGCGAAAGGACTGGCATGCGGCATCCGACGACGATTGGGGCGTCTACGCCGAGCATTACCGAGCGGAACTCGCGAATGAAAGCGCCGGGGCGCTGGGCGAGCTGGCAGCAGAGCTGAAGCACCACGACGTTGTCACCCTTGTCTACGCAGCCCACGACGAGCGGCACAATCACGCCATCGTGCTCGAAGCGGCGCTGCGCGAGCTGCTGTGATGGCCGTCCCCCGCGCACAACTCCTGAGAAACCACGCGCAGCGGCCCGATCTGGCAGTGTTTCCCGGCTTCTGCGGCCATTCTTCAGGAGTTATGAACGGGAAGCAGGTGGGACTGTGACGATTCCGGCCACCGACATCGCCGTACCAGCGCAGGTGATGCGTCTGGCGGGCGGCGCGGCACTGACCCCGGTGTGGGCGAACCGCATCGGCGGGCTGACGTTCCGCAGCGACGACGGCCGCTTCATCAAGTGGGGACCGCACGACTCCGAGGCGAACATGCGCGATGAAGGGGAACGGATGCGGTGGGCCTCCCGGTGGACGCGCGTTCCCGAGGTGATCGCGCAAGGACAGGATGCGACGCACGAATGGCTAGTCACCGTGGCTCTTCCTGGCGAGAGCGCGGTCTCCCCACGGTGGATCGCCGAACCGGCCAGCGCCGTGCGCGCAATCGGCGAAGGCCTGCGGATGCTGCATGACGCGCTGCCGGTCGATGAAAGTCCGTGGAGCTGGAGGGTACCCACCCGCATCGCGAAGGCCGAGGCCCGGGGCATCCGCGTTCCGCATGTGTTGCGCGACCCGCCGCCGGTCGACCGGCTCGTCGTCTGCCACGGCGACGCCTGCGCGCCCAATACCCTCCTCGACGAGGACGGCACTCCGCTTGCGCACGTCGATCTCGCAGCCCTGGGCACCGCCGATCGTTGGGCCGATATCGCCGTGGCATCGATGAGCACACTGTGGAACTATGGCCCCGGCTGGGAGGAAACCCTCATCGAGGCATACGGCGTCGCACCCGACCGCGAACGCCTGGCCTATTACCGAGAACTGTGGAACGCGAGCTGATGGCTCATCCACTCATGTTCACGGACGGCGACCCGTTGCTGCACCGGGTGCGTGCCATCGCGCTCGCATTTCCGGAGGCCGCCGAGAAGGTCAGCCACGGGCGCCCGGCGTTCTTCACGAAGAAGGTGTTCTGCTATTTCGGCGGCTCGCAGCGCGTCGACGACGAGTGGGTCGCTCATGATGCCGCGATCATGGTGCGCCCGGATCCCCTCGACGAGCCGGCGCTCCGTCAGGACGCCCGCTTCTGGGTACCGGCATATCTGGGTCCGTCTGGATGGCTCGGCATAGATCTCGACGAGGCGACCGATTGGCGGGAGATCGCAGAGCTCATCGATGCGTCGTACCGGGCCACCGCGTCGAAACGGTTGATCCGAGCGCTCGATGAGCTGCAGCCACCCGACATTGTTCAGTAGTACGTATTAACGTATTATTGCGGTATGGATGACGAACTAGCAGCACTGCGCGAAGCGGTGCGTGTCCTGACGGAACGAGTCGACACCCTCGACGCTCAGCAGCAGACCGCTCACGCGGTCGATGAATCACCTGCTGATGGCGATGCGTTCTGGGCCCTGACCGGAATGCAGTCACGTCTCGCGGATGCTCCCTCGACCGCGGACGGTGCCGTGATGCTCGTGGGGTCGCTGACTCTGCCCACCGGCGCTCCGGTGTCATGGCAGCAGAGCGTTGGAACCACGGGAATGCTGGAGACGGAATGGACGGAGCGCGCGGCGGCGTTCGCGGCGTTGGGGCATCCGGTTCGGATGGAACTTCTCCGGCACATCCTCTCCGGCGTGCATGCGACAGCTGACCTGGCGTCAATCGAGGCACTCGGGACGACGGGCCAGCTGCACCACCATCTGCGCCAACTGCTCAGCGCCGGATGGGTGCGTCAGAGTGGGCGCGGCAACTACGAGATCCCGGCGGCGCGGATCGTCCCTCTGCTGGCGTGCGTGCTCGGAGCCGAGCGATGAGGCACACGCTCGCTGCGGTCTATCGCTTTCGCGTGCCCGGGTACTACGCCGCGACCGCAACCCTCCTCGCCGTCGCTCTGTCCACATTCTTAACTCTGGGCGAAACCGTGCGTCAGGCTCGCGGCATCCTGTCGCTGATCGCGGTGTGCGTGCTGGCGCTGTGCATCGTGCTCGCATTCGTCGCCCCCGCCTTTCTCCCCGACTCATCGACGGTGCTGGTCTCCTCTCCGGTACACGGGAGATGGCTCGCGATGAACAGCCCCGCGTCGAAAGTCCCCAGTCACGGAGTTCGTGCATACGGTCAGACGTACGCGATCGATCTCGTCAGTGAGCCAGTCGATGAGGTCCGTCCGACCTTCGGCGAGGGCTCGGCGATGCGTGACCCGTCGGAGTATCCGGCCTTCGGCGCGCCAGTGCTCGCCATGTGCGACGGAGTGGTGGTGCGCGCATCCGACTGGCGACGGGATCACCGAGCGCGCTCCAGTGCGCTCGCAGTGATCTACATGATGATCGAAGGTGCGTTCCGGGAGCTGGGCGGGCCGGGGTTCGCCATCGGCAACCACGTCACGGTCCGCGGCGCGGATGGCGTGCATGCCATGGTCGCGCACCTGCAACGCGGGTCGGTGATCGTTCGCGTCGGCGAGACGGTTCGCGAGGGGCAGCAGCTGGGAAGCTGCGGCAACTCGGGTAACACCAGCGAGCCTCATGTGCATGCTCAGCTCATGGATCGCGCCTCGCCATGGACAGGGATCGGCATTCCGATGGCCTTCACCGGAATCTCCCTCGCAGATGCTGCAGAAAAGGTCCGCGCACTCCCCCAAAATGGCGAGCACATGACCCACACCCTCTGATTGCGAGTGGGTAGTTGTGGCCCGATTTCGCGCGGAAACTGAGCCACAACCGGCCACTCGCAAGCCGGTTAAGAGGTGGGGCCCAGGATGAAGTTCCAGGCGTTGAAGACCACGGCGGCGGTCAGCGCAGCGGTGGGAATCAGCATCCCGATGATGAGCAGCACCGTATCGCCGCGGTCCCACGGCGACGGGCGAGCCCAGGTACGCGCTGCCGGGCCGCCGAAGCCGCGCGCCTCCATCGCGGTCGCCAGCGATGACCCGCGCCGGATCGCCAGGACGAACAGGGCGAACGCCATCCCGATCCCCCGCCGGATCCGCCCCTGATCGGCGACGCCGCGGGCTCGACGGGCCAGCGCCAGCGCACGCCAGTCATCAGCGAGTAATCCGAGCATCCGCATTCCGGCGAGCGCGCCGATCACGAAGCGGGCAGGAAGATGCGCTCGTTGCGCCAGATCATCGGCCAGATCGGTGGGGTCCACGGTGACGAACAGCACGATCGCCGGCAGCCCGATGGCCAGCACGCGCACCGCCGTTGCCGCCGCGAGCGCCAATGAACCATCGCTGACGCGCATGACGAACCACTCGAAATAGACGGTTCCGCTCGCCTCGCCATACAGCGCGATCGTTACGGCGCTCAGCGGCGCGGCAATCCACAGCACCGCGGTGCGCAGCCAGAACTCCCGCGCTTTCAGCCCGGCGAGCAGCAGCAGCGGAATCTCCAGCACCAGCGCGACAGCCGCCGACAGCACATCGATCGTAAGGATCAGCGGGACGCTGATCAGCAACGCCGTCGCCAACTTCGCCAGTGCACTGCGCGGAGCGATGGGCCCGGTTCTCGGCACCCGGCCGGTATCAATGGCGAACGCGCTCACGATCCGAGCTCGATCCGACGCGCATGCAAAGCCTTCATCACGTCCTCATCGTGCGAGACAACGATGATCGCCGCGCCCTGGTCGCGCAGGCCCGCGATGATCGCGACGAGCTCCGCCCAGGTCACGGCATCCTGTCCGAATGTCGGCTCATCGAGCATGAGCACGTGCGGCCGGGTGGCAAGCGCGGCGGCCACCGTCAGTCGTCGCTTCTCACCGCCGGAGAGCGTGTACGGGTTCGCCTCAGCCAGCGCGCTCAGCCGCAACCGGACGAGCAGGTCATCAACCCTGGCCGTGACCTCGCCCTCATCGAGGCCAAGGGCACGCGGCCCGATCGACAGCTCTTCGCGCACGGTTCTGGCGAGCAGCTGATGTTCCGGGCTCTGCAGCACCGCACCGATGCGGGTGAGCAGCGCGCGAGAAGACCATTTCCCGGGGTTGGCTTTTTCACCGGATGCCAGCGAAGCGGATGCCGTGACCCGCCCGCTTTCGGGATCGATGAGCCCAGCCAGCGTCAGCCCGAGCGTGGACTTTCCGGTGCCGTTGCGCCCGACGATTCCGAGCACCTCACCCGCGCGCACGCCGACATCGACAGGGCCGGCGACTGGCATACCCCGACGTCGTGAAACTACGAGCTGCTGAGCCTGCAGCAGCTCCTCACCCGGCGCCGCGACTGGCGCCGGCGGAGAAGCCGGCGGATGCCCGGGAACCCACACGCCCGCCGCGGCAAGTTCTTCGCCGCGGGCGCCGAGCACAGCCTCCGGTGTGCCGTCGGCGAGAACGACCGTCGAGTCCTCTTCCACGCCCAGCACGATCACGCGATCGACGAGCGGCAGCCACACATCGATGCGGTGCTCGATGACCACGAGCGTCGCTCCGGTTGCATCCAGCACGTTCTTGACCGCATCGCGCACCTCCTCAACCCCGGCGGGATCAAGGTTCGCGGTCGGCTCATCGAGCAGGATCGCCCCGGGGCGCATGGCCAGCACACCGGCGAGTGCGAGCCGTTGCTTCTGCCCACCCGAGAGCGCGGCGGTTGAGCGGTCCCGCGGCAGATCGAGGCCGACCGCATCGAGCGCAGCATCCACTCGCGGCCAGATCTCCTCGCGCGGTATTCCGAGGTTCTCGCATCCGAAAGCCACATCGTCACCGACACGCGCCAGGATCGTCTGGGTATCGGGGTCTTGCAGCACCATCCCAACACGGCCGTGCACCTGTGCCGCAGGCAGGCCGTCCACGTGCAGCTCGCCGATCTCTTCGCCCTCGTCGGCGCCGCCGAGCACACCGCCGAACGCCTGCAGCAGGGTCGACTTGCCCGATCCGGATGCGCCCAGCAACAGAACCCGCTCACCGGCGGAGATGTTCAGAGTGACATCGCGCAACGCCCAGCGTCGGCGTGAGGCGTAACGCCAACCCCAGCCGTACGCCGAAAGCGCGGCTGGGGTCGACGTCGCACCGGTGCCGATTGTCACACCCTCGGGGTTGCCGCGCGCCCAGAGGCGAAACGGCCCAGCGCACCGGTGGCGGCGAGCCCGCGAGCGATGAACCATCCGCCGAGGCCGGCGATGACGGCGCCGGAGATCGTGGTCGATGCGATGTACACACTGGTGAACAGCACATCGGCACCGGGGTACCAGAGGATGCGGTCGTTGATGCCGCAAGCCACACCGGCACCGGCACCGGCGAGAACAGCCACCGGCAGGCGCCAGACGCCGTAGAGGAACAGCAGGAAGATGATCTCCGCGCCCAATCCCTGCACGATGCCGGACGCGATGGTCAGCGGCCCCCACTGGTTGCCGATGAGAGCGGAGATGACCGACGCGACGACCGAGGTGTAGATCGCGGCGCCCGGCTTGCGGATGATCAGCCCGCCGAGCACGCCGGCGAGCAGCCAGGGGCCCGCGAGAAGCCCCTGCACGCCGGGAAGCAGCGGCTTCAGCAGCGCGCTCGGTGCCTCATAGCCGACGTTCCAGAGCAGGAAGATGACGGCGCAGGCGACGGCGATCACACTGGCGACGACGATGTCGACGACGCGCCAACGCCACAGCTCCGAGCGGCGCAATCCCGTGGCTGTGGACGTGGCCGATCCGACAGATCCTGAAGTGGACATGGATGTACTCATTTGAACTCCTCCCTGCGCTGGCATTACCCAGATCAGGTTCGACGGTCGAAGCGCGGTTCGCTCCCTCTCAGCCCGACATTCGGGCTCCCGTGGTTGTGCTGATGATCATACCCGTCTGCAACCGCAGCCGGACTCAGCGCAGAGTGCGAGCGGATTCGGTAGCGTAGATGGGTGACCCCTGACGATGCCACGCCCGAGACGGGCACGCTCAGCCGCCGAGCACTGCGTGCACGCGCCCACAAGCGCGATGCTGAACACTCCCCCACGGAGCCGCCCAGCGAGAGTACAGAACAGGGATCCGTCTCCGCGCCGATACTGTCGGATGCTGCGCAGTCACCGTCCACGGATGCTCAAAAGCCGCCGGCACCTCCGGTCGGTCTTTTCGATTTCGATGCTGAGCTGAACGCGATCGAGACGGCTCTGGCGGAGCCGTCGCCGCAGGCGCGGTGGGCTGACGCCGGCAGTTCGGGTTCCGCTCTCACCTGGCTCGATTCCGAAGCCGTGGCGGCGGGGACCCGTCCAGCCGATCTCGATGCGGTAACGATGCACGAGCCCGGTCCGGATCTGCTCGCCGGGGCTGCACTTCGCTCCGGTGCGGCACGCACCTGGCTGCCGCCTCTGGGCGCTTTGGCCGCTCTCGCGGTGGCCTACTCGGCGACCATGCTGCTGTGGCCGTTGCACGAGGTGGCACCGACCGTGCAGGCAGCCGATTTCCAGCCGGTGGCGTCCGAACCGGCGACAGTGTCCTGGCCGACCATCGGCAGTGCCGGTGTGAGCGTGGCCGGAGTCTCATCGATGGCCTCTGATGCGGCCGCCGTGCCGATCGCCAGCGTGACGAAGGTCGTCAGCAGTCTGATGGTGCTGGACGCGCTGCCGCTGCAGCCGGGCGAGACCGGGCCGGAGTACGGCTTCAGGTACAGCGACACCGTCGATTACTGGGACTACCGCCGCGCCAATCAGTCGGCACTGGATGTTCCTGTCGGCGGCGTGCTGAACGAATACCAACTGCTTCAGGGCACGCTGCTGGGCTCAGCCAATAACTACATCGACCGTCTTGCCCGTGAGATCTGGGGTTCCGATCGTCGATTCGCCGAAGCTGCCGAGAAGTGGCTCGCGGACCGCGGCTTGGATGACATCACGATCGTGACGCCGTCGGGCTTCGATGAGGACAACGTCGCCACCCCGGAGGCTCTCTTGCGGCTCGCCGAGCGGGCGATGCAGAACCCGGTCTTCGCCGAGATCGTCGGCACCCCGAGCGTAGAACTGCCCGGCGCCGGACTCGTCGAGAACACCAACGGGATGCTGGCGGACCCGGGTGTCGTCGGGATCAAGACCGGAACCCTCGTCGGCTGGAGCCTGCTCACCGCGAAGGACATCACGGTCAATGGCACAACGGTTCGCCTGTACGCCGCGGTGCTGAACCAGGGCGACAACGACGAACGACTTGCCGTGACGCGGTCGCTGTTCTCCGGCGTGGAGGCCTCGTTGGCTGCGGCTTCCCCCGCTGTCGCGAAGGGCACGGTCGTCGGCGCAGTCAGCACGCCGTGGGGCGCGAGCGTCGATGTCGTCACGGATGCCGACGCCGAGGTGGTGCTGTGGAACGGCGCTGCCGCGGCCTCGAACGTGGTTTTTGATCTGACCGATCAGCGCACCGGCGAGATCGGCACGCTGACAGTCACCGGCCCCGTGGATGCTGAAGAGATCAGTGTTTCGCTGGCCGAGGAGCTGTCCGGCCCGAGTCCGCTGTGGCGGCTGACGCATCCGCTCGAACTACTCGGGCTCGACTCCGCGAACTGATCTTCGCCCGCAGATAAAGAGGGCCAGCAGACGACGAGGGCCGGCTACCCATGCAGCCGGCCCTCATCTCTTGCTCACGGTGTTTCGTCGACCACGACCTCGGCTTCTTCCGAGGCGACCACACCGATAGCGCCGGTCATCGCCTCTTCAGCGTCGATGTCGGTCGCGGCCTGCTCGAACTGCGACTGGTAGAGCCGCCAATAGGCGCCCTGCGCCGCAATGAGCTCATCGTGCGTGCCCTTCTCGACGATGTCACCATGCTCCATCACCAGGATGAGGTCGGCATCGCGAATCGTGGACAGCCGGTGCGCGATCACGAACGATGTGCGGCCCTGTCTGAGCGCGGCCATCGCATGCTGCAGCAAGAGCTCCGTGCGGGTATCGACGGCACTGGTGGCCTCATCCAGGATGAGGATCGACGGCTTCGCCACGAACGCACGCGCGATCGTCACGAGCTGTCGCTCACCCGCAGACACGTTGGCGGCGTCTTCTTCGAGCACGGTGTCGTAGCCATCCGGCAGCGCGTGCACGAATCGGTCGACGTAGGTCGCCCTGGCGGCGTCGAGCACTTCCTCATCGCTGGCTGTTGCGCGCCCGTAGCGGATGTTCTCCAGGATCGAGCCCGCGAACAGCCACGGGTCCTGCAGCACCATCCCGGTGCGGGAGCGCAGATCATCACGCGTCACCTCGGCGATGTCCTGCCCATCGAGAAGGATCCGGCCCGAGTTCAGCTCGTAGAACCGCATGATGAGGTTCACCAGTGTCGTCTTGCCGGCCCCGGTGGGGCCCACGATCGCAACGGTCTGCCCCGGCTCCACCCGGAAGGAGAGGTCGTTGATCAGCGGACGCTCCGGCGTGTACGAGAACGACACATTTTCGAACTCGATGACGCCCTGAGCCGCCTCACCCCGTGGCAGAGTCGGCGCGTCTTCGGCGTCGGGCTCCTGCTCATCAGCATCGAGGAAGTCGAACACCCGCTCTGCGGAGGCCGTACCCGACTGCACGATTGCTGCCATGCCGCCTAGTTCGCTCAGCGGCTGTGTGAACTGCTGCGAATACTGGATGAAGGCCTGCACATCACCGAGGCGCAGCTGTCCGCTGGCGACCATCAGGCCGCCAAGAACCGCGATGCCGACGTAGGTGAGACTGCCGATGAACGTCATCGCCGGCATGATGATGCCGGACAGGAACTGTGCTTTGAAGCTCGATTGGAACAGCTCTTCGTTCTCGGCCTGGAACTTGTCGAGAGCATCCTGCTCGCGGCCGTAGACCTTGACCAGTGCGTGGCCGGAGAAAGCCTCCTCCACCCGAGCGTTGAGACGGCCAACCTTGCGCCACTGCATGCCGAAGGCCTTCTGCGAGCGCGGTCCGATGACCCCGAAGATCACGCCCATGAGCGGCAGCGCGACAAGAGCCACCAGCGCCAGCTGCCAAGAGATCGAGAACATCATCACGAGGACGCCGACCACGGTCAGAACCGAGGTCAATGCCCCAGAGAGGGACTGCTGCATCGTCTGGGTGATGTTGTCGATGTCGTTGGTGACGCGCGAGATCAGTTCACCGCGCTGCACCTTGTCGAAGTACGCCAGCGGCAGCCGGTTGATCTTCGCCTCAACGTCTTCGCGGAGCCGCCACATCGCGCGGACCATGATCACGTTGATGACGTAGCCCTGAATCCAGCTCAGCAGCGCAGCACCGACGTAGATGGCCAGAACGCCGATGATGATCCACCGCAGGCGCTCGAAGTCGATACCGGCACCGACCTCGAAGTCGCTGAAGGCTGCGACCATGTTGGCGAAGTCGTTCTGATCCTGCGAGCGCAGCAACTCAACGACATCGGCTTGCGACGTGCCAGCAGGAACGCCGTTGTCGGCGAGCATCCGCGAGATGAAACCCTCGTAGATGATGTTGGTCGCCTCGCCGAGCACCTTGGGCGCTGCGACCATGAGCACGACACCGATCGCACCGAGGATCGAGACGATGACGAGCCAGATCGCCGACGGCTTCAGCAGCCCCAGCATCCGGCCGAAGCTCTTGCCGAAGTTATCGGCCTTGCCGGGGGTGGGAGCATCCCAACCACCGGCCTCCAGGCGCGCAGCGTCGGCGAGTTCTGCCTCGTACTGCTCTTCGGCGGTCAAAACGGCCGCTTCGTTCGTCGCATCGCTCATGCGTCCACTCCCAGCTGCGACTCAACGATCTCGCGGTAGGTCTTACTGGTTTCCAGTAGCTCGTCGTGTGTGCCGACACCGACCATGGTGCCGCCTTCGAGGACGACGATGCGATCAGCATCGGCGATCGTCGAAACACGCTGCGCAACGACGATCTTCGTCACCTCCGGCAGCTCTCGCCACAGCGCCTGCCGCAACCGGGCATCGGTGGTGAGGTCAAGCGCGGAGAACGAGTCGTCGAACACGAGGATCTCTGGCTGGTGCACGATGGCCCTGGCGATCGCCAGGCGCTGACGCTGACCTCCGGACACGTTCGTCCCGCCCTGCGAAATCCTAGATTCGAGCCCATCGGGCATCTCTTCGACGAAGTCGCGACCCTGGGCGATCTCGAGCGCATGCCACAGCTCTTCATCGGTGGCTTCCTCGCGCCCGTACCGCAGGTTCGATGCGACAGTGCCGGTGAAGAGGAACGGCCGCTGCGGCACGAGGCCAATGCTCTTCCACAGTGCTTCGACGTCAGCGGCACGAACGTCGGTGCCATTGACACTGACCGAGCCGCCCGTCACGTCGAACAGCCGCGGCAGCAGCGATACCAGCGTCGTCTTTCCGGAGCCGGTCGAGCCGACGATCGCGAGGGTCTCCCCCTTGCCTGCGGAGAACGTCACCCCCGAGAGCACTGGCGCTTCGGCGCCCGGATAGGTGAACTCGACATCCTTCAGGTCGATGGTGCCGGGTGCCGGGAAATCCACGACACCGTTCTCGGGGCGCTCCAACCCTGATTCGGCATCCAGCACCTCGCCCACGCGTTCAGCGGAAACAGCAGCGCGGGGGATCATCATCGCCATGAAGCTCGACATGATGACGCCCATCATGATCTGGCCGATGTACTGCATGAACGCGAACAGCGTGCCGACCTCGACGTTCCCGGCGTTGATCTCGATGCCGCCGAACCAGATCACCGCGACGACCGTGACGTTCAGAATCAGCATGAACAGCGGGAACAGCAGCACGAAGAGCGACCCGATCTTGCGGCCCAGAATCATCAGGTCGGTGTTCGCACCGCGGAATCGCTCTTCTTCGATCCGCTCGCGCACGAATGCCCGCACGACGCGAACGCCGGTGAGCTGCTCGCGCATGATCCGGTTGATCGCATCGAGCTTGGCCTGGTTACGTCGGAACAGCGGCACCATCCGGCTGATGATGATCACGGCAACCACCAGCAGCACCGGCACCGAGACGCCGATCAGCCAGCTGAGCCCGACGTCCTGCTGGACGGCCATGATGATGCCGCCGATGGCTAGCAGCGGCGCGGTGACGAACATCGTCGCCCCCATCATCGCCAGCATCTGCACCTGCTGCACATCGTTCGTGTTGCGGGTGATCAGCGACCCCGCGCCGAACTGCGAAACCTCGCGTTCGGAGAAGCCACTCACCCGCGAGAAGACGTCGGCGCGAATGTCACGACCGACACTCATCGCCGCCTTCGCCGCAAAGTACGTCGCGATGACCGAGCAGACGATCTGGCCGAGCGACACCACGAGCATGAAGCCGCCCGTGCGCCAGATATAGCCGGTATCGGCCTGAGCGACGCCCTTGTCGATGATGTCGGCGTTCAGGCGCGGCAGATAGAGGGTTGCCAGTGCGCTGGCGAACTGAAAAACAAGTACGCCGACCAGGAGCCAGCGGTATTTGCGGAGGTAACGGAAGAGAAGTTTTCCGAGCATGAAGGTGTCCTTGACAGAGAGGGGCCGAATCGGCCACAACACAGGTTGTCACGAACCTCAGACATTCGAAATACCCGCGTGCGATTATCCGCTCAGGGCGAACGATTCGCAGGTCACGGTCTGATTATTCCCACAGCGCCCGCTCGGGAGCATAGGCACGAGCGGCCGCTCCGGCGTCGGTCTCGAGCTCATCGATTGTGGCCGGCTGCCACTTCGGTGTGCGGTCCTTATCGACCAGCTGCGCTCGGATTCCCTCGACGAGATCGGGGTGCTCGTGAGCGAACCACATCACCCGGCGGTACTCGCCGCTCAGCGCGTCGCGCAGATCACCCTCGCGGGCCTCACGGACGGCGTCGAGCGTGACGGCGAGACCCGTGGGTGATAGCTCTCGAAGTGTCTCGGCTGTGGTGGATGCCGCGGGCTCAGACCGTTCGGACAGCCGCTGCATGATCTCTCCGACGGAGTCGGCCGCGAACACCTCGTCGATCCAGGCCCGTTCATCGGCGAGCGCTGACGGCTCCGGCGTCTCGTCGAACAGGAGGACGAGCTCAGACGGGCTGGTCGGATCGGCGCGCTTGCCCAGGGCCTCGCGAAGCTCGGGCAGGTGCTGTGAGGGCACGAAGTGATCGGCGAACCCGGCGTAGATGGCATCCGTTCCGCTCATCGTGGTGCCGGTCAGTCCGAGATACTCGCCGAGCCGTCCCGGGGCCCGGCCGAGCAGCAGCGTGCCGCCGACGTCGGGGGTGAAGCCGATTCGGGTCTCGGGCATCGCCAGGCGGCTACGCTCGGTGACGATTCGGATCGCGGCATGGCCGGCAAGGCCGATGCCGCCGCCCATCGTGATGCCGTCGGCGAAGACCACGACCGGCTTCGCGTACTCGGCGATCATCCGGTTGAGGGTGTATTCGGCGCGGAAGAACGTGGCTGTGCTCTCCGGTCGCCCCGCGGTGATCTCGTCGTACAGCATCCGCACGTCACCCCCGGCGCACAGGCCCCGTTCGCCGGCTCCGTCGATGAGCACGATGTCGATGTCGGAGTCGTACCGCCAGGCCTCGAGTGCCGCGGTGAGCTGCTGGATCATGGCGAGATTGAGTGCGTTGATCGGCCTCGGCCGGTTCAGGGTGAGCCACCCCAGCGATCCCTCAGTGCGGATCAGAACGGCGGATGCCTCGTCGATGTCAGTCACGAAAGCCACGTTACAACGGCTGATCTGGTCGTTCTGCACCCACGAAAGGCGAGATTCTGTGCGTTTTCCGGCAGGATAGGGGGAACGACCATGCAGGAAAGGCCTCGGATGCCCGACGGACAGCTCATTGAGTTCGACCACGTGACAAAGCGCTTTGGCGCTGTCGCCGCCGTCTCCGACTTCTCTGCGCGCGTCAATCCCGGTGTCGTGACAGGGTTCCTCGGCCCGAACGGTGCCGGCAAGACGACCACTCTGCGCGTACTTCTCGGACTCGAGAAGCCCACCTCGGGAACCGCCACCCTCGGCGGCACGCGCTACGCGGAACTGCGAAATCCCGCTCGCGTGGTCGGCGCCATGCTGGAGGATCCCGGCTTCCGCCCTCGGCGCACGGTCGAGCGTCATCTCACCGCTGCGGCCAAGGCCAACGGCATCTCTTCCTCGCGGGTGGCCGAACTCATCGCTTTCGTCGGTCTCGGCGGCGACGTCGACACACGCATCTCGGCGCTTTCGCTCGGCATGCGCCAGCGGCTCAGCGCGGCCACCGCTCTGCTCGGCGACCCGGGCGTCCTCATTCTCGATGAGCCGGCCAACGGCCTCGATCCCGAAGGCATCCGGTGGATGCGTACGCTCATCCGCGGCCTGGCCGCTGAGGGACGCACCGTGCTGGTGTCATCGCACGTCCTTTCCGAGATCGAGCAGACGGCCGACGAGATCCTCGTCATCGCGAACGGCAAGCTGAAATTCGCCGACACCATGGAGAATCTCGCCGACCCGCGGACCGGCCCGGTCGTGGTGGATGCTGAAGACCGCTCCGCGCTGTCGGAGACCTTGAGCGGCGCGGGTTATGAGTTCGAGGTGCTGCGCTCTGGTCTCACTGTGCGCGGCAGCGATGCCGCCACCATCGGCAGCCTGACGGCCCGTGCCGGCGTCGCACTGACCACGCTGCAGCAGCGGGGACCGACTCTCGAGGACGTCTTCCTCGACCTCGTGAACGACCGCTACCAGGCCCCGCTGGCGACTCCGGTCGCCGAGCCCGAGCCGGTCACCGAACCTGAGCCGGTCACCGAACCTGAGCCGGTCACCGAGCCCGAACCAGTCGAAGCGCCTGCGGCCGCCCCCGCAGAAGAAGATCGTCCGCTCCCCGGCCTTGCGGGTCTCGCCGCGATGGCCAGCGCGTTCAACACGCCAGAGCCGGCCGCAGTACCCGAGAGCGATGCCCCGGGCCACGACAAAACTGTGTCCGCCGAGCAGACTGCAGACGAACCCACGGCAGACGAACCCACCTCAGACGAACCAGCCGCAGAAGATTCTGCGGCCGAGCAGCGCTGACCTCAGGCCGGGCGCGGCCGGATCACCGGACGCTGACGCCCCTTCACCACCGGAATCGGTGCGGTGCTGGCAATCTCGACGACATCGACGGGATCTTCTGAGACATCGAGCCGCAGCGCCTGTGTGAGGGCGAGGCCGTGCCGGGTGGTGAGGATCAGCCGGTGGAACTGCTCATCGCCGTGCAGGTCGATGACCACGCTCGGGCGACGCCCACGGACCATGACGAAGTCGGTGGTGGCCGCGGCCTTCCAGGTGCCGGCGGCGACGATTCCGGGAATGTGCGTGCCTGGGCCCGGCACGCCACGCAACCACGTCCAGGCGTCGTCGGTCAACTGAACCTTCTGGATCGTCTCGCGAGAGATCCGCAGGTTGTCACGGTGAAACGTCGCGGCCCGCTCAAGCGGGGAGAGCACAACTTCCAGCTGTGTCTGATCCAGAAGCAGCGTCACCATGCATCCAGTCTGCCAGCGGTAGCCGCAAATCTGTCGGCAACTTGCTCACAGTGCCACAACAATCAGTCAGGGACGAGCGGATGCCGCGGCCGCAGCCGCAGCGGGCAACGCCGCCTCGATGCGAGACAGCGCCGCGTCATCATGTGCGGCGGTAAGGAACCAGGCTTCGAAAACGCTCGGCGGAAGCGCAACGCCCTGCTCACGCATGGCGTGGAAGAAGGGCGGGTACCGGAACGACTCCTGCGCCAGCGCCTCGGCGTAGGTGCGCGGAGGTGCAGGCGCGAAGGCGACCCCGAACAGGTTGCCGGCCCGCGGCACCGCGTGGATGACTCCGACGTCGGTGAGGGCCGCATCCAGAGCGTTCGCAATGCGTGTCGCCGCGGCATCCACCCGCGCATAAACGGACGGGGTTGCCAGCCGCAGCGTGGCCAGCCCCGCGGCCACCGACAGCGGGTTCCCCGACAGCGTTCCCGCCTGATAGACCGGGCCCACGGGTGCGAGCTGGTCCATGACCTCGGCACGTCCGCCGAGGGCTGCCAATGGCATCCCTCCGCCGACGACCTTGCCGAAGGTGATGATGTCGGGCAGGTATTCCTCGCCCAGCGAGGCCTGCAATGCCCAGAATCCGGCGTGATGCACCCGGAAGCCGGTGAGCACCTCGTCCAGGATCATCAGTGCGCCATGCGCGTGCACAGTGTCGGCGATGAAGCGGTTGAACCCCGGGTCAGGAGCCACGACGCCCATGTTGGCCGCAGCAGCCTCGACGATGACGGCGGCGATGCGGTCGCCGTGTTCGGCGAAGACGGCGGTGAGGGCATCCCGATCGTTGTATTCGATCACCAGCGTCTGCGCGGCGATCGGCGCCGGCACTCCGGCCGACCCAGGAAGCGCCAGGGTCGCAACTCCAGATCCTGCTTCGGCAAGCAGGCCGTCGGAGTGCCCGTGATAGTGACCGGCGAACTTCACCAGCAGGTCGCGTCCGGTAACGCCCCGAGCCAATCGGATCGCCGTCATCGTGGCCTCGGTGCCAGTGGAGACCAGACGCACCCGCTCGATCGGTGCGAGGTCACCCAGCCGCACGCGCTCCGCGATCACGCGGGCGAGTTGGACCTCACCCGCGGTGGGTGCGCCGAACGACAGGCCGCGCGTGGCGGCGTCCTGCACCGCGGAGACAACCTCTGGATGCGTGTGCCCGAGCAGGGCCGGACCCCACGAGGCGACGAGGTCGACGTATTCGGTGCCGGCGGCGTCCGTTACATAGGGGCCCTGTGCGGATGCCAGGAACCGGGGCGTCCCACCGACGGAACCGTAGGCGCGTACCGGTGAGTTCACCCCTCCGGGAGTGACCGCCTGCGCGGCGGTGAAGAGGTCATCGTTGCGATCAGTCATCAGAAGCTCCTCAGCCAGGAAACCGGATCAGTTCCGAAGCCACTCAGCGGCCTCGGTCGCCCAATACGTCAGAACCGCATCGGCGCCCGCGCGGCGAATCGACAGCAGCGATTCCAGCACGGCGGCCCGGCGATCGATCCAGCCGTTCGCACTCGCGGCCTCGATCATCGCGTACTCGCCGGAGACCTGGTACGCCCAGACCGGAACGTGTACGGCATCGCGCACCTCGCGCAGCACGTCGAGGAAGCCCATCGCGGGTTTGACCATCACGACGTCAGCACCTTCGGCTTCATCGATCAGCGCCTCGCGCAGCCCCTCGCGGCGGTTGCCGGGATCGAGCTGATAGGTGCGGCGGTCGCCCTGCAGCTGCGAGTCGACGGCTTCGCGGAACGGGCCGTAGAACGCGCTGGCGTACTTGGCCGCGTACCCGAGCAGTAGCGTGTCGGTGAAGCCGGCAGCATCCAGCCCCTGCCGAATTGCCGTGACCTGGCCGTCCATCATGCCGGACAGTCCCAGCAGGTGGGAGCCTGCGCGAGCCTGCGCAAGCGCCATCGACACGTAGCGCTCCAGCGTCGCATCGTTGTCGATGACGGGATCGCCCCCTGAGCTGGTCGAAGGGCGGAGCACGCCGCAGTGACCGTGGTCGGTGAATTCGTCCAGGCACAGGTCGGTCTGCACGACGAGCGCGTCGCCGACCTCGTCGATCAGCGCGGCGGTGGCGCGGTTCAGGATGCCGTTGGCGTCATCCGCTCCGGATCCCTGAGCATCACGCACCGCAGGAACGCCGAACAGCATCACCCCGCCGACGCCCGATTCAGCCGCCTCCACTGCCGCTCGGCGCAGCGAGTCCATCGAATGCTGGACGATGCCAGGCATCGATGAGATCGCCGTCGGCTCAGCGATCCCCTCGCGCACGAACATCGGCAGCACCAGCTGTCGTGCTTCCAGCGAAGTCTCCCGAACGAGAGCACGAACGGCCGGGCTGGTGCGAAGCCGACGCGGACGAACCTCGGGGAAGCTCACGGTGCGAACTCGTCAGCGGCATGCGGAAGCGTGAAGTGCGAGACCGCGTCGATCAGCGCGTCAACCGTCTGCTTGTCGGCCACCACGGTGATCGGAAGACCGGCCTTACGAGCATCACTTGCGGTGCGCGGTCCGATCGCGGCGAGCAGCGTGTCATCAGGGATGTCAGGGAACTGCTCGCGCACCTGCTGCGCGACGGATCCGCTCGTGATGAGGATCGCGTTGATGCGCCCGCTGTCGACGTCACGACGGATGCGATCGGTGACCGGCACGCCCACGGTGCGGTACGCGACGACGCTCGATACGTCGTGCCCGGCTTCGATCAACGAGCGGGTGAGTACGGGCTTCGCGATCTCGCTGCGCAGCGTCAGGATCCGGCGCGGCTCGGGCTCAAGGGCAATCAGCTGCTGTGCCATGCCGGCAGCGGAATTGTCGCGTTCGGGTACCAGGGTGACTTCGTATCCGACCGCCTGGAGAGCTGCGGCCGTGGTTTCACCCACTGCGGCGATCTTGGTCGACTTGGGAACCTCGGCGCGGTGCGCGAAGAGAACGTCCACCGTCGTCGCACTGGTGACGGTCAGCCAGTCGAACTCTCCGGCAGCCAGCTTCGCGAGTGCAGCGTCAAGCGCTGCCTGGTCGTTGGTCGGGCCGAAGTTGATCAGTGGCGCGACGACAGGAACTGCTCCCTGCGCACGCAGGCTCGCGGCGACACCGTCGCCCCAGGGGCCCCCTCGCGGAACGAGGACGCGCCAGCCGGTCAACGGCTTATCTTGCTTCGTTTCGGGTGTGCTGATCATTGAATTGCTCTCAGGAGACGAGTCCGGCCGCCCCTTGATCGAGCAGCCGACGGGCGACAGAAAGTCCGATCTCGCGTGCTGCGTGATTCGGGTCCGCACCATCGGCAGTATCCGCTCCGTTGCCACTGCCGTTCACACGAATATACCCCCGGTTCAGGGATTCCGTGACGTCGAGGTCGATCACACGCTCTCCTTCGGGTGCGTAGACAGCCGTTCGCACTCGAACAGCATCACCGGCGACGACCGCATGAGCGGCCATCGGCGCCTGGCATCCGGCATCCAATCCCTCGAGGATTCCGCGCTCCACGGAGATCGCCAGACGAGTGTCTTCATCGTCGAGCCGGGCGAGGAAGCCGCGCAGCTCGGCCGGCGCGTCGGAGGTCGTCTCCACCGCGAGCGAGCCTTGGCCAGGAGCCGTGGGCCAGGTGGTCAGATCCAGCTCTTCACGGGAGAGTGGCGTGTCAGATCCCAGTCGCGAGAGGCCGGCTGCCGCGAGGATGACAGCATCCAGCTCGCCGGATTCGACCCTCGCCAGGCGCGAATCGACGTTCCCGCGGATGTCGACCACCGCGGCCTGGGGTGCACGGCGATGCACCTGCGCGATGCGGCGGGGCGAGCCGGTACCGACCTTCGCGCCGGCGGGCAACTGATGCAGCGGTGTGCCGTCGCGCGTGATGACGACATCATGCGCCGCCTCCCGGACCGGGGTCGCGCCGATCACGAGCCCGGCTGGCATGGCCGTGGGAAGGTCTTTGAGGGAGTGGACGAGGATGTCGCACTCACCGGCCAGCAGCGCCTCGCGCAAGCGGGTGGCGAAGATGCCGAGCCCACCGATCTCCGAGAGGGATGCACGGTTCGTGTCACCCTCCGAGACGATCGGGACGAGCTCGACCTTCCGGCCGGAGATCTTCTCCAACGCTGCGGCGACGTGTCCGGACTGGGCTTGGGCAAGGGCGCTGCGGCGAGTGCCGAGACGAATAGGAGTGTTCATCATGACCTACTGCAGAACGTCCGCGATCTCGTCAAAGCGCAAGCGCCGACCCGTGTAGAACGGCACTTCCTCTTTCACGTAACGGCGAGCCTCGGTGTAGCGAAGGTCGCGCATGAGGTCGACGAGTTCAGTGACATCGTCTGCTTCCAGCGGCAGCAGCCACTCGTAGTCGCCCAGGGCGAAGGATGCCACGGTGTTCGCGATGACGCCCGTGAAGGCGGCGCCCTTCCGACCGTGATCAGCGAGCATCGCGCGGCGCTCTTCTTCCGGTGCGAGGTACCACTCGGGGGTGCGCACGAACGGATACAGGCACAGCCAGCCCTTGGGCTCGACGCCGCGGAGGAACCCGGGAACGTGAGCACGGTTGAACTCGGCATCGCGATGCACGCCCATGACGTTCCACACCGGCAGCAGGGTGCGCAGCAGCTCGGTGCGGCGCAGGCGACGCAGCGCCTTCTGCAGGTCTTCGGCGGTGTCGCCGTGCAGCCAGACCAGCAGGTCCGCGTCAGCCTTCAGACCGGAGACGTCGTAGAAGCCGCGGATCGTGACTCCGGAGTCTTCGATGTGACCGGAGATCGTCTCGAGCTCGGTCGCATCGGTCTCGGTGACGGGCGCGTCCGGATTACGGCGCCAGACCGCCCAGAGTGTGAAGCCAGAAGGGTTTTGTTCGGTTGCATCGGACATGCTTCCAGTGTGCCTCTTTCTGGAGGCGGGAGCGAAACGTGCGACCGAGCGGGGTCAGCGAGAGATCGCGCGAGCGATCGCCCACACCAGCGCACCGGCCACGGCGGCAACGCCGACCGATGCTGCAACCGCCCCCAGCGGGTTCCGATCGGCGAACGCACGAGCCCGGGCGGCTCCGCGCACGGACGCCTTCTCGATGCGGCGCGGGACGTTGCCCTTGATCTCGATTGCTGCCAGCGCAGCCTTCAGCTCTGCCCGCGCGGATGCCACGGGATCGGTGATTCCGGCGGGAACAGCAGTACGGGGCAGGCTCTGCTCAGACAGTGTCATCACCGGCCTCCTTCACAAGTCGAATATCGGTGGCAACGGCCTGCCCGGGGTTCTCCCGGCGCAGCGCCTTACGGAATTTCAGCAGTCCCAGGAGGACGCACGCTGCCATGCACAGCAGCAGCAACCCGAGCACCGCCAGTGCGGACAACCAGACCGGCCACCATGATGACAGTCCCGCAACGGCGAAGACGAGAATCATCGGTACGAGCCAGAACAGGAAGAACAGCGCGATGAGGAACCATACGCTGCCGATGCCGGCGTCCTTCGCGGTGCGAGACACCCAGGCCTTCGCCGCGTCGATCTCTGCCTTGACGAGTTTGCTGACGAGCTCCGGAAGATCGCCGAGCAGCGTCAGAAGGCTGTCATCGGCACGGTCACGATAGCCGCGAACCATGTCACTTTCCGTTCGTCGAGGGCTTCTTGGCAGCCGGCTTGGCCTTGCTGGTCGAACCGGTGGAGGTCTTCTTCGCGGCCGCGGCATTCTTTTTGGCCTCGTCCACCGCGTCTTCTACGGCATCCTCAAGATCATCCGCGACCTTGCGGCCGGTGGCGATCGCCGAATCGAGCTTCTTGCCCGGGGTGTCTGCGTTGCCTGCGGCCTTCGCGACCTTCACCAGACCGTTCCAGACTGCGCCCGGAACCGCGGCGGCCTTGTCGCCGACGTAGCCCTTGACCTTGGTGACCTGTTCCTGCACTGGATCGAGGTGCCAAACCTTCAACCACTGCGTCTTGATCTGCTCGTAACGCTCACGTCCGGCTCGTGTGCCGAGTACGTATCCGACGCCGAGCCCGACGACGAGTCCGATCTTCCCCTTCATGGGGTCTCCTCACGTTGTTCCGGTCGAGCCGCTGGCGTTGCCGCCGTCGGCCAGGGTTTCCAGCGTAACGCTATATGCCGAAATCGGCATCTACAACAGCGGGGCTTGACAACCCAGCATTCACACCCAGATCAGAGCGCGGCGCAGGCGGTCAGCCTCGAGCTTCGCATCGGGGATGACTTGTGCGAGCCCGGTTCCGGCGACCCAGGCACCGACGACCGCCAGAGCATCGATCTGCTCCACAGCAGCCCGCACGGCGCGACGCCGCTCACCTGCCCCGATCAGGGATGACGGCTGAGACTGGGTGAAACGCGCCCGGTGAGCGGTGATGAGGGCCGATGAGGGCAGCGCTACGCCGAGCATCGCCGAAGCCTGCTGCAACGCCAGGCGGGCCGAGGACTCCTCGTCAAGCTCCGCGGTTGCCGGCAGCTCACCCTGCGAGCCGAAGGAAACACGCACGATGTGGCGGCCTCCAGCGGCCTCCCGCAACCAGGACCATTTCGCCGTCGCATGCGTCAGCGCCTTGGCGACGAGGCTGCCCGGTGCGGTCAGCACTCCCGTCCCGCGCGGGAAGACATCCAGCGCCGGCGCATCCAGGAGCAGACTCACGATCTCGATCTGCGGCGCCTCGGGAGCCGCACCGAGATCGATCTGCTCACGCAGCAGCGCGCGAGCAGCCGATTCGGTCGTGGCGATGATGACGGCATCCGCTGCAATGATTTCGGGCTCGGGCTCGGGCTCGGACTCGGACTCGTCACTATCCGGGTCGGTGTCCACGGTCGTGAACGACACGACCCAGCCGTCGCCTGTGCGATCGAGGGCTGTGACGGCAGCGCCGGTTCGGATGACTCCACCCAGATCGACCAGATCAGCTGCCAGGGCATCCACCAGCGTGCTCATGCCGCCAGCCAATGCCTCGACGGCCGAGCCGGGAGCGGACTTCGCGCGATCAGCGCGGTCGGCGACCAGCTGTGCGACGGCGCCGGAGAGCGAGCCGGTGCGGGTGAGCGCCTCGTTCAGTCCGGGAGCGGCAACTTCGACGTCCACGTCGTTCGGGTGAGCGGAGTACACGCCCGCCGTCACCGGCGTGACCAACCGATCGCGCACCTTCGCCCCCATGCGCGATTCGACGAGCTTGCCGAGGCTGTGCTCCTTGCCGATCGTCAGCGGCGGGCGCAAGCGGTCGACGTACGCACGCCATGCCCCGCTCCAGCCGATGATCCGGCGCACGTCCTCAGCGAATGGGTTCGCCGGGATGCCCAGGATGCCGCCTTTGGGAAGTGGAGCCGGGTTCACTCCGGGAACACCGGCAAGCCACGCACCAGCAGGGTTCGGAGTCACGATGCGGTCGGTGAGACCGAGCTCGGCGATCAGATCGCGCACGTGCCCGCCGCGGGTCGCATAGCTCTCGGCACCGGCATCCACTGTCAGTCCGGCGAGATCCGCGCGACGGATCGCACCGCCGAGCATTTCTGCCGACTCGAGCAGGGTCACCCGAATGCCGACCTTCGCGAACTCCCGCGCGGCGACCAGGCCGCCGATCCCGCCGCCGACGACGACGACGTGGCGCTCGGCTGCCCGTTCGGCCAGCTCAGCGGTTGCTTCTTCGTCTCGGTCAGTGGTCATGACGCCGTGCGGTGCACAAGCTCCACGATTCGGGTGAGCTGGTCGGGATCGGTTTCGGGCGGCACCCCGTGTCCGAGATTCACGATGTGCGCACGCGCAGCACGGCCGCGCGCGAGCACGTCGAGCACGTGCTGCTCGAGCACCTCCCACGGAGCCTGCAGCATGGCCGGGTCGATATTGCCCTGCACGGTGACGTCGGGGCCCAGGATGCTGGCGGCTTCGTCCAGCGGCTGACGCCAGTCGACACCGACAGCGGATGCTATGCCGTCCAGACGCATGTCAGTGAGGAAGGGGCCGGTGCCGACACCGAAGTGGATGACCGGCACGTCGAGATCGACCACAGCTGCCTTCGAGTGCGGGGCGATGTGCTGACGGTAATCAGCGGGGTTGAGCGAGCCTGCCCAGGAGTCGAACAACTGCAACGCAGACGCTCCAGCATCGCGCTGCGCCTGCAGGAATCGACGGGAGACGCGCGAGAGCCAGTCGGCAAGTCGGTTCCACGCCTCAGGGTCGGCGTGCATCATCGCCCGAGCGCGCAGGTGCTCCTTCGAGGGGCCACCCTCGATCAGGTACGCAGCCAGGGTGAAGGGTGCTCCGGCAAAACCGATCAGCGGAGTCTCCCCCAGCTCATCGATGACGATGCGCACGGCCGCGGTGATCGCGGTGTGATCGAGATCATCCGGGTCGATCGCCGTGATGCGGTCGACATCGGCGCGTGTGCGCACGGGCTCGGCGAACACCGGGCCACGCCCTGGAACGATCTCGACGTCGACCCCGGCCAGACGCAGCGGGATGACGATGTCGCTGAAGAAGACCGCGGCATCCACGCCGTGACGGCGCACCGGCTGCAGCGTGATCTCGGCGGCAAGATCCGGGGTGAGGCAGGCATCCAGCATCCGGGTGCCGACGCGGAGCTCGCGGTATTCCGGAAGTGAACGGCCAGCCTGGCGCATGAACCAGACGGGGGCGTGCTCGGGTCGATCTCCGGCGAGCGCGCGCAGCAGCGGGGCTGTGGGTGAAGGCATGCTGCTATTGTCCCACCAGCCAGCGCGAACCGCCCTTTCAGCAGACTCCTCAGCACCCGACGTAAACTGCTGGTGTGCTGCTGTGCGTGACGGCGAGTCACAAGACCGCCTCCTTTGAAATGCTCGAGCGACTGAGCCGCACCCCCGACGACCTTGCGCCGAATCTTCTGCGTATTGCGCCGTGCGTGCAGGGTGCTGTCGTGGTGTCGACCTGCAACCGCTTCGAGGCGTATGTCGAAGTCGATGAGCCGGTGACTGCTGCCGGCGCCGTGGGCGTGGAAGCGGTGCTCGAGGCGATCGAGCAGTCCACAGGCATCACGGCATCCGATCTTGAGGGTGCGTACGCCGTGCATTCGGGTCGCCGGGTCGCCGAGCACCTATTCGCCGTGGCATCCGGTCTCGAATCTGTAGTCCCCGGCGAGGGCGAAATCGCCGGCCAGGTCCGGCGTGCGCTGAAGGTCGCTCGCGAGGACGGCACCACGTCTCCGGAGCTGGAGCGCCTGTTCCAGCGTGCGAGCCAGGCGCAGCGCAAAGTGAAGAACGTCACCGCGATCGGCCGGGCCGGCCGCTCACTCGTGCGCCTCTCGCTGGAACTTGCCGACAGCCGCATCGCGGACTGGACTACTGAGCGCGTTCTCCTCGTCGGCACCGGCGCTTACGCAGCCGTCACCCTGGCCACGCTCCGCGAACGGGGCGCAACGAACATCTCGGTGTACTCGCCATCAGGACGCGCCGAACTCTTCGCGAAGAAGCACGACATCGTCGCGGTGGCCGAACGGGACTACGCCCGCGTCGCCACGGAATCGAGCCTGCTGATCACCTGCACCACGGCGACCGAGCCTGTTCTCGGTCCCGAGCATTTGCAAGCACAAGCCGGTGCTGTCGCGGGCGGATGCCCGATGGTCGCTGCCGATCAGTCGTCGCAGCTCGTCATCGACCTCGGCATGCCGCGCAACGTCGACCCCGCCGTGGCGCACCTCGAGGGCGTTGCCTTACTCGACCTCGAGACCATTCGGCTGCACGCACCGCTGGAAGAACTGCAGGCGACGGATGCTGCGCGCAGCGTCGTGCGAGAAGCTGCCGACACCTTCAACGTCGTCGGCGATCGGCAGAGTGTGACGCCGGCAGTGGTCGCGTTCCGCACGCACATCCTCTCGCTCATGGAATCCGAGATCGAACGTGCCCGAGCCCGCGGTGACGAGGATGGCAGGGTCGAGCAGGCCATGCGCCACCTGGCCGGAGTGCTCACCCACACCCCCACGACGCGGGCGCACGAACTCGCCGCCGACGGGCGTGGTGCGGAGTTCATCGCAGCCCTCGAGACGGTTTACGGCATCAGCCCCGCTGCGGCTGGGGCTGCGGGCGCCGGCCCTGCGGCCGCGGCATCCGCCTGACCGCCCGCGCCGTTCCGGTCAACCACCCACCGGTCCGCTCAACCACCCACCGCTCCGGCCGCACTTTATGTTGCTATTCCGCGGTTAGAGCGACACCAATTGCGACCGGAACCTCGTATGGAAGTGAAACACGTGCCTTTGATCTCGCCCGCGTCCCGCCTGCTCGCCCTCGTTGCCGTCGGAGTGTTCTCTCTGAGCTTGTCGGCCTGCGGCGCGTCCCCAGCGACCGAAGAGAAGCTTCCCGCCGCTGAGTCCGCGGCCGCGACTTCCGAGCCCACCGCGGAGCCGACTCCCACGGCAGAGGACATCAACGGCCGCTGGTGCCCGACAGCGGAGAGCCCCGCGACCGAGCCCTGCGTGACCATCGCACTCCCGAACGCCACCCGTGACGATGGTTTCGTCATCGACATCGCCCAGCACGGTTCACCCGCCGAAACCGAGGACGGCGGGTTTTCATTCTCGACCGTCGATGCCCCGTTCGGTACCTATTACCCGGCGGGCACAGAGATCGCTGGCGGCACTCCGGATTACTACCCCGGCACCGATCTGCCCGACGCGGACCGCGTCTGGAACGGACAGAGTGGGACGATGCTCGTGCGCGTCGCGACACCGGAGATCACCGCAGCAACCTGCGCGGACGTCACTGCCGGTGAGGCGCTGGCTGCCTGGGGCGGTGAACTGGCCGCAGCTCCCAACGGAACGTGGGATCTGAAGGACGAGATGGGCTGGGCAGATGAGACTTACGATGCCTGCGCGACGCTGTCGTGGATTGTCGTCCCGCTCACGGGCTGCTGCCTGGGCGGTTACCCGTACGAGGTCATGCTCTTCCACAAGGGCGAGTTCGTGCAGACAGCTACCGAGGAGGTCTACGGACGCGCTCCGGAGATCACCCGCATCTCCGAGGACGAGATCGAGATCATCCGGTCGTGGGTTCCCGATGGTGGCTCGGGCGCCGGACCCTACGAGTCCGCAGCCTCGACCTTCACCTGGGACGAAGGCACCGAGGCCGTCGTCCGCGAGGGGGATCTGCCGCCGTATCCATTCTGACCTGCGGTCAGCGCGGCCGAGTGCAACACCGGATGCACGGTCCTACACATCACCGCCGCCAATTCGCCACTGACCGACGACCCGTTCATGCTGTTGGAGGGGATGTCCTCGACCAGCAGATGCGCTAACCATGGGGTTCGTCCGGCGATGCAGATCTCTGGTCAATCATCGACCGCTTCGGCGAGAAGCGATGCGATCGCTTCACGCACGCGGGGAAGATCGACGTTGAGGGTGGCCCACACTGCGTCATAATCGGTCGCCTCGTAGTGATGCGCGAGCCGATCGCGCATGCGCTTGATGCTCGACCAGGGCACCTGCGGGTTCGCGACGATCGTTTCATCGCTCAACCGCGCGACATTCTCACCAATCTTGATGATGATCGATTCGGCCGCAAGCCCCGGTGTGTTGAGATCATCCGAGACGTACCACTCGCGGCCTCGACCGGCGAGTCGGGTGCCGTTGTCGCACAACCGCACGATCTCACGCAGCGACCGTTCATCCCTATCGCTCACGCGGCCACCGCAGACCGGAGGATCGGATGATCAGCGGGAAGCCCTCCATCTGTGACCACGTCGACCGGAACGCCGAGTAGTCGTTCGGCGGCGAAGGCGAACTCGGCGATCGTCAGCAATCCAACGTCCGGCGAGCGGGTGACAAGGATATCGAGGTCGCTCTGCGTGGTGTCCGTGCCCTGCGCGGCTGAGCCGAACACTCGCACGTTGTTCAGTCCGTACTGCGCGGCGAGCGCTTTGAGTTCGTCACGATGCTGTTCGAGCGCCTCGTGAGGCAAAGGACGCATGGCCAAGCGCAACCTATCGAGCATTGCCGCCGACAGGTTCCGCCGCCCGGACTCATAAGCGGCGATGTTTGGCTGAGCAACACCGCTACGCAGCGCGAGCTGCGCTTGGCTAAGTCCAGCCCGCTCGCGCAACACGCGCAACATTTCGCTCATATCATGATGATATCGCGCCGATGGATCCCTGGAAAGGGGAGAAATCGGGCATCGAGCACCCCCTGCAGCATCGCCCGCTTGCAATGTACGAAGCGCCATCACGCGCATCAGCCCATGGGGTCTGGCGGCGGTCACCCCTGGCAGACTGGATACATGGCCCTTCACATCACCGGAGACACCGCCGCCGACACGCTGCTCACCGACAACCCGCTGGCTCTGCTGGTCGGGATGCTGCTGGACCAGCAGGTTCCGATGGAGACCGCGTTCGCCGGCCCGCTGAAGCTCGAGCAGCGCACCGGCGCTGTGGATGCCGCCGCCATCGCCAGCATGGATCCCGAGGCCCTTTTCGAAGCATTCCGTCAGACGCCGGCTGTTCACCGCTTCCCCGGTTCGATGGCGACGCGGGTGCAGACGCTCTGCCAGGTACTGGTTGAGGAGTGGGGTGGGGATGCTGCGGCACTGTGGACGGCGGGCGACCCCGATGGCCCCGAGGTGCTGAAGCGGTTAAAGAAGCTCCCCGGCTTCGGAGAACAGAAGGCGAAGATCTTTCTCGCACTTCTGGGCAAGCAGTACGGCTTCACCGGCGCAGGCTGGCGCGAAGCGGCCGGCGACTACGGTGTGGAGGGTTCGCTCCGCAGCGTCGCCGATATCGTCTCGGTCGAGTCACTGACGAAAGTGCGCGAGAACAAGAAAGCGATGAAGGCTGCCGCGAAGGCAGCGAAGTGAAGCAGACCGGAGGCAGCATCGGCGCCTTCATCGCAGATGTCACGCCAGCTGGACGACGCCGGGATGCCGAAACGCTCACGGCCGTGCTGCAGGAGATCTCCGGACGCGAGCCCGAGCTGTGGGGAACGATCATCGGCTTCGGCAGCTGCCACTACCGCTATCCGACCGGCAGCGAAGGCGATATGCCCGTGCTTGCCTTCGCGCCGCGCAAGACGGCATCGACGCTCTACCTCGATGACATCTCTCGGCACGGCGAGGCGCTCGCGCTTCTAGGCCCGCACACTACAGGCAAGGGGTGCCTGTACATCAAAGATCTCGAGGCGGTCGACCTCACGGTACTGCGTGGCATCCTCGAGAATGTGCTCGCTTGGACGGAATCCGGGGGCAGCGAAGGTGTTGAGCTGACTATCACCGGCTGACGCGCCCGCCGCCGTTCACCGGCTCGAAAGCCGGTCAGCGTCCGCCGTGGCGCGCGACGATCTCTTCGGTGAGCGCGGGCCAGATGCGCTTATGGTCGTCACCGAAGGCGACCCCCGAGAGGAATGCCGCGGCGATGTCTCGGGAGCGGTCGATGAACAAGAAGCTGCCCTGCCCCCCGAAATGTCCGGCTGTCTCGGGCGGCATCGTGTCGCTCAGCCAGTGCGGACTCTTGGAACCCTTGATCTCGAATCCCAGTCCCCACTGGTTGTCGTCGAACGAGCCGTAACCGGGCACGACGCCGCGCAGCCCGGGTCTCGACACCATGAGCGCGAGGTCGCGCAGCTCGACGGGAACCAGCTTCGGTCGCAGCACCTCGCGACCGAAGATCAGTAGATCGGCGATCGATGCCCGGTAACCCGCCGACGGTCTACCGACCACTTCAATGTCAGTCATCCCGAGGGGCCCTGTGACCTCACGAGTCATCCATTCATCGAACGGCATGCCCACGGCCTCGGCCACGTGCGTGCCGAGCGCGTCGAACCCGGCATTCGAATAGATGCGGCGCGTTCCAGGCTTCGCCTGCGTCTGCTCACCCTCGAACGGCAGCCCGCTGGTGTGGTCGAGCAGGTTCAGCAGCGTGGAACCCTCCGGCCCGGCTGGTTCATCGAGGTCGACGAGCCCGCGCTCGACGGCGATGAGCACGCCCCAGGCCGAGATGGGTTTGGATACGGATGCCAAAGGCAGCACCGTGTGCGAATCCCCCTGCACAGCCAGGGTCGCCTCAGGGCCGGTAACGCCGATCAGGGCTGTATGCGGGAAGCCGTCGGTCGCGGCGAAAGTCGTCGTCTCCATCCCGCCATCGTCCCACGATGCTGTCGCGGTCAGGCGCCCTTCAGCCGCTCGGCGAGGTAATCGTTCAGCTCGGCAACCGGAACGCGCTCCTGCGACATCGTGTCGCGGTCACGGACCGTGACGGCGTTGTCGTCGAGCGAATCGAAGTCGACGGTGACGCAGAACGGGGTGCCGATCTCGTCCTGACGACGGTAGCGGCGGCCGATGGCGCCGGCGTCGTCGAAGTCGATCGCCCAACGGCCGCGCAAAGAATCGGCGACCTCGCGTGCGAGCGGCGAAAGCTTCTCGTTGCGCGACAGCGGGAGAACAGCCACCTTGACCGGAGCCAGGCGTGGGTCGAGCTTGAGCACCGTGCGGGTGTCGGTGCCGCCCTTGGCATTGGGCACCTCTTCTTCGACATAGCTGTCGACGAGGAACGCCATCATCGAGCGCGTCAGACCGAACGAGGGCTCGATCACGTACGGCGTGTAGCGCTCACCGGATGCCTGATCGAAGTAAGACAGGCTCTGACCGGATGCCTCGGAATGACTGCTGAGGTCGAAGTCGGTGCGGTTGGCGACACCCATGAGCTCGCCCCACTCGGAGCCGGGGAAGTTGAACCGGTACTCGAAGTCAATGGTGCCAGCCGAGTAGTGCGCACGCTCATCGTCGGGAACATCGAAACGACGCATGTTGGTCGGATCGATTCCGAGGTCGACGAACCATGCCCAGCACGCCTCGACCCAGTGCTCGAACCACTCCTGCGCGTCAGCCGGCGGGACGAAGAACTCGATCTCCATCTGCTCGAACTCGCGCGTGCGGAAGATGAAGTTTCCGGGCGTGATCTCGTTACGGAATGCCTTGCCGACCTGGCCGATGCCGAACGGGGGCTTCTTCCGGCTGGCGGTGAGCACGTTCGCGAAGTTCACGAAGATGCCCTGCGCGGTCTCAGGGCGCAGGTAATACAGGCCCGATTCGTCATCGACGACGCCGAGGTAGGTCTTGACCAGACCGGAGAACGACCGCGGTTCGGTCCACTTGCCGCGCGTGCCGCAATCGGGGCACGCGATGTCGGCCATCCCGTTCTCGGGCTGGCGGCCCTTCTTGGCTTCGAACGCCTCGAGCAGGTGATCCTCGCGGTGACGCTTGTGGCACTGCAGGCACTCCACGAGCGGGTCGCTGAAAGTGGCGACGTGCCCGGAGGCTTCCCAGACGCGCTTCGGGAGGATGATCGAGGAGTCCAGGCCCACCATGTCGCCGCGGCCGCGAACGAAGGTCTGCCACCACTGGCGGCGGATGTTCTCCTTCAGTTCGGTTCCGAGAGGACCGTAGTCCCAAGCCGAACGGGAGCCGCCGTAGATCTCACCCGCTTGGAAGACGAACCCGCGGTGGCGGGCGAGGCTAATGACCTTGTCAAGACGGGACTGTTCGGCCACGGTGGCTCCAATGGTCGGATGCGGCGGGGGTTGCGCCCGTGAATACGGGCGATTCAATCCTATCCGCGCTGTCGCTGACGATCAGCCCCGGGTGCTCAGCGGTTCGGGAAAGCCTCTCCACCGCCAGCAGCGAGCGCGTTCGCGACGATGGCAAGGTACTGATTCATCATCTGCTGTGGCATCGCCGGCATGCTCTGCTCCCAGTAGGGCAGGATCGCCCCTCGTCCCTGCATCATGCCGGCCGGACGCGCATACGCCCACAGGTGCAGGTGCGCCGAGCCGTCGTTCCAACGCGAGAAGTGGCAGCGTGCCACGGCGGGAATCGCCTTGGTAGCCTCGGATACCCGCCGCAGGACAGGTCCGAGTCCGGCGAGCACCTCGAGCGGGGCATCCTCGAGCGTCACGTGCCGCCGCGGCGAGATCGCGCCGACGAACGGCAGCCCGGTAGGCCCTTGCATGCCTCCGCCGACCTGCCACTCATCGTCCTGCCAGATCGTGTACTCGGACGGTCGGCAGTGATGGCACTGCGAGGGGTCGAGTTCGCCATGGCGCGGATTCTCGGGAACCAGCATCGGCGCAAGCTCCAGCAGTTCGAACGCCGCGATGCTCGGTGCGGGACCGCTACCCGGTACACCGCTCGTGTCGAGCGTCTGCCCGATCGGCGCCCAACGATGCCAGTCGGTGTCAGCTGGATGCTGCATGGACTCCGCGTCAGATGTCATCCGTCCATATAAGCAGAAGCCGTCAGGACGGATCGGTGAACAGGTACCCGCGCTCGGCGTCGAAGCCGGAGAGGGTAAGTCCGCGTCCGAGCAGCTCCTCCATCTCCCCGCGCAGGCGCAGACGCCATTCGTGGGCGGCATCCGGATCTGATGCGCGCATCGTCTCGACGTCCGAGGGGATCTCCAGCGTCGCAGCGATGGTGTCATCGGCGGGCCGTTTGGCGATGTCGGCCAGCATCCACTCGACGTCCAGACGGTCACTTTCGTCGCCGGCGTCGCCGCCGCCGAAGATGCCGTAGTTGTTCACGGAGTATCCCGTCACCCGTGCGCCGAGCACCGTGAGGAAGAAGTGAGCGTTGCGCGCAACGAGCGGATCGAACGTCCAGGTAACTCTGCCGACGTCACGCGAGAACGCCCACTGCCGCTGGTGTTCCTTGAGCTCACGCCCCCACCCGCGGCCGCGATAGTCGGGCAGCAGCGCGGTGATGTGCGAGTGCATCGTGCGCTGGCCGGGAACGCCGAAGAAGGCGATGGATGCTCCGACCATGCGCTCCACGCCGGATTCGTCGTCGAAGAATCCGACGACGTAGTTTCCGGACTGCTCCAGCGCACGGAGGGTTCCCGCATCGATCACGCGCTCCGGCCCGCGGATAGCATCCAGCAGGGACTGCGCCTCAATGATGAGCTCAACGGTGTCTAGATCACGTATGGTTCGCACGCCTCCAGTCTGCCCCGCAAAACCCAATACAGACCCCGAACTGCCCATCCCGGCCCCGCGGCAGCAATGTCAGCGCACGACATCTTTGGATTACAGTCCAGTCACAGCACGGCAATCCTCGCTTGTGAACGCAAACATTTCGAGGTTTAATGGTTCCACGGCGCTTGTGTCACAGCATCCGTCTCGACCGTCAGTCACATGACCCTCAAAGAGGAGAACACCTCATGGCAACCACACGAATCACACGCACGGCCGCCGTCGTCGCCGTCGGCGCTATGTCGGCATTCGGGCTCGCTGCGTGCAGCTCGGCCGACACCGGTAACGGCTCCGGTGGCAACACCGCCGAAGGCGAATCGATCACGATCGAGTACATGCACCGCCTCGACAACGGCGCTGACATGGCTACCGTCGCTGAGATCACCGAGCGCTGGAACGAAGAGCACCCCGATATCCAGGTCAAGACGACCAAGTTCGATGGTGCCGCGACCGACATGATCCTCAAGCTGGAAACCGATGTGAAGGCCGGCAACGCCCCGTGCCTCGCGCAGGTCGGTTACTCCGAGGCTCCTCAGCTCTATGTGAAGGGTCTTCTCGAAGACGTCACCGCCGAGGCGGAGAAGTACGCAGACAACTTCTCCGGCGGAGCATACGCCGGCATGCGCGTCGGCGACGTCGTCGTGGGCCTGCCCCAGGATGTCGGCCCGCTGGTCTACTTCTACAACGCGGCAGAGTTCGAGGCTCTCGGCCTCGATGCTCCCGCAAACATCGAAGAGCTCACCGCTGACTCGGTCACGGCAGCTGCCGCTGGCAAGTACCTCACCGCTTTCTCGCCGGACGAGGCCACGCACTGGCTCGCCGCGCAGTCCGCTGCCGCCGGCGACACCTGGTTCTCGACCGAGGGCGACGAGTGGGTCGTCAACGCTGAGGGCGAAGGCTCGCAGACGGTCGCCGCTTTCTGGCAGAACCTGCTCGACACCAACCAGACCCTCAAGGCCGACCGCTGGGGCGAGCCCTTCACGATCGCGCTCAACGACGGCAGCCTGATTGGCCACATCGGCGCAGCGTGGGAGGCAGGCTTCCTGCTCGACTCGCTCGATGGCACCCCGGCCGAAGGCCAGTGGCGCATCGCCCAGCTGCCCGACTTTGGCGCCGGCGCCATGACCGGCCCCGACGGCGGATCCGGCGTTGCAGTCCTGAAGGGTTGCGAGTACCCGGCCGAGGCCATGGAGTACAACAACTGGTTCAACACGCAGATCGACGACCTCTCCTCGCAGGGTCTCGTCGTCGCGGCCGAGGGCACGCCCGAGACCAGCGAGAAGATGCTGCGCCAGTTCGGCGACCAGGACGTACTCGCTGAGCTTGCCACGGCCACCGCGAACATGAACCCGGACTTCCCCTACGCTCCCGGATTCTCCACCCTCGCCGCCATGAACGAGACGGCAGCCGCCGTCGTCGCCGGCGACGCGCAGGTCGCGGACATCTTCACCACCGCGCAGCAGACCGCGGTCAAGGCTCTGACAGACCTCGGTCTGCCAGTCGCCGAGTAACTCCCCCGCTCTCTGAGCAGCCAGTTCCGGCGGAGGACACGACGATAGTGTGTCCTCCGCCGGACCTATTTCTTCCGAAAGGTGAGATCACGCCGTGACCACTACCGCTGAGACCATCGGCCAACGGCCGCGTACGAGAAAGGGCTTCCGCGCTCGGCAGGAGGCGCGCAACGGCTGGCTGTTCATGGCCCCGTTCGCCATCTTGTTCACCGTGGTCTTCCTCATTCCGATCATCATCTCGGTGCGCTCGGCGTTCTTCTCGCAGGTTCCCTCCGGTGGTGGCCTGTTCGGTGGCGGCGAGCTGGTCGACACGTTCGTCGGGTTCGACAATCTGGCCGCGGCGGCCACCAACGGCGCATTCTGGGCAGGCATGGGGCGCGTCGTCCTGTACGCCGCATTCCAGATCCCGGTGATGATCATCGTCGCCCTCGCGCTGGCGCTGCTGCTGGATTCATTCATCGTGCGGCGCCCGGCGTTCTTCCGCCTCGCCTTCTTCCTTCCCTTTGCGATCCCGGGCGTCATCGCCGCCATGATCTGGCTGTACATGTACACCCCCGAGGTGTCGCCGTTCATGCAGTTCCTGCCCGAGGGAACGAACTTCATGGCCCCGGGCACGATCCTCGCGTCGATGGCGAACATGACGACGTGGACGTTCACCGGTTACAACATCCTGATCTTCCTCGCAGCCCTCCAGTCGATCCCGCGCGAGCTGTACGAAGCCGCCCGCCTCGACGGCGCCAACGGGTTCCAGATCGCCATGAAGATCAAGGTCCCTATGGTGCGCGGCGCCGCGTTGCTCGCCGTCCTGCTTTCCATCATCGGCACGATCCAGCTCTTCAACGAGCCGATGATCATGGAGGGCGCGAACTCCTGGATGGGCCTGGATTACACCCCCATGATGCTGACCTACAACTCGATGATGGGCGAGATTTCGCCGTCAGGCAGCGGTCCCGCATCCGCATACTCCCTGCTGATGGCAGTCATCGCCGGCGCACTCGCCGTCGTGTACTCCTTCGCGCAGCGTAAGAAGGCGAACTGATATGAGCACTACTTCTCTGATCACCGCACCGGTCAAGCGCAAGCCGCTGAAGGCGACGTCCGGCGACATGCCGCCGCGTTCAATCGCTCCCGGCCCGGTCGCCAAGACCTTCGGCATCATCGCGCTCGTCTTCGCCCTGGTGTACTTCCTGATGCCGGTCTACTGGGTTTTCGTCGCATCCACCAAGAGCAACGCCGACCTGACGAACACATTCGGATTCTGGTTCGCGAACTGGAACCTCGACACCAACTACGCCAGCCTCATGAGCTGGACGCAGGACCTGTTCTGGCGCTGGGTGGGAAACTCCATCCTGTACTCGACGCTGGCCGGTGTCATCGGTACCCTGTTTGCGATCATGGCCGGCTACGCGATCGCCAAGTTCGTCTTCCCGGGTAAGAAGATCGCTGTCACCGTCATCATGGCGGGTCTGTTGCTGCCCGTCGCGCTGCTGACCGTGCCGCTGTACATGGAGTTCCATGCCCTGGGCCTGACGAACACCATGTGGGCGATCATCATCCCCTCGGCCGTCTCACCGTTCGGGGTATTCCTCGGCATGGTCTACGCCGAGTCCTCGGTGCCGACCGAGTTGCTCGAGGCTGCGCGCATCGACGGCGCGAGCGAGGCCCGGATCTTCTTCACCATCGTGCTGCGCCTGCTGTCGCCCGCGATGGTCACGATCTTCCTGTTCATCTTCGTAGCCACCTGGAACAACTTCCTACTGCCGTTGATGATGATCTCCAGCGCCGAGTTGAAGCCGGTGACTCTGGGGCTGTACGGCATGATGAGCTACTTCGCTCCGGAGAAGGGCGCGGTCATGCTGGGCGCATTGCTCGGCGTCATCCCGCTGATCATCCTGTTCTTCAGCCTGCAGCGCTACTGGCGCTCGGGCCTGGCCGCCGGTGCGGTCAAGGGCTGATCGCCAGAACACAGAAGAGGGGGAAGATGCCGTGCTGGCGTCTTCCCCCTCTTTATGTGTGTCCGGTCAGGAACCGATGAATTCCTCGACAGGGCCGTACTCCGGCGTCTCGCGCAGCTCGACGGCGGTCGGGAGCGCATCCGTGTCGAGCACGACGATCTCGTTCGCGCCGGCATTCCATAGCGGAGCGGGTGCGTACAGCGTGAGCTGGGGGCCCCGCGACCAGTAGCGGCCGAGCAGGAAGCCATTCAGCCACACCATGCCTTTGACTCCGCCTGGGAAGGCGAGCCAGGAGTCCGCCGGGGCCTCGACCTCGACGGTCGCAGTCGCGAGGCCCGCCGTATCTGGGGTTCCGGTCGCCGTCGGCACCTCGAGCGGAAGCGCGCGGTGCGTCCAGCCGTGGATGTACCGGCGACCGTTGACGCGAACGCCGCGCAGGATGCCCTTGTGCTCGCCCGTGAGAGGACCGTAGTTGATGCGTCCCAGGCTCTCGACGAGGATCGTCAGGATGCCGCGACGCGCGCCGCCAGGAACGGTGAGCACGTGCTCACCGTCGTGCTCCATGACGCCGATGCGCTCGTCATCGATGAAGACGACAGCACGGTCTCGCAGGCCGTCGATGTCGATCTTGCTGTCCGCGGGGATGTCGATCTGCGCCTGGTAGACGACGATGCCGTCCTCGACGCCCAGCTGCTCGAACGTCTGCGGCATCGGGGAGGCCCCGCCGACTGCGGGCAGAGTCTCGAGCATCGCGCGCAGGCCGATGGTCGCCGTCAGCGCGACGGTCTGTGCCGCCTGCACCGGGTTCGGCGCGGGAACGGCAGGCAGTTCCTCGTCGTGGAACGGCGCGAAGGCGGCGCGCAGCGCGTCGAACTTCGCGTTGGTCGATCCGTCTTCGCCGATCGGAGCATCCGAGTCGTAGCTCGTGATCGTCGGCTGCACGACGCGGTCGTAGTTCGCGCCAGCCCACAAACCAAAGTTTGTGCCCCCGTGCGCCATGTACATGCTGACCGAGCCCCCGGCTGCAAGCAGCGCGTCGACTGTGCTCATCATGCTGTCGGCCGAACGCACGTGATGCTGCTCGCCCCAGTGATCGAACCATCCACCCCACAGCTCACTGCACATCAGTGATTGGCCGGCGGGAAGGAGGGCTTCAGCCTCGGCGACGCCGGTGCCGAAGGTGAATGTGGTCATCGCACCCTCGGTAGCTCCGTGCGTAACCATGTCACGCTGCGTGCCATCGGCGGTGGTGAGCATCTCGACGATGCCGCGCGAGGTCAGCGCATCGCGCTGCTGGCGGATGTACTCACTGTCACTGCCGAACGAGCCGTACTCGTTTTCGATCTGCACCGCGACGATCGGTCCACCGTGGGCCGCCTGCAGAGGGACCATCCGCGGGATCAGTTCGTCGTACCAGCGGTCGACTGCGGCGATGTACGCGGAGTCGCTGGTTCGGATCGCCGAGGTGCGCCCGGTGAGCCAGAACGGCAGGCCACCGTTTGACCACTCCGCGCAGATGTACGGGCTCGGACGCAGGAAGACGTCGAGGCCCACGTCTCCCGCCAGACGGATGAAGGATTCCAGGTCGCGCCAGCCGTCGAAGCGGATGTCGCCCTCGACGCGCTCGTGGAAGTTCCAGGCCACGTAAGTGTCCACAGTGTTTGCGCCCATAGCGGCGAGTCGACGGAGGCGGTCTTCCCACTGGTCCGGGTGGATGCGGAAGTAGTGCATTGCGCCGGAGAGGATGCGGTGCGGCTGTCCGTTGCGGAAGAGCTGCCCGTCCCGCCAGACGATCGCCGGGTTCAGACCCGGGGAAGGCGAGAATGCTTGATTCATCAGGGACTCCTGCGTGACTATCCCAATCCGGAATTTCTCCGAAGCGGGGACGGATGCCTGTCGCACGAGGCTGCGCGCGACACACCTGGAGAGCTCTTCCGTCCCGAGAGGCGTCACTGCGCAGTCTGGCATGACAAAAACTGTTTGCGTTCACATTATTGCACTAATGACCAAGGAACGCCTCGCCTTCGAGCCCCGCGATCACTAGCATGGGGGGCATGTCACCCCGCCGGGATCCCGCTGATCGCGCTCCCAATCAGAACGATGTCGCCCGTGTCGCCGGCGTCTCCGCGCAGACCGTTTCACGCGTCATGTCGGGACAGAGCAATGTTCGCCCTGACACGGCACGAAAAGTTCTCAATGCCGTGGAGGAACTCGGCTACCGTGTACATGCGGCGGCCGCCTCACTCGCATCCGGCCGTACCCGCGTCCTCGGCGTGATCGTGCTGAGCACGAACCGCTACTCCACAGCCGCCCTCGGCGTCGGGATCGAGCGCGTCGCAGCCGAGAACGACTTCACTGTCAGCACAGCATCCGTGTCGGATCACGCCCCCATCGAAGAGATTCTCGCGGCCTTCGATCGCCTCGAGCGCCAGGGAGCAGAAGGCATCATCCTCGGCGTTCCGGTGTCGCTCGATCATGCCGGAATGCGAGCGCGAACACAGCGCACCCCATCGACCCACAACGTGCGCGTCTCCCCCGAAGAAGACGCCGCGTTCGCCGTCGATCAGACCGAGGTCGCCCGGCTGGCCGTCGAGCATCTGCTGGAGCTCGGTCATGAAACCGTCTGGCACATCTCCGGCGACGAGTACTGGACCGAAAGCGTCCAGCGCCGCGAGACGTGGGAGCAGGTGCTGCGCAGCCACGGCATTGAGCCCCCGCCCGTGATCCCCGCGGACTGGACCAGCGAATCCGGCTACCGCGCCGGACGCACGATCGCGGCGATCCCGGGCGCGACCGCGGTGTTCGTCAGCAGCGATGAGATGGCATTTGGTGTCATCCGCGCACTCCACGAGGCCGGCCGCCGCGTGCCAGAGGACGTCTCGATTGTGAGCGTCGACGACATCGCGCTGGCCGCTTATGCGGCCCCTGCCCTCACCACGGTGCGCCAGCCTTTCGAGGAGGTGGGCGCGGCAGCGGCCCGCCGTGTCATCGCCGAGATCGAAGGCACCGAACCTCAGGGGGAAGTGCCGCGCGTGGAGCCGACCCTCATCCTGCGCGCATCCACCGCTCCACCGAATCTGCGCCAGGACTGATCAGCTGATTGCAGCGTCACGGACCGACGCCGCTTCGGACACCGATAGCCTGAGATGATGCGAGACGGTGATGAGCGAGCGAGAAAGCGACTCTCCCGCTCCCCGAATCGCGCTCTGACGGTTGCCGTGCTCGCTTTCGCCGGCCTGGTTTCGGCGTTCATGTTCACGCTCGTCGTGCCGCTGCAGGCCGAACTGCCGCATCTACTGAACGCATCACGCGAAGACACCACCTGGGTCGTCACGATCACCCTGCTCGTCGCCGCAATCGCCACGCCGATCTCCGGGCGTCTCGGCGACATGTATGGCAAGCGCCGCGTCGTGTTCGTCCTGCTGGTGCTGTTGATCATCGGCTCCGTGATCGCGGCTCTGTCGACGTCGATCGTCGGCGTGATCATCGGCCGTGCGCTGCAGGGCGCTGTCACCGGTGTCATTCCGTTGGGCATCGCCATCATGCGCGACATCCTGCCCATGAATCATCTGGGCACCGCCGTCGCGCTGATGAGCGCGACGATGGGTGTCGGTGGTGCACTCGGGATGCCCCTGGCCGCCTACTTGGCACTCAATGCCGACTGGCACTCGCTGTTCTGGCTCGCGGCCGGGCTCGGTGTGATCGGGCTGGTGCTGATCTTCTTCTTCGTCCCCGAGGACGTTCTGCTCGCGCCCGGACGCCTGGATATTGTCGGCGCCCTGGGCCTTGCCGCAGGCCTCACGGGCCTGCTGCTGTACGTATCGCGCGGGGCCGAGTGGGGCTGGACCTCACCCATCGGGCTGAGCCTCGTCATCGGCGGTGTCGCCGTTCTCGTGCTGTGGGGCTGGTATCAGCTGCGAACGAAGGACCCACTGCTGGATCTGCGGGTTGCCGCTCGTCCCGCTGTGCTCTTGACGAACATCGCCGCCATCGGGATGGGCTTCGCGCTCTTCTCGTCCAACGTCACGTTCCCGCAGATGCTCGAGCTGCCGGTGGAGACGGGCTCAGGCTTCGGGCTCGACATGGTCACCGCCGCGTTCATCATCATGCCCGCAGGCCTGGTCATGATGGTGATCTCACCGCTGTCCGGCTGGCTCGAGCGGACGATCGGACCGCGACCACTGTTCACCGCCGGCGCGGCCGCGATCGTCATCGCGTACGTATTCGTGCTGGTCTGGTCGAGCGAGTGGATGCACATCCTCATCGCCAATGCGATCATCGGCGTCGGAATCGGGTTCACCTTCGCTGCCATGCCGATGATCATCATGCGTTCGGTGCCGGCTAATGAGACGGGAGCCTCGAACGGCCTAAACGCCCTGTTCCGTTCGGTCGGCACCTCCAGCGCCTCCGCTGTCATGGGCGGGGTGCTGGCTGCGATGAGCGTCGAGGTCGACGGCGTCGCGATCCCCACGCGGGAAGCCTTCGACGTCTGCTTCTGGCTCGCGATCGTCGCCGGGATCATCGCCCTGGTGCTGTCGCTGCTCATCCCGAAAAACCGCTCGATCGAACCGCGACCGTCGCTGCCGAGCTGAGTGACTTCTGGCTCGGACGCCGCTGATCAGACGGTGAAGCCGTCCGGGTCGCCAGCCCGCGGTGGCCGTAGCCGGTCCGGCAACGGCCACGGCAATACGTGCTGCTGCGCATACCCGGACATGTCTCCGTAGTCATCGATCTTCACGACAATACGGCCAGGCGTACCATCACGGTCCGGGGCGACCTCGACCATACGCACACGGAGCGGACGTTCGGCCTCCCCCTCCAGCATCCACGGATCAGCGAGCCAGGCAAGGCCGTGCGCTTCCAAGGCGGCCTCGGCGCCCAGCCACTCCATGGCCCCCGAGACGGGGCGGCCGAGCACGTCGACGGCGACCCAGTCGTCGCCTTCGGGGTGGATCCAGCCGAGCAGCTCGCCGTCGTCGCGGCGGTGCGGTGTCCAATCGTCCATGCGTCGATCGTACGCATGCCGCGCGCACCGCGCCGGCGTGCTTGCCTGGGCAACTATTCCGGACAGAATGGATCCATGTCCGTCCCCCTCACCCGCATGACCGCGCAGCAGTCCCGCGCCTGGCTCGCGCTCATCTCGACGGCCGAACTGCTGCCCGCAGCTCTCGATGCCCAGCTTCAGCGCGATGCCGACCTCACGCATTACGAGTTCATCCTGCTCAGCGCACTGCAGCGCAGCGGAGCGATGCGGTTGAGCGATCTGGCCGCCGCGACGAATGCGACGCTCCCCCGTGCATCGAAAGTCGTCAGCAGATTGCAGCACCGCGGGCTGGTCGGGCGCGAGGAGAACCCCGAAGACCGACGTGCGGTGCAGCTGACGATCACGAAGCGGGGACGCCGACAGCTGGTGCTCGCGACGCCTAAACACTTCGAGACGGTGCACGAGCTCGTGCTCGATCGCCTCGATCCCGACGCGCTGACCGCACTGGCAGATGCGCTCGAGCCCGTCGTCGAAGCACTGGACCCGCAGCGTCGGTTCGGACCGTTCTGACCTGTCACGGTTCGTCATGCGAATCGGTCGGTGCCGGCGGCGCTGGATAGCATCACGAACATGAGCACGATCGCCACCACCACCGCCGGAAGCCTGCCCCGCACCGAAGCCCTTATCGCCGCGAATGCCGCCCGCACCGTGGCCGAGGATGGTTTCACGCTCGAGTCCACACCTGAGTTCGAAGCTCTGGTCTCGGATGCCGTGACCGATGTCGTCGCACGTCAGCGTGCCGCCGGCATCACCCAGATCGGCGACGGCGAGTTCGGTAAGGCGATGTCGAACGCTGTCGATTACGGAGCATGGTGGAGCTACTCGTTCCAGCGCGTGAGTGGCCTCTCCCTCACCGAGAACAACCTGTTCACGCAACCCACCGCGGTATCCACCCCCGGGAGTATCGAGCTGACCAGCTTCGCCGACCGTCGCGACCGCCACCTGTTCCCCGCTGTCTACAGTGACCCGCATTCGGGCGCCTTCGCGGGCAAGCCGGCAACCGAGTTCCCGACCACCACCGGCCCGCTCGCCTATCGCGGACAGGATGCTGTCGCCGCCGACATCCGCCACCTGAAGGCGTCACTCGCTGAGGGCGAACAGGGCTTTCTGACCTCCATCGCACCGGGCTCTGCCGCGCGGGTGTGGAATGAGCACTACTCCGATCACGATGCGCACCTGTGGGCGTGGGCCGAGGCTCTGCGCGAGGAGTACAAAGCGATCACCGACGCCGGACTCATCGTTCAACTCGATGACCCCTCGCTCGCTGAGAACTGGGACCAGATCAATCCCGAGCCCAGCATCGAGGACTACCTCGCGTTCACCGCGAAGAGCATCGAGGCGCTCAACTACGCGATCGAAGGACTGCCGAAGGAGCTGCTGCGCCTGCACCTGTGTTGGGGCTCGTGGCACGGTCCGCACGTCACCGACGTCGAGGTCGGCAAGATTCTGCCGGCGATCCTCAAGGCGAATGTCGGATCGGTCTCATTCGAGGCCGCGAACGTTAGACATGAACACGAGTGGACCGCATGGCGGGATGCTGTCCTGCCGGACGATCTCGTCCTGGTCCCGGGCGTCGTCAGCCACGCCACCAATGTCGTGGAGCACCCTGACCTCGTCGCCCAGCGCATCGAACGATTCGCGCAGATCGTCGGCCCCGAGCGCGTCATCGCCTCAACCGACTGCGGGCTGGGCGGACGCGTGCACGCCGACATCGCCTGGGCGAAGCTGGAATCACTCGGCGAGGGCGCCCGGCGCGTGCGCGTCTGAGACGTGGCCCTGCGCCCCGGCCCGCGCTCTTCGGCCCGGCGCGCTTCGGCCCGACACACCTGCAGGGCCGAAGCACGGATGCAGGGCGAAACGCCGAGGAATCCCCTGCATCCGTACGATCAGTCTGCATCTGTACTGAAAGCGGGCGGAAACGGGCCGAACGGGACCGAAACCGGGCCTCACGGGGGCCAGCTCAGTGGGTGTACTCCATGAGCTCCAACCCCAGAATCCGGAACGCATCGTGCGCGCGCAGCCGGTGGGCGATGGAGAGGTCGTCGAAGCAAACGATCATGGCGTAGGCGATGCCGGCGCGAGGCCCGGCCAGTACCCCGGCCTCGGCCCTGACTCCGCTCTCGCGGCCGGTCTTGTTGATGAACAGCAGCCCGTGCCGGTCGTGCTCATGCGCGAAGGGGTCCAGGCCCGTCGACGCAGCGATCAAAGTGAGGTCGTGGTTCAGACTCAACCACTCGGCGACCTGCGAACTGACCGCGGCATCCACGGCCTGAGCGTTCACCAGGGCTGAGAAGAGCGCGGCCAGCTCCCGCGTCGTGCCGACAGCGACATGCGGCGCGTCATCCGGGCCACGTTCGTCTCGGAACTGATCGAGCACTGTGGTGCGCTCCAGGCCGAGCGAATCCAGGCGTGCGAGCACGCGGTGATGCCCGACCCGGCGCAGCAGGATGTTCGCCGCGAGCGGGTCCCCCGTAGCGGCGGCCAGCACGGCCAGGTCAGAGAGCGGCAGCGCCGGTGCTCGAAGGTTTCGCCACAGTCCGGAACCTGCCACCGCCTCAACCGAGTTCCGATCAATGATCTCCAGCGGATCGAGTGCTCCCGATTCGAATCCCGCGGCGACCTCGATCAGCAGCGGGACGACACCGACCCCACCCATCGGCAGCGTCACGTGGTCATCTCCGGCGAGCACTTCGCCGCCATTGTCGAGGTCGCTGACATGCACGGAGACCCGAGCTCCGGCATCCGCTAACTGCTCGAGAGCGCGCATCGTGGACGTGAACGTGCGCTTGCCGATCGCCGCACGGCGCGGCAAACGCCGGGTGGTGCCACGAGATCGGCGCAGCGTTGGCTGCGATGTCTCTTCAACGGGCTCGGGGGGAGTGCCCACGCGTAGTCCTTCCCAGGACGATCACTTCTTCGGGAGTGCCTCTACGGGAGCGCTCCCCAGCGGCACCGCAATCGTAACCCCCGCCCCGAGCCCGCGTCACGCGATTTCGGTAACAATCACCAGATTGTCACCCGCTGCTCACTCGGCAGGTACGCCGCATCGGCCTCGGTGACGTCGAACGCTTCGTAGAAGGCATCGATGTTGCGCACGATCTGGTTGCAGCGGAACTCGTTCGGCGAGTGCGGGTCGATCGTGAGCAATCGGATCGTCTCAGCATCCCGACTCTTCTGCTGCCACACCTGCGCCCAGCTCAGCAGCAGGCGCTGCACACCGGTAAGTCCGTCGATGACCGGAGCCTCGGCACCCTCGAGCGACAGCTCATAGGCCTTCAGGGCGATACCCAGACCGCCCAGATCACCGATGTTCTCACCGATCGTGAGAGCGCCGTTGACGTGGTGCTCCGCTGCCAGCCCTTCCGGGACCAGGGCGTCGTACTGTGCGATCAGGGCCTTGGTCCGCTGCTCGAACGCGGTGCGGTCAGCATCCGTCCACCAGTCCTCGAGCTTGCCCGTGCCGTCATAACGGCTGCCCTGATCGTCGAAGCCATGTCCGATCTCGTGGCCGATGACCGCGCCGATGCCCCCGTAGTTGGCGGCGGCATCACGCGAGACATCGAAGAACGGGTACTGCAGGATCGCCGCTGGGAACACGATCTCGTTCATCGACGGGTTGTAGTAGGCGTTGACCATCTGCGGCGGCATGTGCCACTCGGCACGGTCGATCGGCTTACCCACCTTGTCGACGTTGCGGTCGTGCTCGAAAATGTACGCCCGACGGATGTTGCCGAACAGATCTGCCGCGTCGATCTCGAGCGTCGAGTAGTCGCGCCACACCTCGGGGTGACCGATCTTCGGCGTGAAGGCGTCGAGCTTGGCCAGCGCACGCTCGCGAGTGTCGGGACTCATCCACTCCAGCGTGGTGATGCTCTGCCGGTACGCCTCGGTGAGGTTGGCGACGAGCTCATCCATCGCCGCTTTCGCCGTGGACGGGTAGTGCCGTTCGACGTAGACCTTGCCGATCGCCTCGCCGAGGGCGCCCTCGGTGACGGAGACGCCCCGCTTCCAGCGCTCACGGATCGTCGGCACACCGGTGAGTTCCGTGCCGTAGAAGGAGAAGTTCTCCTGCACCATGTCGTCGGTCAGGTACGGCGCCGCTGCGTGCACGACCTGCGCGCGCAGCCACGCCTTCCAGTCATCCAGCCGCTCGGCGCTCAGCAGTGTGCCGAGACCTTCCAGGGCGCTGGGCTGGGCGACGACCGTCTCAGCGAATGCGCTGGCGCCTTGAGCGGGCGCAACAGCATCGCGCCACGGCGTGAGGTCGACACCGGCAAGAGACTGCAGCTCATCCCAGCTCTTGAGGTTGTACGTGGCGACAGCATCGCGGCTGGCGACGTTGTCCCAGTGGTAACCGGCGATCTCGGTCTCCAGCGCGAATGCGCGTTCGGCGGTGCCAGCGGCATCTGCAACCTCGGCGAGCGCGAGCAGACGCTCGAGATGCGCACGGTAGGCGGCGCGGGTGTCTGCGAAGTTGTCGAGACGGTAGTAGCTCTCATCCGGCAGCGAGAGCGCAGACTGCACAAGGATGGGCAAATAACGCTCGGGGTTGCCGGGGTCACCGTCGACGTACAGCCCGATCAGGTGCGCACGACCGTCACGCTCATACGCGCCGCAGGCGGCGAGGAGAGCGGGGATGCTGTCGATCCGATCGATCTCGGCAAACGTTTCGGCGAGCGGGGTGATCCCATCGGTGTTGATGCGCTCGGTGTCCATGAAGCTGGCGAACAGGTCCCCGATCTTGCGCTCGAGGGTGCCGACTTCAGCTGTCTGCGACTCTTCGATAATCGTTCGCACGTCGGCTTCTGCCTGCTCGGCGAGCAGGTGGAAGGATCCCCAGCGGGCTTTGTCCCCCGGGATCTCGGTGCGATCGATCCATGCGCCATTGACGTACCGGTAGAGGTCGTCTTGCGGACGGACATCGGAGCTGAATTCTTCAGTTGCAAGACCTGCGGGGAGAACATCTGTCATGCCTCCACCCTATGTCGGTGCTGTCCCGCGCGCGCTTCTGGTCGAGAACGCGCAAACCGCCCTCAACCAGCGCCGGGAACGGCGATCTGAGTGTTCTCGATGGCGGAGGCATTGCCCGTAGGCTCGGACTGTGAGTGCGCGCGGGGTGACCCTGAACCGAGAGATTCTGCGGCTCGCGGTCCCCGCGCTCGGTGCGTTGGTCGCCGAGCCCGCTTTCCTGATGGTGGATGCCGCGCTCGTCGGCCACCTCGGTGTCGTTCCGCTGGCCGGTCTCGGCATCGCCAGCGCGGTACTGCAGACCATCGTCGGTCTGATGGTGTTCCTGGCGTACTCGACGACCCCCGCTGTCGCGCGACGCTTCGGCGCAGGCGAGCACAAGGATGCCGTCTCGGTCGGCATCGACGGCCTCTGGCTGGCGCTGGGGCTGGGCGCCGTGCTGGCCGCGGTGGGTGCGATGTCGTCGCCATGGCTGGTGTCGTTGTTCGGGGCATCCGCCGAGGTCGCCGAGCAAGCCGACACGTATCTCGTGATCAGCGTCTGGGGATTGCCAGCGATGCTGATCGTGTTCGCCGCGACCGGGCTTCTGCGCGGAATGCAGGACACCATGACTCCGCTGTGGATCGCCGGTGCTGGCTTCGGCGCGAACGCGCTGCTCAACTTCCTGTTCATCTACGGTTTCGGCTGGGGCATCGCCGGATCCGCCGTCGGGACCGTCACCGCTCAGTGGGGCATGGTCGCCGCCTACGTCGTGGTGGTCGGACGCCTCGCTCGCAAGCACGAGGCGTCGGTGCGCCCGCAACGCGAGGGGGTGCGGGGCTCTGCCCGCTCGGGCGGTTGGCTGTTCCTGCGCACGGTCAGTCTGCGGGCGGCGCTGCTGCTGACGGTCGGCGTGGCCACCGGAATCGGCACCGATGAGCTCGCCGGTTGGCAGGTCGTGTTCACGATCTTCTCGGCTGCCGCTTTTGCTCTGGATGCCCTGGCCATCGCCGCGCAGGCACTGATCGGCAAGGGACTCGGCGCCGGCGACATGGCCGGCGTCCGGCAGGTGCTTGCGCGCACCGTCGCGTGGGGCGCCTGGTTCGGAGTCGCCGTCGGGCTTCTCATCGGGATGCTGTCCGGAGTGATCGGCCTCGCGTTCACGGGCGATCCGGCTCTGGCATCCCTCATCCAACCGGCCTTGATCGTGCTCGCCCTCGCACAACCGGTCGCCGGCATCGTGTTCGTCCTCGACGGCGTGCTGATGGGGTCCGGAGACGTGCGCTACCTGGCCATCGCCGGTGGTCTGAACCTCATCCCGTTCTTGCCAGCGCTCCTACTCATCGCGATGATCGGGGTCGGCGGCGCCGCCGGGCTCATCTGGCTCGCGGTGGCCTTCTTCGGCGTCTACCTGCTCGCCCGGTTGGCAACGTTGGGCTGGCGTGTGAAGACGGGCAAGTGGCTGGGTGCGGCGGCATGACCACGCGACTCAGCTCGCGTAGCGGCGGCACCACTCGTACATGATCACGGCTCCGGCCGCGCTCGCGTTGATCGATCTGGTCGACCCGTACTGGGTGATCTCGATGTGTCCGGATGCCGCGGCGATCGCCTCTTCGGTGAGCCCAGGGCCTTCCTGACCGAACAGCAGAACGCAGCGCTGAGGAAGATCGGCTTTGTCCACCGGAACCGCACCATCGACGTTGTCGACCGCGATGATCGGGATGCCCTCGCCCGCAGCCCACGCGGCGAACGCGGCGACATCTTCATGGTGCACGACGTGCTGATAGCGGTCGGTGACCATGGCACCGCGCTTGTTCCAGCGACGGCGGCCGATGATGTGCACGGTGTCGGCGAGGAACGCATTGGCACTGCGCACGATCGACCCGATGTTCATGTCGTGCTGCCAGTTCTCGATGGCGACATGGAACGGATGCCGATGGGTGTCGAGGTCGGCGACGATCGCCTCCATCCGCCAGTAGCGGTACCGGTCGATGACGTTGCGCGTGTCGCCGTTCTCGAGCAGCTCCGGGTCGTACTGCTCGCCCTCCGGCCAGTCGCCTACCCAGGGTCCGAGGCCGTGGGTGGTGCGTTCAGGAGTCTCGGTCACTGTGTCAGCGTAGTCTGGAACCGTGGCATCCCCGGCAGCAGACGACTACCTGAAAACGGTGTACGCGCACACCGAATGGCAGGATGCGCCCATCACGCCGTCCGCGCTGGCTGCGAAGCTCGGCATCGCGCCGTCAAGCGTCACCGAGATGGTGAAGAAGCTCGCCGCCGCCGGCCTCGTCTCGCATGTGCCCTACGGTGCCGTGCGGTTGACGGATGCTGGCACCCAGCGGGCCCTCGGCATGGTGCGCCGCCACCGCCTGATCGAGACATGGCTCGTGCAGGAGTTCGGCTACGCCTGGGATGAAGTCCACGATGAGGCCGAAGTGCTCGAGCACACCATCAGCGACCGCCTGCTGGAGGGCATCGATACTCGGCTCGGCCGACCACGGTTCGACCCGCACGGCGATGCGATTCCGGATGCCACCGGCCACGTCGAGCGCTGCCCATTCGTGCTGCTCGCGGAGGCGCCGGTCGGTCATGAAGGCCGCGTGCTGCGGGTTTCCGACACGGATCCGGAGCTGCTTCGTTCACTGGAGAATCTGGGCCTGTCCGTGGCCTCTCACGTGCGCGTGACTGCGGGTGGCATCGAGCTCGACGGGCGCGCAGTCGTGTTGGCAGAAGGCACCGCCGATATCGTCTGGCTGAGCGCGTAGCATCCGCTCCCCTTCCCCATCGGGAATATTTCTCTGCCCTCCAGCGTATTTATATACGTACGCATACTTATCTGGAGGTTGGAAAATGACGAATCACGTCGATGGCCGAGTCATCATCATCACCGGTGCCGGCAGCGGTTTTGGGAAGCTTGTCGCCGGAATGACCGCAGGACTCGGCGCACACGTCATCGCCTCTGACATCAATGAGGAGAACCTGAAGTCCGTCGTCAGCGAGATTCAGGCCAAGGGGCAGAGCGCCGAGTACATCGTCGCCGACGTGACCGACAAGGAGCAGATGGACGCTGTGGCATCCTTCGCGGTCGAGAAGTTCGGTCGCATCGACGTCATGCTCAACAACGCCGGCATCATGCCGCTGGCTTTCTGGTCTGATCACAAGAAGGCTTCGAAGGCCTGGGACAAGGCGATCGACATCAACATCAAGGGCGTCGTGAACGGCATCACCGCCGTGTACGACCAGATGATGGAGCAGGGACGCGGCCAAGTGGTCAACATCTCCTCGATCTACGGCAACGCAGGAATGCCGGGATCAGGCGTCTACAGCGCGACCAAGGCGGCGGTGAAGATCATCTCCGACTCGCTGCGCATCGAGTCGCACGGCAAGATCAAGGTGACAACGCTCAAGCCGACTGGCGTTCCGGGCACCAACCTCGCCAGCGCTGTCGTGAACGAGACGGCCATCTCCGGGCTCGCCGGCCAGAACGCTCAGGCCTACTCCGACAGCACCGAGAAGTTCATCAAGGGCGAGTTGCCGGCGGAACAGACTGATTCCGACAGCATCGAGTACTGGGCACTCACCCCCGAGGATCTCGCTGAGAACGTCGTCTATGTCATTAATCAGCCCTGGGGCGTGAACATCAGCGACATCACCGTGCGCGCCAGCGGCGACGTGTTCATCCACTGACTGTTACACCTGTCGGAGGCTGTTACGCCTGTCGGAGGAATTCGACCAGAACCTCCGACGGGTGCAACATGCTCCGACGGGCGAGGCGCCAACCAATAGGCTGAGCACATGGCACATCGCGACGACATCGAATGCTGGCTCACCGACATGGACGGCGTGCTCGTCCATGAGAACGACGCCATCCCCGGGGCATCCGAGATGCTCGCCGGGTGGGAGGCAGCCGGCATCCCGTACCTGGTGCTGACGAACAACTCGATCTTCACCGCACGCGACCTCTCCGCGCGGCTGCGCTCCAGCGGGCTGCATGTTCCGGAGGAGCGCATCTGGACTTCGGCGCTGGCGACGGCGGACTTCCTGAAGCAGCAGGTTCCCGGCGGCTCTGCGTTCGTCATCGGCGAGGCCGGCATCCTCACCGCCCTGCATGACGCCGGGTTCGTGATGACCGAGACCAATCCCGATTTCGTGGTCGTCGGTGAGACCCGCACCTATTCCTTCGAAGCGATCACGCGGGCGATTCGCCTCATCAACAAGGGCGCGCGCTTCATCATCACCAACCCGGATGCCACCGGCCCCAGCGCCGAGGGCCCGCTGCCCGCGACCGGTGCTGTCGCGGCACTCATCACCAAGGCCACCGGACGCGAGCCATATGTCGTCGGCAAGCCGAATCCGATGATGTTCCGCTCGGCGCTGAACAAGATCGGCGCCCACTCGAAGAAGACCGGCATGATCGGTGACCGCATGGACACCGACATCGTCGCCGGCATCGAGGCGGGCCTGCACACCGTGCTCGTGCTGACCGGCATCAGCGATCAGGCCGAGATCGAGAAGTACCCGTTCCGCCCGGATGAGATCGTCGATTCGGTCGCTGACCTGCTGCCGACCATCACCGGGGCGATCCCGACACAGGGCTGACATGGGCGTACTCGACGAGGGCGAGCGGATCACGGCGGTGGATGCCGCAGCGTGGCGCGCCTGGCTCGAAGAACACCATGCGGACTCGGCGGGCGTGTGGCTGCTGAACGTGCGCCGCGCCGCCACGGGCGACAGCGTCGGCTACGAGGATTCGGTGCGGCAGGGGCTGTGCTTCGGCTGGATCGACGGACCGGTGCGCACGTTCCCCGAGGGCGTGGGGCAGTGGTTCTCGCCACGGCGACCGTCGAGTGGCTGGGCTGCGACGAACAAGGCACGCCTCGTGGAGCTGGAGCAGCAGGGCCAGCTCGCGCCTGCCGGCATCCGCGTCATCGAGATCGCCAAGGCCAACGGCACCTGGGAGATGCTCGACGGACCAGAGGCCGGCATCGAACCCGACGAGCTCGCCGCCGCCCTGGACGCCGTCCCCGCTGCGCGTGCAGCCTGGGACGCCTTTCCGAAGTCGGTCAAGAAGCTCGGGCTGACGCACATCGCGACGGCGAGGCGCGCTGAAACCAGAAGCGCCCGCATCGCGAAGATCGTCACCGACGCAGCAGAGGGGAAGCGGCCATGAGTGAGCGCGACGTGATGTTCCTGGTGATGTTCGTGATATTGCTGTCGACGCTCGTCGTCTTCGTCGTGCAGTTCGTCAGGTCACGGCGCGGTAAGGGCGGCCGCGGCAACTGGTGGGAAGGCCCCTGGGACGACGACCGTAAGAAGTGAGCGCCGGGCGCGCCGCGCCGTTCCCTATGCCCTGTTCGGGCCACGCAGGTGTCGCTTCGTGCCGCCCAGTCGCCTCCGAAGCGACCACAAGCGCCACCTGCCCGGTGGACCGCCCAGACTCAACCCACGCAGGTGTCGCTTCGTGCCGCCCGGCCGCCTCCGAAGCGACCCCAAGCGCCACCTGCCCGGTGGTTCGGCGCGCCGGGGTTACGCCCGGTGCTCCCGGTAGTTCGGTGCGCCCGGGGTTACGCCCGGTGCTCCCGGTGGTTCGGCGCGCCCGGGGTTACGCCCGGTGCTCCCGGTAGTACGCCAGCAGCGCCTTGGTCGAGGCATCCTGCGCGTCGAGCGCTGCAGCATCCCCCTCGATCGCCGGCGCGATCTGCAGCGCGAGCTGCTTGCCGAGCTCCACGCCCCACTGGTCGAACGAGTTGATTCCCCAGATCACGCCCTGCGTGAAGACGATGTGCTCGTAGAGGGCGATCAGTTCGCCGAGCACGCGCGGGGTCAACGCGGGCGCGAAGATCGATGTCGTCGGGCGGTTGCCGGCGAAGGTCCGCGCAGCCACGAGCGGGCCCGTGGTGCCTTCGGCTTCGACCTCTGCCGCGGTCTTGCCGAACGCGAGCGCCTTGGTCTGAGCGAGGAAGTTCGCCAGGAACAGGCCGTGCACATCACGCCCATCGTCCTGGAGCGGATAGGCCGGGTTCGCGAAGGCGATGAAGTCGGCCGGGATCAGGCGCGTGCCCTGGTGGATCAGCTGGTAGAACGCGTGCTGGCCGTTGGTTCCCGGCTCGCCCCAGAAGATCTCGCCGGTGTCGGTGGTGACCGGTGAGCCATCCCAGCGCACCGACTTGCCGTTGGACTCCATGGTCAGCTGCTGCAGGTACGCGGCGAAACGGCTGAGCTGCTGCGCGTAGGGAAGTACGGCGTGCGACTGCGCGCCGAGGAAGTTCGTGTACCAAACGTTGAGCAGGCCCATCAGGATCGGCACGTTGCGCTCGAGAGGGGTGGATGCCACGTGTTCGTCGACCGCGTGGAATCCGCTGAGAAGCTCCCGGAATACCTCGGGGCCTGCCTCAATCATCACGGACAGGCCGATGGCTGAATCGACCGAGTAGCGGCCGCCAACCCAGTCCCAGAACCCGAAGGCGTTGTCGGTGTCGATGCCGAAGGCGGCCACCTTGTCGAGCGCAGTGGAGACGGCCGCGAAGTGGTGGGCGACGGCATCCGTCTTCGCCTCTTCTGTGTCTTCGATCGCGCCGGCCGCGATCAGGCCGGCCCACAACCAGTCCCGCGCGAGGCGCGCGTTGGTCAGGGTCTCCAACGTCGTGAAGGTCTTGGATGCGACGATGAACAGCGTCGTCTCCGGGTCGAGGTCCTTGGTCTTCTCGGTGATGTCGAACGGGTCGATGTTCGACACGAACCGCGCCTGGATGCCGGCGGTCGCGTAAGGCTCGAGCGCCGCCGAGATCATGACGGGGCCGAGGTCGGATCCGCCGATGCCGATGTTGACCACGTGCGTGACCTTCTTGCCGGTCACGCCCTGCCACTGACCCGACCGCACTCGGTCGGCGAACGCCGTCATGGCGCCCAGTACTTCCTGCACATCGTGGTCGATGTCCTGCCCATCCACCGTGAGGGCGGGTTGGATGCCGGCGGGTCGGCGAAGCGCGGTGTGCAGAACAGCGCGGTCCTCGGTGGTGTTGATGTGCTCACCGCGCTGCATGGCGGCGAAGTGTTCGGCTACACCGGTCTGCTCGGCGAGCGATACGAGGGAGGCGAGGATGCCGTCATCGACGAGGTTCTTCGACAGGTCGACTCGGAGATCCGCGAGGTCGAACGTCATCCGTTCGACTCGGCCGGGGTCGCTGTCGAACCAGCTGCGCAGGTCGGGGACGAACCCGCTCTTGCGGGCTTCGAGTTCGGCCCAGGCGGAAGTGGCGGTGGCATCAATAGGAGCGGTCACGCTGACCAAACTACTCCAGCCGACGGGGCCGGGGTGTCGCGCTCTAGAAGAGAGCGACTCCTGAGCGGTCGATGAACGTGCCGGTCGAACCCTGCCCTCCCCTGGTGGCGAGCTCGACGATCGCATCGGTTCCTTCGCTCACCGTCTGAGTGCCCTGATTACCGTTGAAGTCCGTCTTCGTATAACCGGGGTCGGCGGCGTTGATCCGCATCTCGGGAAACGCCTTGGCGTACTGCACCGTAAGCATGGTGACCGCCGACTTCGATGAGGTGTACAGCGGCGCGACGAGCATCGACTCGATGCGTTCAGGATCATGCACAGCAGCGAACGACCCGAGACCGCTCGTCACGTTGACGATGGTTGGCGCGCTGGATTCGCGCAGAATCGGAAAGAATGCGGACGTCGTGCGCACGATGCTGACGACGTTCGTTGAATACACGTGAGCGGCATCCTCCGCGGTCAGCTGCTCAGCGGGCTTCATCGGCCCCGAGATGCCAGCGTTGTTGATGAGCACGTCGAGGCCACCGGCATCCGTGATCTTTCGCACGGCGTCGTCGACGGATGCGTCGTCCGTGACATCGAGCTGGACGAAGCGCCCGCCGAGCTCATCGGCGGCCTGCTTCCCCCGCGTCTCATCGCGTGCCCCCATCCACACGGTGTGTCCTGCTTGGATGAGTCGACGGGCGGTTTCATATCCGAGGCCCTTGTTGGCTCCGGTGATCAGTGTTGTTGTCATATTTCCAGTCTGTGGATGCGGTGCGGCGCTGTCGTGGCCCGGATGGGCGGGGGGACCCGCAGTACCACCCAAGCTCCTTCAGACGCTGTCAGACTGATGGGATGCAGCAGAAGCAGATCTCGGACCTCGGCGGGGTGCTGCGTGCGTGGCGAGATCGACTGTCCCCTGTCGATGTCGGCCTGTACTCAGGTGATGACCGCCGCGCCGCGGGGCTGCGTCGAGAAGAGCTCGCCGCACTCGCAGGGCTGAGCGTCGACTACGTCGTCCGGCTGGAGCAGGGCCGGGCTCGGCATCCCTCTGCCCAGGTGACGGCGGCACTCGCTCGCGCCCTTCAGCTGAGCGACGCCGAACGCGACCATCTCTTCGTCGTCGCGGGGCTCCTCCCGCCCTCACCAGGGCAGGTCCCGACGCACATCCCTCCCAGCATCCAGCGGCTGATCTCCCGGCTCGGCGAGACTCCCCTTGCGGTGTTCAGCGCATCATGGGATCTCATTTCCGCGAGCCCGCTCTGGAAGACGCTGCTGGGCGATCCTTCCTCGACGGCCACCGGGCCACCCAACCTGTTGAGGCAGCACTTCACGGGCACATCCCAGTGCGATGACAAGAAGAGGGTCGTCAGCCAGTCCGGCAGCCCCGAAGTGTTCGAAGCATCGCTCGTCGCCGACCTGCGCCGAGTGAGCGGGCGTTATCCGGACGACCAAGGCGTCAAGGCATTGGTCAATGAGCTTCTCGGATCAAACGAGCGATTCCGCGCCCTCTGGCATAGCGGCGCGGTCGGAGAGCACCAATCGGAGCGCAAAGTGATTCGACATGAGGCCGTGGGCGACATTGAACTCGACTGCGACGTGTTCACCGTCTCAGGCACCGACCTGCGCATCGTCGCGTACACCGCCGCCACCGGGTCGGATGCCGCGGCGAAGCTCGACTTCCTTCGGGTATCGGCGGCGACTGCACCGCGTGCGCTGAGCGGCGCCTAACGCAGCACGAGTGCGGCCGCGCCGATGAGCGGGCCCTCGTCTCCGAGGCCCGAGCGCACCACTCGTGCGCGACGCGAGTAGTCGTGCGCGGCGCTGGCGATGAGCGCCTGCTGCACAAGGTCGATGTAGTCATCCGACACGCGCGAGAAGCCGCCGCCGATGGCGATCATGTCGAGGTCGACGAGCGTCGCAGCATCCGCCAGCGCCTGGCCGACCTCGCGCGCGGAACGTTCGATGGCCGCGCGCGCGATCCGATCACCGGATGCCGCATCCCGAGCGAGATCTTCACCGGTCGAACCGGTCCAGCCCTGGGTCTGCGCCCATGCCGCGCTCGCGGGACCGGAGGCGATCTGCTCGAGCGTCAGCCCACCTTCGCGGCGCACCTGGCCGAGGTGTCCGGCGTTGCCGGATGCGCCGGGAATGTACTGACCGCCGATGACGAATCCGCCACCGACGCCGGTGGAGACGACGATCGACAGCGACGCTTTCGCGTCACGGGTGGCACCCAGCCACGATTCGGCGAGAGCGAGCGCACCGCCGTCGTGCCCGAAGACGGTGGGGACGTCCGCTCTGACGATTTCGGATGCTGCGCGGCGCACCGCATCCGCCAACGGGTAGCCGAGCGCCTGAGGCATATTGACCGGCAGGATCTGCCCGGCCGGTCGATCGATCGGACCGGCGCTGCCGACACCGGCTCCGACGAGGCCGGCACCTTCGGGAAGCTGCGCCAGTGCGTGTGTGACGACCTGCACGACGGCCGCATCCAACGACCCGGGCGTCGCGGCGCGTCCGGTCGCGCTGCGCGAACGACTGCCGTTGACCAGCACGCCCTCGTCAGAGACGAGCGCCGCCTCCATCTTGGTGCCGCCGACGTCGACGGCGAGGGCGTAGCGGGTCACTGCGGGTCGAGGCCGAGGTCGTCGAGGTCGAAGGCCGCGAGCCACTTCAGGCCCTCCGCCTCGATGGCTGCTTGCGCGCCGGTCTTGCGGTCGACGATCACGGCGACGGCGATGACTTCGGCGCCTTCGCGGCGCAGCACCTCAACGGCTTTGAGTGCGGACTGTCCGGTGGTGGAGGTGTCCTCCAGCACGACGACACGCTTACCCGCGACATCGGCCCCTTCGATCTGGCGTCCGCGGCCGTGGTCTTTGGGCTCCTTGCGGACGACGAACGCGTCCAGTGGACGATCAGTGTCGACCGAGGCGTGCAGCACGGAGTTGGCGATCGGGTCGGCGCCGAGCGTCAGCCCGCCGACGGCTGCGACATCGAGGTCGCCGATGAGGTCGAGCATGATGCGGCCAATCGCGGGAGCGGCACGATGATCGAGGGTGAGCCTGCGCATGTCGACGTAGTACGTCGCCTGCTTGCCGCTGGAAAGCGTGAAGTCACCGTGGAACACCGCCTCATCTTTGATGAGGGCGAGCAGGGACTGGCGGTCGGCGTCGAGAGTCACGGCATCCAGTGTAAGGCGCACGGCCCGCGCACAACTCCTAAAGAATGCAACCGGATCGGTCGATTCAGCCCGAATTGGCGCCGACCGGGCCGGTTCTTCAGGAGTTGTGCACCGGCGACGGCCCCGAGCGTTTGGCCAGCACGGGATGCGAGCGTCTATCGTGGCGATGAGCCGAGTCTGATCGGAACCCGCGACGTGAAGGAGCCTCCGTGTTCTCGTACGATCCCTATGCCGAACTCGCCACACTGCGCGACTTCCTGCCGCTGGAACTCACCAGCCCTGATTTCGAACCCGATGGCGCGCTGCCGCTGTTCGCCTGGTCGGCCGATCGTGGCGGCGAGGATCGATCTCCCGCATTGCAGTGGTCGACGCCGCCTGCCGGCACGAAGAGCATTGCGATTTCCTGCTTCGATCCGGATGCTCCGACCGGATCGGGATTCTGGCACTGGGCGGCATACAACCTCCCGGCCGCGACCACGTCCCTGGCAAGCGGCGCCGGTGACCTGGCGGCCCTTCCCGCTGGCGCCACAGTCCTGCCGAACGAATCCCGAACGGAACGGTTCATCGGCGCTGCTCCGCCGGAGGGCACCGGTGTGCACCGCTACTTCTTCGTCGTCGACGCCCTGGACGTTCCCACCCTCGATATCGCACGTGGATCGACCCCTGCGGTGCTCGGCTTCAACCGGCACTTCCATTCGTTGGCACGCGGCGTGCTGATGGGCACGGCCGACCCGTCCGAACACTGACGTCCCTGCCCGCAATTAGGCTGGGGGCATGCGCCTGGCCACCTGGAACGTCAACTCCATCCGCACCCGCGTCACCCGCACGGTGGAATTCGCCGTGCGCGAAGACATCGACGTGCTCGCGATGCAGGAGATCAAGTGCAAGCCCGAGCAGTTCCCCTACGCGCCATTTGAAGAGGCGGGTTACCACGTCGAGGTGCACGGGCTGAATCAGTGGAACGGCGTCGCGATCGCGAGCCGCCTGCCGATCACCGACATTGACACCGCGTTCACCGGGATGCCCGGCTTCGCCAAGGGCCACGAAGGACCGGATGCTCCGCTCGAAGCGCGTGCGCTCGGTGCCACGATCGAGGGTGTGAAGGTGTGGAGCCTGTACGTGCCCAACGGCCGCTCGCTCGACGATCCGCACTACCAGTACAAGTTGCACTGGCTCGAGGCGCTGCGCCAGCACACGGCATCCGAACTGCAGAAGAACCCTGACCTGCCCTTGGCCCTGGTCGGCGACTTCAACATCATCCCGTTCGACGCCGACAACGGCGACCCCGACATCGTCGAGGGCGTCTCCACCCATGTCTCTCCCGAAGAGCGCGCCGCGTTCTTCGCGTTTCAGGATGCTGGACTCACCGATGTCGTGCGTCCGCTGCTGCCGGAGGGCTTCACCTACTGGGACTACCAGCGCCTGAAGTTCCCTCGCAACGAGGGCGTCCGCATCGATTTCGTGCTGGGCTCCCCCGCGCTCGCCGGCGCCGTTACCGGGGCATCCATCCATCGCGATGAGCGCAAGGGCGTCCAGCCCAGCGATCACGTTCCGGTGGTCGTTGATCTCGACTTCGGGAGCACCGATGACGACGATGACATGCCGATGATTTTCGCGTGACTCGACTGCCGCGGCTCATCGCCAGCAGGTAGCGGCGGCGAGTCCGTCGTGCGGCGGATGTCCCGGCATCCGCTTGCCCGTACCGTGGAAGTATGTCCGCATCATCACGCGCGCTGACCGCGCGCCAACGACAGTCCGACCTGCTGCTGGCCGGCGTCGTGTTCGTCGCCGGCATCATTAGCGCCGCGCTGTCGGCGGTCTCCGGACTGTACGGCGAAGAGCAGGCACCACTGTGGCAGGCGATTGTTTACCTGCTCGTGCTCGCGCTTCCGCTCGCCGCGCGCCGCATCTGGCCTGCTCAGGTCGCGGTCATCGTCTCAGTCGCGTACTTCTTCGCCGCGACATTGCGCGTGCCGGAGATGTATGCCGGAAACATCGCGATGTTCATCGGGCTGTACACGGTGGGTGCGTGGATGGCCAACCGCCGTGCGGCGATGATCGTGCGGGTGTCGATCATCGTCGGCATGTTCATCTGGCTGATGATCACGATGTACCGTGACGCGATCGACACCGCCAACGAAGAGGAGATCGTCGCGGGGGCGATGTCGCCGTACCTCGCCTTCATGATGCTGCAGCTGTTGGTGAACGTGCTCTACTTCGGCGGCGCCTACTACTTCGGAGAGCACGCTTGGAAGGCCGCAATGCAGCGTCAGTCCCTCGAGCAGCGCACAGAAGACCTGGAGCGCGAGCGCGAGGTCACTGCGGCGCAGGCGGTGGCGCTCGATCGCGTCCGCATCGCGCGCGAGCTTCATGACGTCGTCGCGCACCATGTATCGGTGATGGGCGTGCAGGCAGGGGCCGCGCGCATGGTCCTCGATCAGGACCCCGCTCGGTCGAAGCAGATCCTTTCCAGCGTCGAAGAATCGGCGCGCGAAGCCATCAGCGAGTTGAGACATCTCCTGGAGACCCTGCGGTCGAACGGCGACGACGAAGATGCTGCGTCCACCGTCTCGCTCGCCGACATCGCGCGACTCGTCGCGGCGTCGAATGGCGCAGGACTCCCGACCGAATACACGGTCGTCGGCGAAGAACAGCCAGTGTCGTCAGTCGTGCAGGTAAACCTCTATCGAATCGCACAGGAGTCACTCACCAACGCCCGCCGCCATGCGGGCATCGGAGCTACGGCCGACGTGCGTCTGCGCTACACCGCGACCGGCATCGAGCTCGAAGTGGTGAACACCGGCCGGCCAGTGCTCGCGCCCCGGCCGGGAATGGGACAGCTGGGCATGCGCGAGCGCACCCTGGCCTCGGGTGGCACGATTGAATCTGTACCTCGCGAGCGTGGAGGCTGGCGCGTGCGCGTGCAGATTCCGCTGGCCGCGCACGCTGAACTGGCAGGAGCCGCCGCATGACCGACCCGATCCGCGTACTGCTCGTCGACGATCACGCGATGCTGCGCGCCGGATTCCGCACTATCCTCGACATCCAGCCCGACATCACCGTGGTCGGCGAAGCATCGACCGGCGCCGAAGCGGTGACTGCGGCATCCACTCTGCACCCGGATGTCATCTGCATGGATGTACAGATGCCCGATATGGATGGCATCGAGGCGACCAGACGGATCATCTCCGATCCGAATGTGCACGCCGCGATCGCGATCGTGACGACTTTCGATCGCGATGACTATCTGTTCAGCGCTCTGGATGCTGGCGCGAGCGGTTTCCTGTTGAAGAACGGCGGCCCGGAGGATCTGGTCGCCGCGGTGCGCGTGCTCGCCGCAGGCGACGGGATGCTGGCACCAGAGGTGACCAGGCGTGTCGTGCAGCGGTATGCGACGGCCTCGACGGGGGACGGCACTGTGGCCACGGCATCCGCCCCTTCACTCGATCTCATCGAGCCGCTTACCGAGCGTGAGGCAGAAGTTCTCGCGCTCCTGTCCGAAGCGATGAGCAATGCAGAGATCGCGACAGCACTGTTCATCGGTGAAGCGACGGTGAAGACCCACGTCTCACGCGTGCTGCAGAAGATCGGTGCCCGCGATCGGGTGCAGGCGGTGGTGCTGGCGCTGCGGCATGGGTTGGCGTGAACCTTACATTCGGTAATTCGGGGCCTCACTGAGACCGACGTACTGGAGTTCGACGATGGCGAGAAAACGACGGATGCCCCGCAGCACGAGGCTGCAGGGCATCCGATCAAGCGAGAATGCTTAGGAGTTCACGAGCTCCGCGGAGTGCTGCACGCGGTTGATGAGGCCGTTGAACGCCTCGAGGTAGCCGACGAGGAAACCAGCGGTCGAGTCATCCGTGACCTGGCCCTCTTCGGTGAACAGGCCCGGGCGGTCCTGGATGAAGCCCTCAGGCTGGCCCATCGTGATTGCGCTGAAGTGACCGAGGATCGCGCGCAGGTGCTGCTGGGCCGCTGCGGTTGCGACACCGGATCCGGAGGTACCGATGACGGCGACGGGCTTGCCGTAGAACGACATGTCACCGTAGGGGCGGGTCGACCAGTCCAGGGCGTTCTTGAGCACTCCGGGGATGGAGCGGCTGTACTCGGGGGTGACAATGATGACACCGTCGACGTCGGCGATGGCCTTCTTGTACTCGGTGGCCACCTCCGGGAAGTTGCCGTCGAAGTCCGGCGAGTAGAAGGGGAGGTCCTTGATCGGGATCTCGACAAGTTCCGTGCCCTCAGGGGCGAGATTCGCCAGAACGCGCGCAAGGCGGCGGTTGATGGAGGCGCTGGAGATGCTGCCGACGATGTAGCCGATAGTGCGAGTCACAGGTGTTTCCTTCTGTTCGGGCTCAGCTGAGCCGATTGCGGTCTGCCGGTGTCAACGACCGACGCGTCGATTCTATTCCGACGCATGCAATCACTTCCCTGGGAGCACAGAGCGGATGCTACGAGGACACTAGACTGGGCATGCCCGCCTTCCCGCGACATCCGGAGCCGTTCATGCCCACCATCGTCGTCGACGTCATGCCCAAGTCCGAACTGCTCGACCCGCAGGGAAAGGCCGTCTCGGGTGCGTTTGCACGCCTGGGCGTCACCGCTTTCAGCGACGTGCGCATCGGCAAGCGCTTCGAACTCACCGTCGACGGTGAGGTCACCGACGCCGTGCTCGCCGAGGCCGCGAAGATCGCAGCAGACGTGCTCTCCAACTCGGTAATCGAGGACGTCGTCGGTATCGAGGTCGTCGAGTGACCGTCCGCATCGGGGTCATCACCTGGCCCGGGTCACTGGATGACCGCGACGCCCAGCGCGCCGTACGCCTCGCCGGCGCCGAGCCCGTTGCGCTCTGGCACGGTTCACACGATCTCGAAGGCGTCGACGCTCTCGTCCTGCCCGGCGGTTTCAGCTACGGCGACTACCTGCGCTCCGGCGCCATCGCCGCGCTGTCGCCGATCATGGCCGAGGTGAAGGATGCCGCAGCGAAGGGCATGCCCGTGCTCGGAATCTGCAACGGATTCCAGATGCTCGTCGAGGCGCACCTGCTGCCCGGCGGCCTCATCCGTAATGAGCACCAGAGCTTCGTGCGCCGCGATCAGAAGCTCATCGTCGAAGACACCGGCTCCGCCTGGACGAACGAGTTCACGCAGGGCCAGGAGATCATCATCCCGCTGAAGAACGGCGAGGGCGGCTACATCGCCAACGACGAGACGCTCGACCGACTGGAGGGCGAGGGCCTGGTGGCCTTCCGCTACGCGGGGGTCAACCCGAACGGCTCGCTGCGCGATATCGCCGGCGTGCGCAACGAGGCGGGCAACGTTGTCGGCCTCATGCCGCACCCCGAGCACGCCACCGAGGCGGGCTTCGGCCCGAACACGGCTCAGGCCATGCGCTCGGGCATCGACGGTCTGGCGTTCTTCACGAGCGCCATCGCCGCCGTCAGCCGCGTAGCCGCGTAGCCGCGTAGCCTTTCCCTGCCGGGGGCGGATGCCGCGGCATCCATCTGTTACATCCGTCGGAGACTGTTACATCCGTCGGACCTTTTTCCACAAAGAGTCCGACAGGTGCAACACCCTCCTACAGACGTAACGCGCCAGAACTAGCCGAGAACCGGCGGCCAGACTCCGATGATCACGGCCATGATCACCACGGTGACCAGTTCGTGCGCGATGTTCAGCGTCGTCAGCTGAGTGGGGCGACCTTCGAAGGCGTCGTGCGTGATGAAACGGGCGGCAGTGAACCCCGCCCACAGCAGGATGGCCGTGACGACGGCCGCGCTGAAGAATGACCCCTCGTAGAAGTGCCAGGCGATGGCGGATGCTCCGGCAAGAACCCATGCCGTCATGAAGCTCACGAGAACTGTGGTGATGATCGGCCACAGGGCGCTCTTGGCAGAGCCTTCGATGTCGACATTCGCCAGCCGCGCCCAGCGGGTGCCGAACACCTTCGGGGTGTACCAGATCGACCCGACGATCATGCTCGAGAGCATGGCCAGCAGCACCGCCCAGTAGTTGATCTCCGGAATCATGACTCCTCCTTGAGAATCTGCGCGACCGAGCGTCGCCGTTGTGGCCGAGGCTACTCCCCTGCCCGGTCACGATCGATAGGCCCTCCGCGGTCGATAGGCTCAGAGTGTGAATCTCTTCGTCACCGTCCCCACCGCCCGCCTGGCCGAGAACATCGGCACGCTGCCCGAGGGCGTGGAGCTCGAGGTCTGGGATATGCGCTCCCCAGCGCCGCGCGAGCGCATCGATCTGGCGGTTTCTCCGTACATGGGTAGCTCGAAGGTACTCGGCAACCTCGAGGGCCTCGACATCGGACTCGTGCAGAGCCAGTCGATCGGATACGACGGGGTCGCCGATGTCCTGCCTGCGGGGATGCCTTTCGCCAACGCCGCAAGCGTGCACGAGGCATCCACCGCTGAGCTCGCACTCGCCCTCACGCTGGCCGCGCAGCGGCAGTTCCCCCGGTTCGTGCTCGCGCAGCAGCAGGGCGAGTGGTCACCGGTATTCGCGGAGAGCCTGGCCGACCGCAAGGTACTGCTGGTCGGATTCGGCGGCGTCGGCGAAGCCATCGCGCTGCGTTTGGAGCCGTTCGAGGTTGAGTTGACGGTAGTCGCGCGCACCGCCCGACCGGTGTGGCACGAGCGCCTGGGCCGCGTGCAGGTGCATGCGATCGATGAGCTCGAGACGCTGGTCGCCGATGCGGAGATCGTCATTTTGACCCTCCCCGGAGGCGCGGCAACGCATCATCTGTTCGACGAGCGGATGCTCGCACGCATGCCCGACGGCGCGCTTCTGGTCAACGTCGGCCGCGGCACCCTCATCGACACCGATGCACTGGTGCGCGAGGGCGGCCGCATCCGTGCAGCCCTCGACGTCATCGATCCGGAGCCAATCCCAGCGGAGCATCCGCTCTGGAAGACCGACGGCGTCCTCATCTCACCGCACGTGGGCGGAGCATCCACTGCCATGAATCCGCGCATCGCGCGTTTGATCCGCAAGCAGGTCGAGCGGATGCTGCGCGGCGAGGCCCCGGTGAACGTCGTGATCAGCGGCTGACACCGGCACGGATGCAGGTCCGTTTCCCGGATGCAGAGGCATTTCACGGCGTGTCGCCCTGCGCCCGTACGATCGCCCTGCAAGTGTGCCGGAGGGCAGGAGCACCGAACCGATTCGATCGGCGCTCTAGCGCATCTGTAAGCGCTTGCAGTAGGCTCGTCGCATGACAGAGCTTGAGCAGTCCGCGGCGCCCGGTTCCGAGTGGTGGCGCAGCGCCGTTATCTATCAGATCTATCCCCGGTCATTCGCTGACGCGTCCGGCGACGGAATCGGCGACCTTCCCGGCATCACCGGCCGGCTGGACTCGTTGCAGGAACTCGGCATCGACGCCATCTGGCTGAGCCCGTTCATGACGAGTCCGCAGAAGGATGCCGGTTACGACGTCACCGACTACCGCGACGTCGACCCACTCTTCGGCACCCTCGCCGACTTCGACGCGATGCTCGCCGCAGCTCACGCCCGCGGCATCCGAGTCATCGTCGACCTGGTCCCGAATCACTCCTCCGACCAGCACGTCTGGTTCCAGGCGGCTTTGAAGGCAGCCCCCGGCAGCCCCGAGCGCGCGCGGTATGTCTTCCGCGACGGCAAGGGCGAGAACGGCGAACTGCCCCCGAACAACTGGGAGAGCGTCTTCGGCGGCGGCATGTGGGAGCGTGTCACCGAGGCCGACGGCACGCCCGGCCAGTGGTACCTGCACATCTTCGATGCGACCCAGCCCGACTTCGACTGGACCAACGAAGAGGTGCGCGAAGAGTTCCGTGGCGTGCTGCGCTTCTGGCTCGACCGCGGTGTCGACGGCTTCCGCGTTGATGTCGCCCATGGAATGATCAAGGCCGACGGCCTGCCTGACTACACGCCTCCGGCCGACGCCGGCTCGATGGGCGGCGTGGACGACGTCCCCTACTGGGGTCAGGACGGTGTGCACGACATCTACCGCGACTGGCACAAGGTGCTCGCCGAGTACGACGGCGATCGCGCCCTGTGCGGCGAGGCTTGGCTGCCCACGCTCGAGCAGACCGCCCTCTGGGTGCGGCCGGACGAGATGCACCAGACCTTCAACTTCCCGTACATGATGACCGAGTGGGATGCCGAGCGCATCCGCGGCGTCATCAGAGAGTCGCTCGAGCAGTTCGGTGACGTCGGGGCGCCCAGCACCTGGGTGCTGTCCAACCACGACGTGATTCGCCACGCTTCGCGTCTGGCACTGACCGCCGACAGCCCGCAGGGCGACGGCATCGGCCCGCTCTCCGCCGGCAAGCCTGACCAGGCGACCGGCCTTGCCCGTGCGCGTGCCGCGACCACCGTCATGCTCGCCCTGCCGGGTTCGTCCTACCTCTACCAGGGCGAAGAGCTGGGTCTTCCCGAGGCGATGGAGATCCCGGACGAGTTCCGACAGGACCCGACCTGGTTCCGCACGAACGGCGAGCGCTATGGCCGTGACGGCTGCCGCGTGCCGATCCCGTGGGAAGCGGATGCCCCGGCCTTCGGCTTCAACGAGACCGGTGGCTCCTGGCTGCCGCAGCCGGACGAGTGGGCCCGTTTCGCCCGCGACGTCGAGGAGGCGGATGCCGGATCCACCCTCAACCTGTACAAGCAGCTGCTGCGCCTGCGCCGCGAAAGCGCGCTCGGTACCGGCTCGATGGTGTGGGAAGACCTCGGAGCGGATGCTGTCGCATTCCGCCGCGGCGACCTGCATGTGGTGGCGAACCTCGGTTCCGCTCCGCTCGAGCTCGGCGAAGGCGTGACCTTCGTCGCGCAGAGCCAGGCGTTCGAGGGGACCGCGGTGCCCACCGACACCGCAGCCTGGTACCGGAAGGCCTGACCGCCGCACATGGTCGGCATCGATGAGGTCGCGCAACTCGCCGGAGTATCAACGGCGACGGTTTCGCGCGCCCTCAGCGGTCGCGGCTATGTGTCGGCGGCATCCCGCGAGAGAGTCCACGTGGCGGCGCAGAAGCTCGGCTACGTGGTCTCCTCGCGGGCATCCAGTCTCGCGTCGGGGCGCACGCGCAACATCGGCGTGGTCGTCCCGTTCCTGGACCGCTGGTTCTTCAGCACGGTCCTGTCGGGGGTATCCAGCGCGTTGATGCGGCAGGGCTACGACATCACGCTCTACAACATCACCGCAGACAGGGATGTTCGTCGGAGCGTTTTCGAAACCGCCCTGAGACGTCAACGTGTGGATGCTGTGATCGCCGTGTCGATCGAGCTGAACGACGAAGAGACCGACCGGATGCTCGCACTCGGGTTGCCGATCATCGCCATCGGCGGCCCCAATCCGAAGCTCGACACGCTCAGCGTGGACGACCTCGCGGTTGCACAGCTTGCGACCGAGCATCTGCTGAGCCTCGGGCACACCGCGATCGCGCACATCGGGGCGAACCCGGAGTTCGACATTGACTTCCACATTCCGACCAACCGTCGGCTCGGTTTCGAGAAAGCGCTGGCGGATGCCGGAGTCACTCTGAAACCAGAGTTCCTGGAGCCGGCGGACTTCACCGTGGACGGCGGCTACCGTGCCTGCAAGCAGTTGCTCGGGCGTCCGGGTCCGCGCCCGACCGCGGTGTTCGCTGCATCCGACGAGATGGCCATCGGCGCCCTTCTGGCAGCCCGTGATCTCGGGTTCCGCGTACCGGAAGACCTCTCGATCATCGGCATCGATGGTCATGAGCTCGGTGCGTTCTTCGGTCTGACAACGGTCGATCAGTTCCCGCTCGGCCAGGGTGAGCGGGCGGCCGACGCCGTGCTCACGAAGCTGGCGGCGGATGCGGCGGCTCCCGCCCAAGAGCACGAGGAACTGCCGTTCGAGCTCATCGTGCGCGGGACGACCGCGCGGGCCTGAAGCGGCACGGTCCTGGACGCGGCTACGCCGCCGGGAACCCACCGCTCAACCGGCTGTGGAAGACTCCGGTCGCATCGTTCATACCGACGAGCTCGACCTGCTTGTCGAGTCGGGCGTACTTCGTCACGATGGCATCCAGAGCCGCGACCGTCGAAGCATCCCAGATGTGAGAGCGCGACATGTCGATGATGATGCGGCCCGGGTCATCGGTGTACTCGAACTGGGTGGTCAGGTCGTTGCTCGATGCGAAGAACAGCGCCCCGTCGACCACGTAGTGTGCGCGGTCTTCGTCAATCGTGCGGGTGACCGAGACGACGTGCGCGACGCGGCGGACGAACAGCACAGAGGCGACGATGACCCCGGCGACGACGCCGATGGCGAGGTTCTCGGTCAGCACGACCATCACGACGGTCGAGACCATCACGATTGTCTCGCTCTTGGGCATGCGCTTCAGTGTCGAGGGGCGGATGCTGTGCCAGTCGAAGGTCGCAACGCACACCATGATCATCACGGCGACCAGGGCCGCCATCGGGATGATCGCGACGATGTCACCGAGGGTGACGACCAGGACGAGCAGGAACACGCCCGCGCAGAACGTCGATATCCGCGTCCTGGCACCGGACACCTTCACGTTGATCATCGTCTGCCCGATCATCGCGCAGCCACCCATGCCGCCCAGGAAACCGGACAGCATGTTCGCCACGCCCTGCCCCCATGCCTCGCGCGTCTTCCGCGAGTGCGTATCGGTGATCTCATCGACGAGCTTCGCGGTCATGAGCGATTCCAGAAGCCCGACCAGCGCCATTCCCAGCGAGAACGGGGCGATGATCGCGAACGTCTCCCAGGTGAGCGGAACATTTGGGAGGAACAGCTCGGGAAGGCTCCGCGGCAATTCGCCCTCGTCGCCGACGGTGGGAACATCCAGCGCGAACACGACGACGACCGCGGTGATCAGAACGATCGACACCAGCGGACCCGGGATGACCTTGGTGATGCGCGGCATGAGGACCATGATCGCGATTCCTGCCGCGACGAGCGGATACACCAGCCATGGCACATCGATCAGGTGCGGAAGCTGCGCAATGAAGACGAGGATCGCGAGTGCGTTGACGAATCCGACCATGACGCTGCGCGGGATGAAGCGCATGAGCTTGGCGACGCCGAGTACCGCGAGCAGCACCTGGAAGATGCCCGCGAGGATGACGGTCGCGATGAAGTAGTCCATCCCGTGCTCGCGCATCACCGGGGCGATGACCAGAGCGACGGCGCCGGTGGCAGCGCTGATCATGGCCGGGCGTCCGCCGACGAACGCGATTGACACGGCCATCACGAACGCCGAGAACAGGCCGACCTTCGGGTCGACTCCGGCGATGATCGAGAACGCGATCGCTTCGGGGATGAGAGCAAGTCCCACAACGAGTCCGGCGAGCACTTCCCGGGTCAGCAGTCGCGGGCTCTTCAGCGCGTCGAGCACAGACGGATTCGCACGGTAACGGGCACGGTCGTCAGCGGTTGTGGTCATGAAGACTCCAGGGGTGATTGCCCGGAAGGGGGCGGCTTCCACCCTAGCTCGGAGCCCTAGCCTGCTGCCCTCGCCCGAGGCGGGCTCAGGACACCGTGAACTGCGCGAGGAGCGCCGATAAGCTCAGCCCATGAGCATCGACCTCGAATCGCTGTACATCGACCTCCACCGGCATCCCGAACTGTCGTTCCAGGAAACGCGCACCGCCGGCATCGCCGCCGGCCACCTGCGCGATCTCGGGCTCGAAGTCGAAGAGGGCGTGGGCATTACCGGTGTTGTCGCGCTGCTGCGCAACGGCGACGGACCTGTCGTCTGGATGCGCGCCGATATGGATGCATTGCCCGTCCAAGAGCAGACCGGGCTGGCCTATGCCAGCACCGCGACCGGAATCGATCCAGCCGGAAACACGGTCCCCGTCATGCACGCGTGCGGCCACGACATGCATGTCACCGCGATGATCGGCGCCGTGGAGCAGCTGCTCGCAACTCGCGGCGAGTGGTCGGGAACCGTTGTCGTCGTCATGCAGCCCGCCGAGGAGTACGGCGCCGGTGCGCGGGCGATGCTGGATGCTGGCATCCTCGACCGCTACCCGAAGCCCGACATCGTGCTCGGCCAGCACGTCACTCCCCTCGCCGCCGGCATCATCGGCGTTCGCAGCGGCACGCAGATGGCAGCATCCGACGGCCTCACCGTGACGCTGCACGGCCGTGGCGGGCACGGATCCCGACCGCACACGACTGTCGACCCCGTGGTGATGGCTGCCGCCACCGTCATGCGACTGCAGACGATCGCCTCACGGGAAACCGACCCGCAGGATGTCGCGGTCGTTACGGTCGGCTCGATCCACGCCGGGCTGAAGAACAACATCATCCCCGCAGAGGCGACGCTCGAGCTCAGTCTGCGTTACCCGAACGACGAGGCACGCGCGCGTGTGCTCGCGAGCGTGGAGCGAATCGTCCGGGCCGAGGCCCTGGCATCCGGAGCCGAGCGCGAACCCGAGATCCGCACCGACCACGTCCTGCCGCCCACCATCAACGACGTGGATGCTGTGACGCGGGTCACGGCAGCGTTGAAGCGCACGCTCGGCGAAGCCGCCGTGATCGACCCGGGGATGATCACCGGCAGCGAGGACGTGTCGTGGTTCGCGCGCGATGCCGGCGCACCGCTGGTCTTCTGGTTCTGGGGCGGCATCGACCCCGCGACGTTCGCCGCGGCGGTCGCCAACGACTCGGTCGCCCAGACCATTCCCACCAACCACTCCCCGTTCTTCGCGCCGGAGATTCACCCGACGATCGAGATCGGCGTCACCGCGCTGGCCACCGCTGCCCGGGAATTCCTGGACTAAACCTGCACGGTTCTCGGCGGCGGCGCTGGCAATTCCCGCTGCTGCACGCCGTGCGCTTCGCGGTGTAGGCGCTCCATCTTCACATCGAGCTCGCTCGCGGCCTCGGCCGCATCGGTCAGGCTGTCGACGAGATGCGCAGGCACCTGCTTGGCGAACTTGTAATAGATCTTGTGTTCCAAGCTCGCCCAGAAGTCCATCGCGATCGTCCGGAACTGCACCTCGACCGGAACTAACAGCGGTCCGGTCGATAGGAACACGGGCACTTCGAGAATCGCGTGCAGACTCCGGTAGCCGTTCGCCTTCGGCTTGGCGATGTAGTCCTTCACGACACGAATGGTGATGTCATCCTGTGCAGCGAGCAGGTCGAACAGCCGGTACACGTCTGCGACGAAGCTGCAGGTCACGCGAACACCGGCGATATCGGTGATCTCTTCACGGATGCGGGCGAAGTCCGGGTCGTCGATTCCCCTGCGGGCGATCTTCTCGACAATGCTGTCGGGGCTCTTCAGCCGCGTCTTGACGTGCTCGATCGGGTTGTAGGCGTGATCGTGGGTGAACTCATCCTGCAGAATCGAGATCTTCGTCTCGACCTCGCGGATGCCGAACTCGTACTCCCGCAGGAACCGCTGAAACTCGTCACGGAGCTCCTTCACGTGGCCCAGGTCGGCCTCGGTCACATCGACGCTCGTCATAACCCCGACGTTACGCGTCCGCGTTCAGAACGCGCTGTGCGTTTCGCTCTCGGCGGATGCTGGAGCATCTAAGCCCGCGCCCGTAGAACTACACGCGAAGAAGCCGCCACCCCCTGCGGGTGACGGCTTCTTCGTCGAACGCTCCTGCGATCAGCCCGCGAGCAGCCCGGCGATCGCCGGCACGGTGAGCACGGCCACGTAGTAGCCCATGAATTGAACGCCGGTGTGCACCTGGAACAGCTTGTTCAGCAGCCCGCCGACAAGACCGATCGTGAGGGCCACCAGCAGCGCGATGATCCCGCCCTCGTAGAGGCAGATCACGGCGATGAGACCGGCGAATGCGCCGATGATGGCCTCATGCGAGACCTTCTTCATGATCCAGGACGCCGCGCGGTGGGCCTGCGTCATCGCGAACGGGTAGGTGATGATCATGGCGATCAGCACCGCGGCAAGCCCGAAGAAGAGGAACTCCCAGGCTCCGAGCATGTTGTGCAGGTTGTTCGTCTCGCCCGTCTCGGCATTGATCGTGTACACCGGCGGCGCGTTGAACAGCGGGTTCGCAGGACCTGCGGCCATCGGCGACAGCGGCAGGCCGATCGCGATCAGCGGGATCAGCGTCTCGGCGATGTAGGTGGATTCCGTCGTGCCGTTCTTCACCGCCATCATCGTCGTCAGACGGCGATATCCATTCTTGATGCGTCCACCGAATGCCTCACCCATCAGCACCGTCATCGCCACAGGCGAGATCACGAAGGTTGCGCTGGAGATCACCGCGGCCCCGGCTGTGCTGGCCAGCTGGCCGCGATCGAGCACGCGCATCGGGTTGGGCATCCGCCCCTTCCAGGTGCGCACATCCGGCGCGAGGTCGAATGAACGCGGTGCATCCCGCTTCATCAGCACGCGACCGGCCGGCGTCGAAGCCAGGACGAGGTCCGCGATGAGCGGGCCGATTGCGATGCCGAGGAAGAAGCTGATCGACAGGCTCTTGCCGAGAATTTCGGAGGAGAAGCCCTGCAGACCGACGACGATCAGCACGAACGGCACCAGCGCGATCAGCGCACCCCAGCGTCCCTTCGAGAGCACCGCGATGAGCACAGTCGCTGCCAAGAAGAGCCAGGGGGCCACCGAGCTGATCGCCGCGGAGAACGGCGTGAGGATCCAGGCGAAGAACACGGCCAAAGGAACGGCGATGATCGCGGCGACCACACCACCGGAGATGGCTTTGCGCAGAGCGATGTGCGGCACGCCCAGCTCCCTGAGCATCTGCGCATCGCGCAGCAGCGGGGCGGCGAGAGTGTCACCCGGTATGCCCAACAGGGTTGTGGGAATGGCGTGCGTGATGTGCTTGGCCGCGATAGCTGCCATGAAGAACGCGAAAACACCGGCGGGCGGAACGCCGAGCAGGATGACCAGAAGCGTCAGCGGGGCGATCGTCGCCGTCTCATCCGTTCCGGATACCAGGCCGATGAGCGCGAAGATGACGGTGCCGAGCACTGCCATGCCCAAGGCCCACAGGGTGGGTTCAAGGAAGGTTTCCATCACACCACCTCCCCGGCTGCGAGCTTGCGCTGGTTCTTCTCATGCTGGGCGCGCAGGTCGTCGTACAACCCGAGCTCCTTGACCTCGGCGAGTGTCGCTCTCGGGAGTTCGTCTGGGTCACCGAGAGGGCCGAGCTCGGCTTCGATGGAGTCCATCGCTGCTTCGCGAGATCCGGTGGGAGCCTCCCCGATGCTGACGATGCGCTTGGGCTTGAACAGGCGTGCCGCGATCACTGCTGCGAGCACGCAGGCGGCCAGCCCGGTCACCAGTGCGTAGGAGCCGCCGAGCGCATCTCCGCCCGTGAGCTCTGCGAAGCCCCACTCTGCGACGAGGAAGACCGGCACGGCGATGCCGACACCGAGTCCGATCGAGGCGAGAAGGTGCTTGCTATCGACGGTGTCGCCCCACACCTCCAGGAGTTGTCTTTCTGACAAGGGAATGTCCTCTCTATCGGGTCAGCGCCGCTGCGACTCGTGACGTAGTGGGCTTGGAGAGCACCTGGGAAAGCCAGGCGCTCGTCTCGGTAAGTGCATCAAGGTCGATGCCAGTGCGGATGCCGAGCCCGGTGAGCATCCATACAAGATCGTCGGTGGCGAGGTTGCCGGTGGCAGACTTCGCGAACGGGCATCCGCCCACGCCTCCTGCCGCGGCATCGAAGATGCGCACACCCTCTTCCAGACCCGCGTAGACGTTCGCGAGCGCCATGCCGTAGGTGTCGTGCATATGCAGTGCCAACGCCGAGGTCGGGATGCCATCGGCGACGAGCGCTCTGACGACACCGCGAACATGGCCGGGGGTCGCGACGCCGATGGTGTCGCCGAGCGAGAGGTCCGCGATGCCCCAGTCGCGCATGAGACGCGCGAGACGCACGACCTCTCCGACGGCGACCTCACCCTCCCACGGGTCTCCGAAAACCATCGACAAATAGCCGCGAACGCGTACTCCGTCGGCTGCAGCGCGTGTCACAACCTGCTCCACGGCCTGTTCCATCCGCTCTCTCGACGCGCCGAGGTTGGCCTCGGAGAACGACTCGGTGACGCTCAGGAACACGGCAATATCGTCCGCTCCCGCCTCACGCGCAAGGTCGTAACCCCGCACGTTCGGCACGAGAACAGGGGTGCGTGCCGCGAGATGCTTCGTGCGGGAGAAAACCTCACGGGAATCTGCCATCTGCGGCACCCGGTCGGCACGTACGAAGCTGCCGACCTCGATCACCGGAGCACCGGCCGCGGCCAGACGCTCGATGAGTTGGACCTTGGTATCGACGTCGACGAGCGTCTTCTCTGCTTGCAGCCCATCGCGAGGGGCCACTTCCCAGATCTCCACGTCGTCGGCAAGGCCCTGGTGCGGGGCAACGGTAGGGAGGCCGAGGCTGCGGGTGGTCGTCATCGCGCGGCTCGAAGTTCGGCGAGGATCTGCTCGGCGACATCGGCGCGTACCGCACCCCGCTCCACCAGTGCGGCGGCAACCCGGTCGACCTCATCGGCTCCGGCGCCAGCCGCGACGGCAACATTGCGGGCGTGCAGGCCCATGTGCCCGCGCTGGATCCCCTCGGCGGCCAAGGCACGGACGGCGGCGACGTTCTGCGCAAGTCCGATCGCGGCGACGATCTCGCCCAGCTCTCGCGCGGTAGTGACCTCGGTCATCGCCACTGCTGCGCGGGCTGCGGGGTGCGACTTGGTCGCTCCCCCGACGAGACCCACCGCCATCGGCAGTTCAATGGTCGCGGTGAGGTTGCCATCGGCATCCTGTTCGAAGCGCGACAGCGCACGGTACTGGCCGTCGCGTGCGGCGTAGGCATGTGCGCCGGCTTCCACTGCTCGGGTGTCGTTGCCCGTGGCGAGAACGACAGCGGAGATGCCGTTCATGATGCCCTTGTTATGGGTCGCGGCGCGATACGGGTCGTCATAGGCGAGGGCCGCGCCGGCGACCATGTTCGAGACAATCTCCGACCCGCCGACCTCATCGGGGTGGATGGTCAGGCGTGCGCGGGTGAGGCGCAGGTCCGCGAGGTTGGTGAGAATCCGCAGCAACGATCGCCCGCCGGCGATCTCTGCAAGCCTGGGCGCGATCGCCTCGGCCATCGTGTTCACGGCATTCGCGCCCATGGCGTCGCCGACGTTGACCACCAGGTGCACGATGAAGTGCTCGTCGAGCAGTCCGTGGATCGTGCGTACGAGCAGGTCGCGTGCGCCGCCGCCGACCGATACGAGCTTGGGATCCTGCTCGTCCGCCAGCGCGAGGATTTCGTCCTTCGCTTCGAGGATGCGTGCACGGGCGCCGTGTGGATCGGCGACATCGAGCAACTGGATCTGGGCCTGCATGAGGGGCTCGGTGGAGGTGGTGACGATGCCGCCGAACCGACGCGCCATGCGCGCGATGTTGGATGCGGCGGCCACGACCGAGGGTTCCTCCGTGGCCATCGGCACCAGGACCTCACGGCCGTTGACGATGACGTTCGTGGCCACACCGACCGGGATACTGATCTGCCCGATCACGTTCTCGACCATGCGGTCGGCCTGCTCGATGCTCAGCCCGTCTCCGGCCAGGGCGCTCAGATCGACGTCGCCGATCGCTTCCGTCACGGTCTTTCGTCGTTCCTCGACGGTCAGATTGCGTAGTCCGCTCAGGCGGGATGTCGTAGCCACGTCGTCGTCCTTTCATGTGGCGGTCGTTGCCACCCAACTTCGACATCTAATCAGCGGCCGCACCCCTCGACATAGATCCGATTCGGACACATTCAATCGATGTGCAATGTCTGTTCTGCAGCTCCTCTGGCTCGCTCCACCCGTACGGCGAGCTCCAGCCGGAAGCGCGCTTCCGGCTGGTTCAGCTCGTCGCCAAGCAGCAGCTGCATCCGGTGAATGCGCTGCTTCAGCGTGTTGAGGTGGATGTGCAGCGTGCGTGCGGTGGCAGCCAACGACCAGCGCTCGTCGAACAGTGCGGCGAGGGTGTCCACGAGGACACTGCCGTGTGTCTGATCCCAGCGCAGCACCGGCGAGAGCATGCTACCCACGAAGTTGGCCAGCGCGGCACCGTCACCCCCGAACAACAGCGCATACGGCGAGAGCGAGACCGCGTCGAGCACGCCGGAGCTGATGCCGAGACCTCGTGCGAGCGCCGCAACATGCCACGAGTTCGGCGCCTCTGCGGCTGCCGCATCGAGCGTGGTGGATCCGGTGGCGAGCGCGAACGGCGCCGCATCCGCACAGATCTCCTGCACGACGCGCGCGACGGCGACCGGTGACGACTGCGCGGGCTGCTCTCCGAGCGGCGCGAGAACCGTCACGCCATGCGGCGATGTCGCGACGAGCCAGTCGGTATGCGAGCGCAGCCGTGCGACCAGTCGCGTGCGATCTCCTGCGGCGCATGGCAGGACGATGGTGACCCACGGATCATGGATGGCATAGTTGCGGACGGCGGCACGACGAAGCCCCGACGCCCGGTTGGTCGGCCCCTCGAGCAGTTCGGTGGCGAGCTCGCCGCGCACACGCTCTTCTGCATCATCCAGGGCGTCGCGGCGCAGCCGGACGAGCGCAGCCATGAGGGCCGCGCGTTCGACCGTGCGCCGCTCGATCTGCGTCAGCATCCGCTCGCCGCCGGCCACCAGGAACGTGCTGGATCGCGTACCCGCTCCGAGTACCGCGGCCACCAGTTCGATCCGCGGATGGGCCACCACGACGCTGCGACCGCTCTGAGCGGCGTCGGTCGCGGCTCGTCGCACCACGGGGTCGGCGGGCAGGTCCTCATCACCCGCCAGCGTCACCTGCCGGCCAAGTGCCTCCGCGAGCGCATCGACGATCGCCTCGGCACCGTACCCATCGACGACCAGTCGGGTGAGTGCATCGTGCAGGCCCGCCGCCCACTCGACGTCCCGCTGGCGTGAGGCTGCCTCCGCCGTCGCCTCAGTCGCGTCGCGCAGCAGTTGCGCCTGGTGCAGCGCGAGGGCGGCGTGTCCGGCGAAGGCCGAGAGCAGCGCGACCTCGTCCGGACGGAAGGCATGGGGCACACGACTGGCAGCGAACAGCACCCCGAGAACCATGCCGTTGACGACCAGCGGCGCTCCGAGCAGCGAGCGCAACTGCTCCTCCCTCATGATCGCGTCGATCGTCGGATCGTGGGGCACGCTTGTGAGCGTGGAGTAGTCCTCTACCCACTGCGGATGCTGAGTGTGAACGGCGACGCTGGCGAGGCCGACACCGGCAGGCACGACCATGCCGAGGAACCGGGGAGAGATAGTCCCGGTCTCGGCACGGACATAGAGCTCGTCCTGGACAGGCTCGTAGACGGAGAGATAGGCGACGTCGACCTCCATGAGCTCGTGCGCGCGATCCACAATGCGCTGCAGCATGAGGTCAGGATCGGTCACCGAAAGCAGGTCGCGAGTCGACGACATTACCGCGCGCAGCTCGGCACCCCGCTGACGAAGTGTCGCCAGGCTGCGCCCCAGGTGCACCAGTGCATCCGCAGCATCCGCGTCGCCTTCCAGCGCGGTTCGCAGCGCATCGGAATCGACGGCTGCGCCGTCGGCCAGCGAGCGGATGATCGTGGCGAGGTCGGAGGACATGCTTTCATTCTCCCGCGCGGCAGGCGTGCCCCTCTGCACGCCGGGCGAGCGCCACGAGGGGGCGGATGCCGCAGCATCCGCCCCCTCGTCAGGCAAGCCCTACGGCGTCATGCGGTCGGTACGTGCTCCGCGCCCCACGCCGTTGACCGTCAGCAGCGTGCCGGTGTCAGTAAACTCCTGCAGGATCTCGTCCTGGCGCTCCGTCCCGTCCTTGTGGGTGATGAGGCTGACTACCACCGCGACGATCATCGCGCAGATGAAGCTGGGCAGCAGTTCGTACATCTCGGGCCACACGGCCTTCCAGATGAAGACGCCGGCGGCACCGACGAACATGCCAGCCAGGGCACCCCAGTTGGTGAGCTTGCGCCAGAACAGGCTGAGCAAGATCAGTGGGCCGAAGGCCGCACCGAAACCGGCCCATGCGAACGAGACCAGCCCGAGGATCGTATCGTTGGGAATGATCGCGAGCAGCGCGGCGATGATGCCGACGCCGAGCACAGTCAGTCGTCCGAGCATCACCAGCAGCTTGGGCGACGGCTCTTTCTTGACCACTTTGAAGAGGTCTTCCACGAGAGCCGACGAGGCGACGATCAGCTGGCTGGAGATCGTGCTCATGATCGCCGCGAGCACCGCCGCCAGCACGAGGCCGGCGACGAACGGGTGCAGCAGTGTCTGCGCCATCACCAGCACCACCGTCTCGGGGTTGCCGAGATCGATGCCCTGGTGTGCCATGTAGGCGATGCCGACGAAGCCAGAGAACACTGCGCCGATCAGCGAGATGATCATCCAGCTCATTCCGATGCGGCGGGCAGCCTTCGCCTCGCCGGGGTTGCGCAGCGCCATGAACCGCACGATGATGTGCGGCTGGCCGAAGTAGCCCAGTCCCCAAGCGAGCGACCCGATGATAGCCAAAACCGTTCCACCGGTCAGAGCAGTTCCACCGATGACCGAGATGTGGTTCGGGGCAAGGTCTTCGACGTACGTGGCCACCTCGCCGAAACCGCCGACGGCGATGATCGCAGCGACCGGGACGACAATCAGGGCGATCACCATCATCAGTCCTTGCACGACGTCCGTGAACGAAGCGCCGAGGAACCCGCCGAACAGCGTGTAGAGAAGAGTGACTCCGGCAACCAACACCATGCCGAGCAGGTAGTCGGAGTTGAACGAGCTCTCGAAGAAGAAACCGCCGGCCACCATGCCGGAAGAGATGTAGAGCGTGAAGAACACCAGGATCACGACACCGGCGAGGATGCGCAGCATCCGCGACGAGTCACGCAGCCGGTTCTCGAAGAAGCTCGGAATGGTGATCGAGTTGCGCGAAACCTGTGTGTACGCGCGAAGCCGCGGGGCGACCAGCAGCCAGTTCAGGTAGGCGCCGATCGTGAGACCGACGGCGATCCATGCCTCGATGAGTCCGGAGAGATAGATCGCGCCCGGAAGACCCATGACGAGCCAGCCGGACATATCGGATGCTCCGGCGCTCAGCGCAGCGACCCACGGCGGCAGATCCCTCCCCCCGAGCATGTAATCCTCGTGGTCCTTCGTCCGGCGAAATGCCAGATAACCGATGATGAGCATCGCGGCGAAGTAGAGCCCCAACGCGATGAAGATGAATACCTGATCGGACATCGTCGTCCCTCTTTCGTTGCAGATCGGTGCAGCGGTTCTGCCTCGATACTGACAGGGACGGATGCCGGGGGCCACCCCTATTCGACGATGGTGGACGATCACGGTCAGAGTTCTTCTGGCGCTGAGGAGGCGGACGGATGCCGGAGTCAGCCCTTGACGGCCCCCTGTGTGAGCCCACCGACGATGTATTTCTGAAGCGAGAAGAACAGCGCGAGAACGGGAATCGCCGCGACCACGACGCCGGCCGCGAACAAGCCCCAGCGCGAGGTCAGCTGATTCGATACCCACTGGTACATGCCGACGGCGAGAGTCCAGTTGTCTTCGGACGTCAGGATGATCTTCGACAGGATGAAGTCGCCGAAGCATGCCAGGAACGACAGCAGGGCGACGACCGCGAGGATCGGCACCACCAGCGGCATGATCAGCTTCCAGAAGATCTGGGCGTGGCTTGCGCCGTCGATCTTCGCGGATTCGTCGATCTCGATCGGGATGGTGTTGAAGAACCCGTACATGAGGAACGTGTTCGCCCCCAGCGCGCCGCCGAGGTACACGCAGATCAGCGCGATCTTCGAGTTGATGCCGAGTGCAGGCACGACTTCCCCGATCGTCAACAGCATCAGGAAGATGGCGATGAACGCCAGCGCCTGCGGGAACATCTGCACGACGAGCAGCGCTGTCAGGCTCACCCGGCGACCGGTGAAGCGGAACCGCGAGAAGGCGTAGGCGGCCGCGGCCCCCATGATTACCGATGCGACTGCTGTGATGATCCCGATCGTGAGGGTATTGCCGAACCACACCCAGTAGCTGGACTCGCTCAACGCGATGTAGTTCTTCAGATCAAAGACGGCGAACAGATCGTTGCTGGCCGCGAGGCTGCCCTTCGGGTTCAGCGACGCCGAGAGCACATATACGAGTGGGAACGCCGCGAAGAAGAGCACGACGGCCGCAAGGATGTACTTCCACCCGACCTCGGCCCACCACCGGCGGCGGCGGGCACCGGCGCGCGCCGTCACGGCATCCGCTGAGGAGTTCGTCACGACTGCTCTGGTCTGCGTGGACATCACTGGTACTCCTCGAGTTTGCGGGTCTGGCGAAAGCTCACCACGGAGATGATCCCGACCACGATGAAAGCGACGATGGAGAGGGCACTTGCGAGGCCGTAGTCCGAGGCGCCCCCGGAGACACCGGAGACGTCGTAGATCGCCGACACCAGGATGTCGGTTGATCCGAGTGCGTACGGTGCTCCCGGAATCCCCGGACCACCGTTGTTGAACGTGTAGATGACCGTGAAGTTGTTGAACGCGACCGCGAAGGAGGCGATCAGGAGCGGGGCGGTGGACACCAGCAGCAGCGGCAGCACGATCGAGCGGAACCGCTGCCATTTGTTCGCGCCGTCGATCTCGGCTGCCTCGAGCGTGTCGCCGGGCAGCGACTGCAGCGCGCCCGTGCACACCAGGAACCAGTACGGGTAGCTGAGCCAGACGTTGACGAAGATCACCGCGGCTCTGGTGAGCCAGGGGTCTCCCAGCCAGTTGATGTGACTGCCGAAGAAGAACATCTCGTTGATCACGCCGAACTCGGCATTGAACATACCGCGGAACAGCAAGGCGGCCATGAAGGCGGGGAACGCGTACGGCAGGATGAACAGCGCCCGCAGCATGCGGCGGCCCTTGACTCGCGGGTCGTTGTAAACCATGGCAAGCCCCAGCCCCACGGCGAAACTCAGTCCGACCGACAGGATGGCGAACGCGAACGTCCAGATCGTGACGCTGCCGAGCGTTCCGGCGAGCGCGGAGTCGGTGAACAGCTTCAGAAAGTTCGCGAAGCCGACGTTCACGTACCACCCGGTCGGCAGCGCCTTGCCGTCGGCCGAGACGAACGAGCCGTCGTCGGTCGCCGAGTAGATCGTGCTGCTGGTGGTGTCAGTGATCGTCTGTGTCTCGGCATCCCACACCAGAGTGGACTCGTAAACCGCCCCGGATGAGCCATCCCTGGTCCGGATCGACCCGTCGTTCGGGTCATCCGAGACGGCGACTCTCAAATCGCTGATCTGCCCCTGGAGTGCGGAATCGGTCAGTACGGTGGCTCGGGGGATGACCGTCCAGCCGGGCACTTCGTTGGGTGCGCCCGTGCCGCCCAGCGTGGCGCCGGATGCTTCGCTGAGAGGCTCGATCGCAGAGCCGACCAGCACGTCGCCCTCATCGTTCGCGATGGCGAAGCCGATCTCGTCAAGTCGTTGCACGACCGAGAGCGGGTAGGTCGGCGAGGCATCCACTCGGCGCTCACCCTGGATGAGCGCCGCCTCGACAGCCTGCTCCTGCGTGCCGATGTGGCCCGTGCCATAGTTCGTGAAGGCGATATATGCGGTGTAGCCGAAGATGAATACCTGGAACACGAGCAGGAATACCAATCCCGGCAGCAGGTACTTCATCGGCAGCGCGCGTCTGCCGAAGTACACGACATCGGCGATGACCACGAGCACCACGATCACGCCGAGCACGATCCATGATTCCGCACGCCAGGCCGAGATCGCCGTCAGGATGCCGAAGGCGTTCACCAGCGCCATCAGCACGAGCTTGATGATGAATCCCCAGCCGGGTCCGCGCCAGCGCTTGGCATGCGCCTCACTCCGCGGGGTGGGCGCGGCGTGAGCTGCTTCGGTCGGTGCCTCGATCGACATCCAGTACTCCTTCTGCGAGGTGTGCTGCAGGGTCGGGAGACGCGAGCGCCTCCCGACCCGACGGATCAACCGGCCAGAGTGGCCTCAAGGTCAGTGACCATGGTGTTCCACGTGCTGGCCGGGTCTGCACCGTTGATGATCTGCACCTGAGCAGCGTTCCACAGGTCCCAGACCGAGCCCATCTCGGGGATCGACGGCATCGGGACGCCGCCCTTTGCGGACTCAACGAAACCAGCGGTGATGGGGTCAGAGGAGACCTCGTCGGCCAACGTCGTCCACGCCGGGATGCGCGGGTCAGCCTCGTACAGCGCACGCTGGGCATCCTCGGTGCCGAGGTAGTTCACCAGGAACTCCTGTGCGAGCAGAGCGTTCTTGCTCGCACTTGAGAGGTAGAAGCCCTGCACACCGACGAACGGAGCAGCAGCGGAGCCACCGGCAGACGGGATCGGGTTTACCGTCACGTTCATGCCGTCAAAGACGCTCATCACCCACGGGCCCTGGATCGTGTACGGCGCCTTGCCGGACACGAACAGCTCGTTGTTGATGTCGTAGTCGACCGTGGTGGAGATGTAGCCGGTGCCGTTCGCACCGTTCGCGCCCAACCAGGTGGCGAAGGCCTCACCGGCAGCACCGCCCATGCCGACCTCGCTCGTGTACGAGCCGGAGTCGTCCTGCACGAACACCGGTGCGTCGAATGATGTCTGCAGACCGTACATCGTGTACCCATCGCCGGTCTCACCGGCGGTATTGATCACGAAGGGACGCTCGGCGCCGGAGTCGATGCCCTTCTGGATCATCTCGTCCCACGTCGCCGGTGCCGCATCGCCGACGAGATCGACGTTCTGAATGAGGGCGACGGTCTCGAGTGAGTAGGGCAGCGCATAGAGCTGGCCGTCGTAGGTCATGGCGTCGAGAGCGACCTGCTCGAACTCCTCGGCTGCATCACCGAGGTCGAGGGTGTCGACGACACCGGCCGCGACGAGCGCGCCCAGCCAGTCGTGTGCACCGACGGTGATGTCGGGGCCCTCACCGGTCGGCACCTGTGCGATGAAGTCATTGCGGAGATCTTCGAAGTTCTTCTGAACGAGCGTGATCTTCGCGCCGGTCTCCTCTTCGAACGACTCGGCTGCTGCCGTGAGTGCTGCTTCGCGCTCGGCGTCCGTCCAGATGACCAGTTCTGCGCCATCGCCAGCGGGGGCATCGTCGCCGCCTTCAGGAGCGCTCGAACCGCAGCCGGTCAGGGCGACGGCCGCTGCCAGCGCAAATGCGCTGATTCCGATGTGCTTACGCATTCGGGTTCCAATCTGCTGTGGTCGCCGACGCGCTTCGCAGAGCGAGCCGCATCGTCACGACCGGGTGTGTGCGGCGGACCGGATGGTCCGCCGCTATGGAGTTGTCTATTTGGTGGTGCGGATGACGGCGACGCCGCCTGCTGGAACGGTGAAGCTGCCCTGCACCTCGGTATCGCTGAGCAGTTCATGCCCGTCTGCTGCGAGCACGGCATCCTGCTCGTTGTGGTTCACGGCGATCCGATACGACGCGTCGGCGCCGTGACGCGTGATGACTTCGAGCCCCTCGGGCAGGCCTTCCGTCGATACGCCCGCATCGGCGTAAACCGCGTTCATGAGGGTCTTCAGGCTGTCAGCATCCAGTCGCGTGCTGACATACCAGGCGGTGCCGTCGCCGTGCGTGTTGCGGGTGATGGCGGGCTCGCCCGCCGCCGGGCCCTGGCTGTATCGGCCGAAGACATCCGCACCATGCAGGCGCAGCGCCTCTTGCCAGTGGTCGGCGCCCAGCAGCTCGCCTCCGCCCAGTGCAACACCGGCCGTGGCGCCGGCGCGCAGCGGAAGGTGCTCTTCGACATCGACGCCGAGAACATCGCGCAGCGGAGCGAGGAAGCCTCCGGGGTGGACGGCATCGTTCTCATCGACAACGGCCGAGAAATATGACACCAGCAGTGTTCCGCCGTCTGCGACGTAGCGAGTGAGGTTCTCAGCATCCGCCGCTGTCAGCATGTACTGCGCGGGGGCGACGACGAGCTTGTACTGCGAAAGATCCTGGCCCGGAAGCGCGAAGTCGACGGTGATGCCATCGCGCCACAGGCGCTCGTAGTACGCGCGGATGCGTTCCTGGTGTGAGATGTCATCGGTCGGCCGCCACTCCAGATCCTGCGCCCAGAACGACTCGAAATCCCAGAGAATTGCGACGTCGGCCTCGACGGTCGAGCCCTGCACCTCTTCGAGGCGCCCGAGGTCGCCACCGAGCTGCGCCACCTCGCGGAAGACCCGTGAGTTCGTTCCGGCGTGCGGCAGCATCGCCGAGTGGAACTTCTCTGCGCCTGAGCGACCGGCGCGCCACTGGAAGAACAGGATGGCGTCCGCACCGCGGCCGAAGTGCGTGAGTGAGTTGCGCGCCATCTCGCCCGGGCGCTTGGCGATGTTGCGCGGCTGCCAGTTCACGGCCGAGGTGGAGTGCTCCATCAGGATCCACGGCTTGCCGCCACCGACAGAGCGGCTGAGGTCGGCCGCTATGGACAGGCCGATGTGAGCGTCCTCGTCCGGCGCCCACAGGTAGTGATCGTCCGAGACGATGTCGACCTCACGGCCCCATGCCCACAGGTCGGTGGTCCAGCTCTGGTTCGCCATGAAGTTCGTAGTGATCGGCTGGTCAGCGTGCACGCGGATCGCGTCGCGCTCTGCGATGTAGCAGGCCCGCAACTGGTGATCGGTGAAACGCGCGAAATCCAGGCGCTGGGCGGGGTTCACGACACTGGGCGCGGCGGCGGGAGCGCCGATGTGCTCCCACGCGGTGTAGTGCTGACCCCAGAAAGCGGTGCCCCATGCCGAGTTGAGTCCGTCGAGGGTGGCGTACTTCTCCTGAAGCCATCCGCGGAATGCGTTGACCGACTGCGGGGAGTAGTCCTCGCCGACCGGAACACCGTATTCGTTGTGCACATGCCAGAGGACGACGGCTGGATGCTTCGCATACCGCGTAGCGAGCGCGTCAGCGTAGCGCACGATGGCTTCGCGATACGCGACGGAGGAGTGCGAGGCCATCCCCCGCGAGCCGAAGCCCATCGTTCGACCATCGCGGTCGATGACATGAGCATCGGGATGCTTCGCGAAGAACCAGGCTGGTGGGGAGGCGGTGGGAGTCCCGAGGTCGACGTGGACGCCGTTCTCATGCAGCAAATCGAGCAGCTCGTCCAGCCAGGAGAAATCGAACTCTCCCTCGGCCACCTCGACCAGTGCCCAGGAGAAGATCCCGACGCTGACCAGGTTGACACCCGCTTCACGCATGAGAACGACGTCTTCGCGCCAGGTCTCACGAGACCACTGCTCGGGGTTGTAGTCGCCGCCGTAGGCGATTCCCCGGAGTTCGGGCCAGGCGTGGGGGGTCGTCATCGTCGCTCCATTGAGTCGGTGTGCACAGGTGCATCCCCGTCAAAATTTTGACTGGGACCGGTCTCAGTCGAGATGAGTAAAAGACTGGGACCGGTCTCAGTTCTATCCCATACGGCAGAAGATCACCACCGGGGTGCAACCAACCGTTATCCAACTGAGACCGGTCCCAGTGTGGCGCCCAGTACACAGACGGAGAGTGAGTAGAGTCAGAGCGATGAGTGACGTAACGGCGAGGCGCAAGCCGACGATACGCGATGTGGCCGTGCGGGCAGGGGTCTCCCGCAGCACTGTTTCGCGCGTGATCAACGGCGGGCACTGGGTGTCTCCCGACGCGCGCGTCGCTGTCGAAGAGGCCATCGTCTCCACCGGGTATACCGCCAACCATCACGCTCGCAGCCTCGCCACCGGGCGGGCCGGGTCGATGGCGTTCCTGCTCACGGAGCCGCAGCAGCTGCTGTTCGACGACCCGACTTTCGCCCTGTTGCTGCGTGGAGCGGCCGAGGCGCTCGCGCAGCGCTCGATGACCCTCGTCCTCCTCGTCGCCGGCACCCCGGCCGAGCGCGAAAGCGTTGCTCATTTCATCAGCGCGGGGCACGTCGATGGCGTCCTGCTGATCTCTTCACACGAGTCGGAGCCACTGCTCGAGCAGTTGCTCGACGAGGGCATCCCGATCGTGAGCTGTGGTGTGCCGCTGGGTCACGAGACCGAGCTGTCGACGATCTCGGTCGAAGAGGTGGCGTCGGCCAGAACCATGGTCGCGTATCTCCGCGAGAAGAACTACGAGCGCATCGGCATGATCTCCGGCCCCGATGACACGCCGGGCGGGCGTTATCGGCTGGTGGGCTTCCGCGAGGAGCTCGGTGATCGGTTCGACGCGACCCTGGTGGAGACCGGCGATTACTCGTTCGAATCGGGCCAGACAGCGATGACCCGCCTCCTCGAACGAGGGGTGGATGCTGTGTTCGCCGCCAATGACAGGATGGCTGCCGGCGCGATCGCCGCTGTTCGACGCGCCGGGCTGCGCGTTCCCGAGGATGTCGCCGTTGCCGGTTTCGACGACTCGGGTCTTGCCGCGACGCACGAGCCGTCCATCACCACGATGCGCCAGCCCTGGGAGCAGATCAGCGCGCAGATGGTGCACGTGCTGCTCGACGTGATCGCCGGAGCACCGCCCCGGTCAGTGATCCTGGATACCGAACTTGTGGTGCGTGAAAGCGCCTGACCTTCAGCGCCGCCGTCAGGCGTGCAGTAGTGATCCGCGCGCCGAGGGGCGGCTCATCTCGGGAGTCAGCACCGCGAGGATGCGCACGAGAGTGGTCAGCCACAGCAGCCCGAGACCGATCACGATCGCCTCGAGCACCGTGAGCGAGTACAGCTTGAAGCCGTCCGCGAGGACGAACGCGACCACGAGCAGCAGCGCGATGCCGACCGTGACCACCAGCAGCGGACGCGGTGGCCCCGGCATCGCAACGGTCGTCGCGACTCCGGCTGCGACGAACAGCACGAGCGTCGAGGCGGCCGCGATGTTGTGCACCACGACGATCTGCTCGACCGGGAACAGGCCGACCCCGGCGAGCGCGACTCCGGTCCCCACCCACAGCAGTGACACAGCCGCAATGCGGCCGAACCAGGCGTCGCCGCGGATGCGGTGCAGATCACGTCCGATATACATGCCGACGGTCGCGGTCAGGATGCCGGCGACGACGAGCGTCCCGTTGAACGCCCAGGCCCCGTCGCCGATGCCGAGCTGTGAGAAGTTCAACTCCCACCAATGGGGATCAGCTGCGGTGAGCATGGCGAACAGCGTGCCGATGGCGAGATAGCTGAATAGCAGCGTGGCGAGGTCGGTGGTGCGCAGGCCAATGCCGGCGTCGAATGCGAGGCGACCGCCAATCGCGCTGGCCACCGCGATGACGAGGGCACCGCCGAATGCCGGAAGCTCCAGTCCCTGCAATCCGACGCCGAGCACTTCACTGGCCAGCAGCACGCCCAGTGCTGTGACCCCGGCGAAGGCCAGGGTGAGGGCAACGGCGGAGGATGCCGAGATGATGATCTGCCAGCGCGGCATCTCCTGGTTCTGACCGCGGCGATGCAGGAACGTCGAAACCACGAAGGCTGCGGCGGCGATGCCTCCCGCGACGAACGCGGCGGGTAGACCCACCGAACCGTCACCCGCGATCGGGCGTGGGCTTCCCCACAGCACGAGCGTTCCCAGCGCTGCCCCGATGACGAAGCAGATGAGGGTCGCCCAGATCGCACGGGTCTCCCGTGTCATCTCGGGTTCCTGCGCCATCTGCGGATCCTGCTCCATGCTTCGATCAAACCACGCGCTGCCGACGTCATCCCCCGTTCCGGTCGCAATTGATGTTGCTAAAACCGCGGAATAGCAGCACCAAGTGCGACCGGAACAGGTGGGTGGTGGGTGGTGGGTACGCCGGGGCGCGGCGGTGCGCGCGGGCTAGCCGCGCATGGCGACGCCGCGGCGCCAGTAGCCCATGAAGGCCACCTGTGCGCGGTCGATGCCGAGCTCCTTCACGAGGTGGCGGCGCAGCGTCGTGACGACGCCGCTCTCCCCCGCAATCCAGAAGTACCTGTTGTCGCCCGAAGCAGTGGGCGCAACGTCCTCGCCGCTGCCCGAGTAGATCGGCGTTTCCCACACCAGGTCTTCGCCCTCAGCATCCTGCACGACGATCTCGGCGTGGCCGGTGTCTCCCAGATAGTCCAGCACGGTCGGGATGACCCGCAGCCCATGCGCCGCATCACCGCGTGGCAGCCAGTGCACGTCGACTCCGGCGGGTGCATTGATCGTCAGCTGGTCTGCTGCCGCCGGAACCTCGATGAACGCGATTCCACGCAGATCGCGCGGAGCATCCTCGAGGATCCGCGCGATCGCCGGGGCAGCCGTCTCGTCCCCGACCAACATCACGGAGGATGCACCGCCCGGCGCATATTCGATACCGTTGCGGTCCTCCCGCCCACGCCGCGGCCCGACGATCAGCAGCTCATCACCGACTTCGGCGCAGCTCGCCCACAGCGACGCGGGCCCGGTCAGCCCCGGTTCCAGGTGCAGCACGAAGTCGACGACGACCTCGGTGCTGGCATCCATCACTCGCAAATCACGCACCGAATAGGTGCGCATCGAGCCGCGCTCCTCCTCCGGGACGGCGAGATACGCACCCCACCAGTCGTCGGTGTCGCGCGCGACCGGCGGCAGAATTCCGGATGCCGGCGGGAAAACCAGCTTGATCCGCGCGTCATACACATCTCCGGGCGTGCCGAATTCGGCAAGTTCCGAACCGCCGAAGGTGATGCGTACGAAGCTCGGCGACACCCGCTCAACAGCTCGCACCTCGGCGCGGGCGAGGACATAGGAGGGACGAGTACGAGTTTCAGCGGACATGATGCCTCCCGATCGGTGTGACCATCGGCTTCCCGGAAACCGGGTCGGTCGTGATCTGATTAGCCATGCCGAAGACCTCTTCGACCAGCGTGTGGGTGAGAATTTCATCCGGTGCGCCCAGCGCGTGCACCTTGCCGTCACGCATCGCGACGAGCTCGTCGGAGTAGCGGGCGGCGAGGTTCAGATCGTGCAGCACCATGACGATGGTGGTGCCGCGCGAGACGCTGAGGTCCGTGAGCAGGTCGAGCACGTCGACCTGGTGAGCGACATCGAGGAACGTGGTCGGCTCGTCGAGCAGCAGGATGTCCGTCTCCTGTGCGAGAGCCATGGCGATCCAGACGCGTTGGCGCTGACCACCGGAGAGTTCGTCGACGCTGCGATCGGCAAGATCGGTAATGCCGGTGACAGCAAGCGCATCGGCGACAACCTCGTAGTCGTGTGCGCTCCACCGCGCGAGCATCTTCTGGTGCGGATGCCGGCCACGGCCCACCAGGTCGGCCACGGCGATGCCCTCCGGCGCGATCGGCGATTGCGGCAGCAGTCCCAGCACTCGTGCGATCTCCTTAGTCGGGCGCGAGTGCACGGATTTGCCATCGAGGACGACCTGACCGGATGCCGGCGACAGCAGACGTGCGAGCGAACGTAGCAGCGTCGACTTGCCGCATCCATTCGATCCGACGATCGAGGTGATCTTTCCCGGAGCGATGGCCAGATCAAGCCCGTCGATGACGGTGCGGTCACCATAGGCGAGCGTCACCGCCTCGGCGGACAGCGTGTGGGCCTCGGTCACAGCGAGCCTCCCGAACGGTTGGTGCGGATGAGTAGATAGATCAGGTACGGCGCACCGAGAATTCCGGTGATCACGCCGACGGGGTAGCGCGCGTCGAAGACGAACTGACCGATCAGGTCGCCCGCGAGCACGAGCACCGCGCCCACGAATGCGGATGGCAGCAGGAGGTTCGCCCCAGGTCCGGTGACGCGAGCGGCGATGGGTCCGGACATGAATGCGACGAAGGCGATCGGTCCGGTCGCGGCTGTCGCGAAAGCCAGCAGCGAGACAGCGCCGATGATGAACATCAGCCGTGTCGCGTGCACCCGCACGCCGAGGCCTGCGGCCGACTCGTCGCCGAGCTGCAGCATCCCGAGCGCTTGGGCCTGGCTGAACAGCAACGGCAGCACGACAACGCTGGCAATGACGAGCGGGACGATATCGTCCCAGGACGCATTGTTCAGACTGCCGGTAAGCCAGCGCATAGCCGTCTGGATGTCCCACTGCGCAGCCCGGGAGAGCACGTACGACACGACGCTGTGCAGCATCGCCGCGACGCCGATCCCGATCAGAATCAGGCGGATGCCGGCGAAGCCGCCCTTGTTCGAAAGCAGGTAGATCGCCAGGGCGGTGATCAGGGCGCCCGCCAGTGCGAGAACCGAGACCATCGGGCCGGTGAGGCCGAGGACGACGATGCCGACGACGGCTGCTGCACTCGCCCCCTCGGTGATGCCGATGATGTCAGGGGATGCGAGCGGGTTGCGCAGCAGCGTCTGAAACGCCACACCGGCGATTCCGAACGCGAAACCGGCGAGGATGGCGAGCACGGTGCGCGGCAGGCGGAGTTCACCGACGGTGAAGGATGCTCCCGGCACGGTCTCACCCAGGATCACTCGGATGACCTCACCGGGGGTGTAGAAAGTGTTGCCCACCATGAGCGCGATCGCGGCGAGTGCAAGCAGCAGCACGGCCAGCACGATGCTCGCGATGGCGTGACGGCGGTGGCGCGCGCGGCGACCGGCGATGATCGCAGCCGTCACAGCTCACGCACCTTCTGCCTGCGGACGATCCAGATGAAGAAGGGTGCACCGATCACCGCAGTGATGATGCCGACCTGAATCTCTTCTCCGGAGGGGGCGATGACGCGGCCGACGATGTCACTTGCGAGCAGCAGCGCCGCGCCTGCGATCGCGGAGAACGGCAGCAGCCAGCGATGATCCGTGCCGATCAGGAGGCGGCACAGGTGCGGGATGACGAGGCCGACGAAGCCGATAGGGCCGGCGATCGCGGTGGCGGCTCCGGCGAGGATCACCGCACCGAGAGCCGAGATGAGCCGCGTTCGAAAGACGTTCTCTCCGAGGCCTGCGGCCATGTCGTCACCGAGCGCGAGCGAGTTCATCCCGCGAGAGCATGCGAAGCAGATGAGCGCGCCGATGCCGAGCGCTGGCGCGATGACCGCGATCCGGGGCCATTCAGCACCCCCGACACCGCCGATCATCCAGGACTGGAACGTCTGCAGCAGGTCGGCGCGCGGCAGCATGATGGCGCTGATGAGCGCGCCCAGCGCGGCCGAGGTCGCAGCCCCCGCCAGGGCGAGTTTCAGCGGAGTTGCGCCGCCGCGCCCCAATGATCCGACGGCGTAGACGAAGACGCCGGCCACGGCCGCACCCGCGATCGCGACGAACATCTGGCTGGATGCGCTGGACAGTCCGAAGAAGGCGATGCCGAACACGACGGCAAGGGAGGCGCCGTTCGAGATACCGAGAATCCCCGGTTCGGCGATGGGATTGCGCGTGACAGCCTGCATGGTCGCCCCGGACAGGGCGAGGGCTGCGCCGACGAGAATCGCCAGCACCGTGCGCGGGATGCGCTTGATGATCGCCGCGTGAGCGATGGTCTCGTCGTGTCCGCCGAGGGCGGTGAGCACATCGTCGATCGAGACCGCACGCACCCCGAAAGACAGCGAGAGGATGCTGAGGACGACAATGACGCCCGCACCGATGAGCAGCCAGACGATGCGGGCAAGCGCCGGGCGCCGCAGTTCTGCGGCACCCGGCGTCATGGTCGTGGCGACTGAGGTCACTCGCTCAGCAGCGGTGCCTCGAGGATCGCGAAGTAGTCGTCGATCCCCCAGCCGATGGACAGCGGCGACGGGTTCGCGGAGGCTGCGATCGGCGTAGCATCCGGAAGGATCGCAATCCGCCCCTCGGCGACGGCGGGGATCTTCGACAGCAGCGGGTCGGCCTGGAGCGTGGCGATCATCGACTCATCCCCATAGGAGATGAATACGTCGACGTCGTTGAACTTGTCGGCTTCCTCCGCGCTGAGTGTGAGGTAGAACTCGGTGCTGTCGGCGTTCTTCTCGAGGACCTCCGGCACCGGAAGGCCGAGGTCCATGAGGAAGCCGGGGCGCGTATCAGCGGGGGTGTAGAAGCCGACCTGGCTCAGATCGCTCGGGTCGAGGTAGGTGAACAGGAGCTTTGCGTCCTTGAGTGCCGGGTGGGCCTCAAGCGCAGCATCCGTCTCGGCGTGGATCTCGTCGATCAGAGCGTCGCCCGCCTCGGCGAGGCCGAGCGCCGTCGAGTTCATCGTGATCATGTCCTCGACCGAGGTCGCCCAGGCGATCTCGGGGTAGGCGATGACCGGTGCGATCTTGGAGAGGGTGTCGTACTCCTCCTGCGTGATGCCGGAGTATGAGGCCAGAATGACGTCGGGGTTCGTGTCGGCGACTGCTTCGAAGTCGACGCCGTCCGTCTCGTCGAACAGCACGGGAACGTCGCCGGCTTGCTCGGCCTTCTCATCGCCGATCAGCGAGACGTCAACGCCGAGTTCGGTCATCTCGTCCTCGACCCACGGGAGCACCCCGTTGTCATTGTCGTCGCCCCAGGTCGCCTTGCTCATACCGACCGGGACGATGCCCAGAGCGAGCGGCACTTCGTGATTCGCCCAGGCGACGGTCGCAACCCGTTCCGGCTTCTGCGTGATCGTCGTCTCGCCGTAGATGTGCTCGACCGTTACCGGGAACGCATCATCGGATGCCGGATTCGAGCCAGCGGATGCGTCGGTGCTGGTGGGGGCGGGCGACGAGCAGGCTACGAGGCCGACGGCCAGAACAGCTGCTGCGCTGATGCCCACGGGACGGGAAATGCGCACAGGCTTCCCTTTCGGGTTGGTGGTTTCGGGTGACGTGAAGCGTGGAGACTTTGGTAAGCCTCGCCTAATGTAACACGAGGTTAGGGTCACCTCACAAGAGTGAGTTTTGACATTACGACGCTAACGTTGCCTCATGCGGATGACAGTGCGCAGCGCGAAGCGCGCTCCCCTGCTGCAGGTCGTGAAGTCGGCCGTGGCGACGATCGGCGCATGGTTGATCGCCGGATGGCTGATGCCGGGACCACTGCCCGTGTTCGCCGCGATCGGCGCCCTGCTGGTCGTGTTGCCGAGTGTGAACCAGTCATTCACCAAGGCCATCGAACGCAGCCTCGGAGTCATCGTCGGCGTTGTCATCGCGTCAGCGCTCAGCCTGCTGCTGGGCCCGCAGAGCTGGGTAGTGCTGCTCGCGATCGTCGTGGCGATGCTCGTCGCCTGGGCTTTCCGCGCGACACCGGGGGTGGGCAACCAGGTTGCCATCTCAGCGATGCTCGTGCTGGCGCTCGGGTCCTCGAGCCCGCAGTACGCGGTCGATCGGATCCTGGAGACATTGATCGGCGTCGCGATCGGGCTCATCGTGAACGCGCTGATCGTGCCGCCCGTCCTCACCGCTCCGGCACGCCGTGACCTCGGTCTGCTCGGTGCTGAGCTGGCCGCGAGCCTGGATCGGCTGGCCGTTGCGCTGCCCACGGCCCGAACGCCGCAGCAGCTGCAGGAGCTCATGCTGGAAGCGCGGCTGCTGCGTCCGATGAAAGAGGCCGCCGAGGAATCGGTCACCGCCGGCGAGGAATCACTGACCCTGAACCCGCGCCGCGCCGCTCGCGGCGATCTCGCCGAGATGCGCGCCCTACTCACCCGGCTGGCACCGATCGTCACGCAGGTGATTGGAATGACGCGGGCGTACTTCGACCACTATGACGACACTCTCGCCGACGAACCGACCGTGCGCGCGATTGCCGAGCAGCTGCGGCGCGCCGGCCACGACGTGCGGCTGGCCGTGCAGCTCGCTGAGGTCGCGCCGGAAGAGACGACCGAGACATCGGCGATCCAAGCGCTGACGGCTCCGCTGCGGGTGAGGCCGCCGGCATCCGGTCACTGGATTCTCATCGGCTCACTCATGGAGGATCTGCGCCGCATCCGCGAAGCGCTCGTCGAGGACTGAGCCCACGCGGGGTGACTACGCTCGACACATGAGCACCCACATCGCCGCTGAGCCCGGTCAGATCGCCCCCGTCGTCCTGTTCCCCGGAGACCCGCTGCGGGCGCAGTGGATCGCGGAGACTTTCCTCGAGGATGCCGTGCTGTATTCGGAGACCCGAGGGATGCTGGGATTCACCGGCACCTGGCAGGGCCATCGCATCTCGGTGCAGGGGTCCGGCATGGGTCAGCCGTCGATGGCGATCTACGCCAATGAGCTGTTCAACGAGTACGACGTGCAGAAGATTGTGCGCGTCGGCTCCTGCGGTGCGCTGACTGAGAAGCTGGCGGTGCGCGACATCATCATCGCCAATGGCGCCTGCACCGATTCGGGCATCAACCGCGTGCGATTCAACGGCCTGGACTACGCGCCCGTTGCAAACTTCGCGCTCCTGCGCGCAGCGGTGGAGGCGAGCGAGGAGCTGTCGATTCCGTCGAACGTCCACGTCGGCCTGCTGTTCTCGAGCGACCAGTTCTACAGCACTCGGCCAGAGCTCAGCGAACCATTCGTGAAGCACGGCGCGCTGGGCGTGGAGATGGAGACCAGCGGGCTCTACACGCTCGCGGCCTACTACGACCGTCAGGCGCTGAGCATCTGCACCGTGTCGGATCACCTCATCACCGGCGAGGAGACGACCGCGAAGGAGCGCGAGCAGACCTTCGGCGACATGATCGAGATCGCGTTGCGCGCGGCGACGGCCTGAGACCCGGCCCAAGCCTCACCCCGCCGAGGCCGCCCGCACGATGTGACTGCGCGCATGCGCGACAGCGGTGCCGAGATCCTCGAACAGGTGGTTCTGGTGACGCAGGGATGCGATCACGCCCACGCGCTCGGCGAGCTCACGATGCTGCGGCGCAATGCCCTTCACCAGCACGGTGATGCCCCGCCGTTCCAGCGACGTGATCAGCTCGGTGATCACCTGCGCGCCGGTCGCATCGAGGACCTGCAGCTGAGACATCCGCAGCACGACGACCTCGACATCGCGCAGCTCATTGACCCGCTCCATGGTCTTCTCGGCCGCGCCGAAGAACAGCGCACCCTCCAGTCGGAACACCGCGATGCGCTCATCCCCTGGCTGCGCCGCACCCGGCAGCTCCTCGCGATACACACCGCTGGTGCGCGCGAGCTGACGAAGCGCGAAGAAGCCGGCCGCGACGAGGCCGATGAGCACGGCGTAGATGAGATCGACGCTGACAGTGATCACGGCGGTGAGGCAGAAGACGACAGCATCCGCCCGCGTCGAGCGCATCACGGTGCGCACCGTCGACGGCGCGACCATGCGGCAGGCGGTCACCATCAGCACACCGGCGAGAGCTGCGAGCGGAATATGCGAGACGACGGATGCTCCGACCAGGGCTATCGCCAGCAGCAGCACGGCATGGACAATCGACGCGAGCCGCGTGCGCGCCCCCGCCCGGACGTTCACTGCGGTGCGGGCGATGGCGCCGGTCGCCGGCATCCCGCCGAATAGTCCCGCGGCGAGCGAGGCGAGTCCCTGCCCGACCAGCTCACGGTCGGCGTCATAGTGGCCGGTGTCGGCGAGCGTGGATGCCACGCGTACGGAGAGCAGCGACTCGATCGCGGCAAGCGCGGCCACGGCAGCGGCGGGCCCCGCCAACGACAGCAGCACCGCGGGGTCAAGTGTGGGCAGGGTCGGCGCGGGCAAGCCCGTCGGCAGCTGTCCGATCGTGTCGACGGGCAGAGCCAGCCCGATCAGGGAAGCAACGACGATCGCGAGCAGGGAACCGGGAAAGCGCGGATGAATCTTCAGCGCGACGAGCATGATCACGACGACCACGACGACGAGCAGCAGCGACCAGCCGAGCTTCGGCCAGCCCACCATCATCAGTGATTGCCACGCGGCGATCGCGGCATTTGTGCTGTCACCGATCGGGGTGCCGGTCGCGGTTGGCACCTGCTGCAGGAAGATGATGATGGCAATGCCGAGGGTGAAGCCCTCGATCACCGGCCACGGAATGTATCCGACGGTGCGGCCCAGGCGCAGCACGCCGGCGAGGAGCACCATGATCCCGGCGAGCAGGCAGACCGCGGCCAGAGCACCTGCGCCATGCTGCGCGAGGATCGGTGCGAGCACGACCACCATGGCGCCGGTCGGCCCGGACACCTGCACGTGGGACCCGCCGAACACCGCTGCGACGAAGCCCGCGATGATCGCGGTCACCAGCCCGCTTGCGGCTCCCGCGCCCGAGCTGACACCGAAGGCGAGTGCCAGCGGTAGCGCGACGATGCCGACAGTGATCCCCGCGAGGATGTCGCCTTTCCAGCTGCGGCGCAGTCCGCGATAGTCGGATGCCGCCGGCAGCAGCGTCAGCGCAGATCGAAGGCTCATGAACGAACCAGGATCTCGGGGAGCCCTTCCCGCGCGATCAGTTGTTCCTGGGTGGTCTCGAGTATCTCGGCTAGCAGTGCCCGGGCGACGTGGAGCAGATTCGCCACCTGCGGGTAGGCGAGGCGGTAGAAGACGAGGCTGCCGCGACGTTCCGAGATGACCAGTCGGTTGCGGCGCAGCACGGACAGGTGCTGGGAGACATGTGAAGCCTCGATGTCGATGGCTTTGAGGAGCTCGGAAACCGAGGCCTCGGGCGTCGCGGAGAGCACCTCGAGGATGCGGATCCGGATCGGGTGTGCGAGGCCCTTAAAGAGCCCGGCTTTCACCTCATAGAGCGGCCGATTCGGGTCGGTGAACATGCGGCGAGCCCTCCTTCGGAACCATCAGGCCGTGGCGGTCTGATGATTTCATCATATCGCGGTATCATGGCGGCATGGCTGATTCGCTTCCCCTGTGCCCCGAGTGCTCCAGCGAGCACGCCTATGAAATGGGCGCGCTGCTCGTCTGCCCGATGTGCGGACATGAGTGGTCTCCTGCTGAGGCCGATGCCGCGTCCGCCGATGCTGACGCTGACGCCGCTGCTGGCGATGCCGCTGTTGTGAAGGACTCCGTCGGCAACGTCCTCACCGATGGCGACTCGGTCGTGGTGACCACCTCCATCAAAGTGAAGGGGTCGCAGGCGATCAAGGCCGGCACCAAGGTGCGCGGCATCCGCCTCATCGATCCGGTCAACGGCCACGACATCGACTGCAAGGTCGACGGATTCGGTCCCATGCTGCTGAAGTCGAGCGTCGTCAAGAAGGTCTGAGCCGGTCTTTCTGGTTCATAACTGTCTTTCTGGTTCATAACTCCTGAAAACTGTCGCGGATCGGGCTGTTTCGGCCGATGTGATCGTCACCACGCAGCATTTCTCAGGAGTTGTGCGCGGCGAGGGTGCGTGCCCTTCGGTTGAGTGAGAGATGATCGAAGGACCATGACTTCCTCCGCGCACCTCGATCCGACCTCCCTGCGCGACGATACGGGGGCCGTCGACCCGGATGCCGTCTACCTGGCGTTCGTCGAATGGGCAGAGTCCACCGGCATCCAGCTCTACCCGGCGCAGGATGAGGCGGTCATCGAGATCGTGTCAGGGAACAACCTGATTCTGTCGACGCCGACCGGCACCGGAAAATCGCTCGTCGCGATCGGGGCACACTTCTCCGCTCTTGTCCACGGACGCCGCAGCTACTACACCGCTCCGATCAAAGCCCTGGTGAGCGAGAAGTTCTTCGCTCTCGTCGAGACCTTTGGCCCCGAGAACGTCGGCATGATCACCGGCGACTCATCGGTGAACGCGGATGCGCCGATCATCTGCTGCACGGCCGAGATCCTGGCGAACCTCGCGCTTCGCCAGGGACCGGATGCCGACGTCGGACAGGTCGTCATGGACGAGTTCCACTTCTACGCCGACCCCGAGCGCGGGTGGGCGTGGCAGGTTCCGCTGCTGACTCTGCCACAGGCGCAGTTCGTGCTGATGTCGGCGACGCTCGGCGATGTGACCGCATTGGCGGAGGACCTGACCCGTCGCACGCACCGCGAGACTGCGGTCGTGACCGGAGTCGAGCGCCCGGTGCCACTGCACTTCTTCTATGAACTGACCCCAATCCACGAGACCGTCGAGGATCTGCTGAACACCAGCCAATCGCCGGTCTATGTCGTGCACTTCTCACAGGCCGCGGCAATGGAACGCGCGCAAGCACTGTCGAGCACGAAGATCGCGACGCGCGAGCAGCGCGATGAGATCGCAGCGCTAATCGGTGAGTTCCGCTTCACCACGGCATTCGGCCGGACGCTGTCCAAGTTCCTGCGTGCCGGCATCGGTGTACATCACGCGGGCATGCTGCCGAAATATCGGCGACTTGTCGAACAGCTCGCCCAGCGCGGGATGCTGCGTGTGATCTGCGGCACGGACACCCTCGGCGTCGGCATCAACGTCCCGATCCGCACGGTGCTGCTGACGGCGCTGACGAAGTTCGACGGCACGCGGATGCGTCAGCTGAATGCGCGTGAGTTCCATCAGATTGCGGGCCGCGCCGGTCGCGCCGGGTTCGACACCGCGGGCACCGTGGTTTGCCAGGCTCCGGAGCACGAGAGCGAGAACGCCGCCGCGATCAAGAAGGCCGGCGACGACCCGAAGAAGAAGCGCAAGCTCATCCGCAAGAAGGCTCCGGACGGCTTCGTGTCATGGGGAGAGCCGTCGTTCCGCAAGCTCGTGGACGCGGAACCGGAGACTCTGACCTCGCACATGCAGATCACGAGCGCGATGATGCTCAATGTGATCGGTCGCGGCGGCGATGTGTTCGGAAATATGCGCGTACTGGTATATGATAACCATGAACCGCGATCACGCCAGCGTCAGCTCGCGATCCGCGCCCTCGGCATCTATCGCACGCTGCGTGAGTCGGGCATCGTCGAGCAATCGGATTCTGGCGAGATTCGTCTCACCGTTGATCTGCAACCGAACTTTGCGCTGAACCAACCGCTGTCGCCGTTCGCACTGGCAGCCTTCGAACTACTTGACCCGGATGCCGCGACATTCGCGCTCGACATGATCTCGATCGTGGAGTCGACCCTCGATGATCCGCGTGCGGTGCTAAGCCAGCAGGAGTTCCTCGCCCGCGGCGATGCCGTCGCAGAGATGAAGCGCGAAGGCATCGAGTACGACGAGCGCATGGAACTGCTCGAGCAGATCACGTATCCGAAGCCGCTCGAGGAACTTCTCGGTGCGACGTTCGAGACGTACAGTGCCGCGCAGCCGTGGATTCGCGACTTCGAACTGCATCCAAAAGCTGTCGTGCGCGACATGTATGAGCGAGCCATGTCGTTCGGGGAATATGTCGCGTACTACAAGATCGCTCGTTCCGAAGGAGTGGTGCTGAGGTACCTGTCGGATGCTTATCGTGCGGCGTCGCAGACCATTCCGGAGGAACTCAAGAACGAAGACCTTCGCGACCTGATTGAGTGGCTCGGTGAGCTTGTGCGCCAGGTCGACTCGAGCCTGCTCGATGAGTGGGAAGAGTTGCGTGCCGGCACGGATAACGGCATCGTCGATCTGCATCGTGCGGATGACGATCCGATCGTGCCGCCTGCTCCGAAGCGACTCACAAGCAACGTGCGTGCATTCCGAATTCTGGTGCGCAATGAGCTGTTCCGTCGCGTGCAGCTGGCCGCGCTCGAAGATGTCGATGCCCTGGCCGCGCTTGACTCCGAATTCGGCGCCGATGGGTGGAACGATGCGCTCGACGCCTACTTCGCCGACCACGACGAGATCCTCACCGGAGCGGATGCCCGCAGCTCGAAGCTGCTGCTCCTGACTGAGGGCGCCACGAGCTGGACGGTGCGTCAGATCATCGACGACCCGGCTGGCGACCACGACTGGGGCATCTCCGCGACCGTCGATCTTGCGGCATCCGATGAAGCCGGCGAAGCCGTGGTGACTGTTACCGGTGTTGATCGGCTGTAGCAGCGGCATCCGGCATTTTCGGTCGCACGATCCGGAGGTAAACACCCGATACGGAGGGCTGGAGGCCAGAATGTGGCCTCCAGATCGCGCGAAGACCTCCGGATTGGCACGAATCGGGCGCGCCTGCGAAGGGCTAGTCCCGCCCCTGCACCACCAACACCGCGCGCAGGCGCTCAAGCTGCGCCTGACTCACTCCGTGTGCCAGCAGGAAAGCCGCAATACTGCCGTACTCACATTCCAGAGCGTCGAGTGCGTCGGCGAGAAGCTCGGGCGGTGAAGCCGTGGCGCGGTGGGCGACGATTCCGGGTAGGTTCTCGACGTCAGCGTCTGCAAAGAGATCAGCGAGATACTCAGGCCCTAGGTGACTCTGGGATGCCGCGAAGTCATCGAGTATCAGCGCTCGGTCGACCCCCAACACATCCAGTACAAAAGCGCTGAGCATGCCGGTGCGGTCCTTACCAGCGGTGCAGTGAATGAGCACGCCTTGCTCGGCCTGCTCGGCGATCGCCGCGAATGCGGCGACCAGAGATGGGGCGAAATCACCGGTCATATACGTGTAAAGCTCGGGCAAACCATCGAAGGTGATGTCGCGCAGCCGGTCGTCGAACACCGGCATCTCTCGCACGGCGAGGTCGTCATGCCGCCATGCCCCGGGGGTGCGGTCGCGCTCTCCCCTATCGCGCAGGTCGATAACGCAGGTGATGCCGAGTCCGGCGATCAGATCGCTCGCATGTGCGCGCGCGGCGAATGGTGCTGCCGAACGCCACATCAGGTCGTCACGCACCCACTCTCCGCTGCTGGTGGGCAATCCGCCCACGGGGCGCAAATTATGTAGGCGTGCAGTGGTTTCAGCGGGGAGCGTCATGCTCGCCCTCCTCTCGAGATGCGGTCTTTCGTACCGGAAGTACCGGAACGCTAGCGATGAGTTCGCGGGTATACGGATGCTGCGGCGCATCCAGCACCTGCGAGACGGGTCCGTGCTCGACGATATTTCCCGCCGACATGACGGCTGCATCGGCGCACAGTCCGTCGACGATTCCTAGGTCGTGCGAAATGACGGCAATGGTCAGTTCTTCATGGGCGACTAGTCGCCTAAGAAGCCGCAGCACATGGGCGCGCACCGACACATCGAGCGCGCTCACGGGTTCATCGGCGATAACAACTTCGGGTCGCACGGCGAGCGCACGAGCAATAGCGACCCGCTGACGCTGACCGCCCGAGAGCTCTCGGGGAAGCCGCTGTGCGACCTCTGCCGGAAGTTCAACGGCGGCCAGCAACTCGAAAGTTCGCGCCTCAGCATCCCACTTCGGCCGCAATGCACGCACGGGTTCAGCGATGATCTTGCCTACTGGCATCCGGGGATTCAGCGACGTGAATGGATCTTGAAGTACGACCTGAACGCTGCGGCGAAACTCTCGCGCCCGACGACCGCGCCCGGTTGGAACCGGTTCGCCGCGGTACAAAACCGTTCCAGAGGTCGGGCTTTGCAGCCCGAGCATGATGCGTGCGAGCGTGCTTTTACCCGATCCTGATTCACCAATGATGCCGAGGTTACGACCCGATTCAATCGTCAGGTTCACACCATCCAGCGCCGGTCGCCGCATGCCGGGGTGCACCATCCGCAGGTTTTCGGCCCTGAAGAGTTCGCTGTTCATGCGGCCACCGCCACACGGGTCTTGACCTGCGGCTGCCATCCTGTCGCATACGCCGCATCAATGAGATCGGCGGTGTACCCCTCTCGCGGGCGCTGGATAAGCTGCTCGGCGGTACCCTCCTCGATGATTCGCCCCGCGCGCATCACGACAATGCGATCGCAGTGCGACGCGGCAACGGCCATGTCGTGTGTCACGAGTAAACTGCCGGCGCCGCTCTGCTGAACCAGGTCGCCCATCAGGTCGAGCACCTTCGCCTGCACCGTGACATCAAGCGCGGTGGTTGGTTCATCAGCCAACAGCAGCGACGGACTCGTCGACATGGCCATCGCGATCATGACGCGCTGGCGTTGTCCGCCGGAAAGTTCATGCGGGTACCGACGAATCATTGATTCTGGTTCAGGAAGCCCCACGCTTTCCGCCAGGCGAACGGCGGTTGCTCTGGCATCCGCACGGCGCAGCAGTCCGTGCGCTCGCAGCGGTGCAACGAGGTGTCGACGAATGGGAAGCAGCGGGTCGAGCGCGCTCTGCGGCTCTTGAAACACGCAGCCTACCCGCCGACCTCGCAGGTCTCGGAGCGTGCGCTGGTCGGCGCCAATTATCTGCGTACCCTCGACCGTGATACTGCCACTGACCTGTCCGCGCGCAGGCAGCAGCCCGAGCACCGACATACAGGTGAGCGATTTGCCTGATCCGGATTCACCGATCAGCCCCACTCGCTCTCCTCTATCGACTCTTAGCGATATTCCATCGACGAGACGGCGGTCGCCGATGCTGATTGTGAGGTCGCGAATATCCAAGAGAGTCATGCGGTCACCTTCTCGGTGTCGGGGGCGGAAACAGTGTCGGGGACGGATGCAGCATGTCGGCGTTGCGCACGCGTGACGGGCCTGCTGCGCTGGCCGGGTTCGAGGGCATCCCGCAGCGCATCGCCCAACAGTGCGAACCCAATCACGAGAGTGGTGATCGCAAGGCTCGGGGCAATCAGCACTTCGGGGCGCACGAGCACCTGTGACTGCAGGTCGGCAAGAGTCCGACCCCAGGACGGCGTCGGTGCAGGGGTTCCGAAACCGAGGTACGAGAGCCCGGCTTCGGCGAGCGCGGCAGCCGCAAGGAGCTGCGTGGCGCGAATCAGAAGCGTGGGTGCGACGTTGGGCAAGACGTGCCGCGAGAGGATACCCAGGGTGCCGACCCCGCCAGAAGAGGCGAGCGTCACGTAGTCAGCGGCGAGCGCACCACGCAGTTCGGGCACCATCGTGCGGGCGATGACGACGGCGCCGCCGAGGCCGATCGCGACGGACGAGGCCCAGAGGCTTGCTCCATATGAGGTAACCAGGATGATGGCGAGCACCAGCGTGGGGAAGGCAATGGCCACATCAATTGCTCGCTCGAGGGCTGCCCCCAGTCGCCGCCCCGCGAGGGCGGTCGCCATAGCCAGCGGCAGGCCCACCGCCACGGCGATCGCTGTGGCAAGCACGGTGGCAGTCATAGTCGATTGGGCACCGGCAAGCAGAATGCTGAAGAGATCGCGCCCTCCGGCATCCGTTCCCAACAGGTGCTCTGGCGAAGGCGGCAACCAGCGGTTGATCGGGTCGAAGGCGGCCGGGTCATAGGGCGTCCACACCAGCGAGAGCAGGGCTGCCAACGTGGGAATCGCCACGAGCACGAGGCCGATGGCGCCCAGCGGATGCCGGATGAAACGAGTGATCACTGGGTCCTCCGGATACGAGGGTCAAGAACACGGGAAAGAGTGGTGAGTGCCATCGTGCTGATCATGACGAGCGCGGTGAGCACGAACAGGGTGCTTTGAATAGAGACGATGTCTCGGTTACCGACATCCGCCAGCAGCATTCCTCCGACACCAGGAAGCGCGAAGAGCTGCTCAACAATGACCGATCCCATGAGAACGCCAGCAATTTCGAGCCCCAGCACGCCGAGCAACGGAAGCGACGCATTGCGCAGGCCCTGTCGCAGCAGCACTGAGCTGAGCGGCCATCCCTGGGCGAGCCCGGTTCGCACCCAGTCCTTCATGAGCACGTCGATGGTGGCGCTGCGCACGAAGCGCACCAGTACTGCGGCCTGCCCGATGGCGATGGCCGTTGCCGGGAGGATGAGTGAGCGCAGCGCTTCTGCGGGGTCGGCCCAGCGATCAGCGGGGAAGCCCTGCACCGGCAGGAGGCGTGTGGGAAGAGCGACGGCGACGACGAGCAACAGCCCCAAAACGAAAGTGGGAATGGCTGCGGCGAGCTGGCTGAGCCCCGCAATCGCACGACCAAAAGCGTTCTCGCGATATACCGCCGCGAGAATGCCGACGGGCAGAGCGATGACGACGCTAAGCAGCAGGGCCAAGATACCCAAGGGCACGGTGACCTGTAGTTTCTCGCCGAGTTCTGCGGCGACCGCGCGACCGTCGAGCCCGGAGACTCCGAGGTTGCCGGTAAGTACGCCGCCGATCCAATCGAAGTACCGCTCCCAGATGGGTCGGTCTAGGCCCAGTTGGGCACGCAACGTGAGGATCTGTTCGGGCGTAGCATCCATCCCGCCCAGCATCGCGGCCTGGTCTCCTGGAAGGATCGCCAGAAGGCCGAAGATCACGATGCTCGCGGCAAACAGGGAGAGCAGCAGGATGCCGATCTCTCCGAGCACTTCGGCCACGACGTGCCGGGCGCGAAGGAGTTCTTCGCGCCCGGCACGTGGCCGGCTCAAGGTCGCCGAGATGGTCACGTTACTCCGCGACGGTGATACCGCTGACGCGGAAGTTGTTCGAGATACGGTCCACAGGGAATCCGGCAACGTCGGCATTCGCGACAACGACGGTCTGCGCCGTGTAGAGCCAGTCACTAGCCGAGTCCTCAGCAACCAGGGTGACGAGTTCGCGCATCTTTTCGTCGCGTACGTCGGTGGTGGTGGCTGTGCGCGCTTCGGCAACAAGAGCCTGCGCCTCGGCGTTGTCGTAGCTCCAGTAGTAGTTCGGGTTGCCGTAATACGTGGCCGTCGACGGGTCGACGTGCAGCACCATCGTGAGCTCGAACTGCTTGTTCGTGTACGCATCTTCGAGCCAGGTAGCGAACTCGACGGTGTCGATCGTGACGTTGACCCCGATGTCGGCGAGCTCAGCGGCGATGAACTCGGTGATGATCGTGTCGTAGGTATTCGACACGGTCAGCGTCAGGTCGAGGTCGCTGTAGCCTGCTTCTGCGAGAAGATCTTTCGCAGCTTCCGGGTCGAACGGCGCCGAGTCAGTCATGTCCACGAACCACGGGTCGCTCGGAACCGTGATGCTTCCGGCTTCTGTAGCCTGACCGACGATTTCAGCAAGCTCTGACTTGTCGATTGCCTGGCGCAGGGCCTGGCGTACGCGCTGATCTGACAGCGACTCGACAGTGTGGTTGAACCCGAGGGTCATCCAGCTGGTCGAGTCACCCTCGACAACCTGGAAGGCGTCGTCTGCGCTGAACAACTCAGCCGTTTCAGCTGTCGCTCCGGCGATCATGTCGATCTCGCCGCTCTGCAGAGCGGTAGATGCGGTGGTCTCATCGGAAATGTAGTGGAAAACCACACCGCCGTTTGCGGGAGCGTCACCCCAGTAGTCGTCGGCCGGCGTGAGGGCGAGGGTTGCGCCGCGGTTCCACTGGTCGAGCGTGTACGGGCCCGTGCCGTTGGTTTCGGACGCAAGGTCTGCGTCAGACGCACTGGACACAACGTATCCGGCAGCGGTGGTGAGGGTGTCCAAGAAGTTAATGTCGCGCTCTTCGAGCGTGATCACGACGGTGGAGGCATCGGTTGATTCGACGCTTGCCACCTGGGTCATGCGCTTGGCATCCGGGTTGACCGATCCTTCGGCGCTGGCGGCCTGAAGGGATGCCACGACGTCATCCACGGTCATGGGCGTTCCATCGTGGAATGTGACGTCGTCACGAACGGTGAAGGTGTAGGTCAGGCCGTCTTCGCTGACCTCCCACTCCGAGGCGAGCGCCGGAACGATCTGGAGGTCTTCGGTAATACCGACGAGACCTTCGTAGACGTTGCCCCGCATGACTTGCACGAGGCCTGCGCCCGAGGTGGTGGTCACATCGAGGCTGGTGGGTTCGAGGCCGACGCGGATGTCGACGATTGCATCGGATGCGACCGAGGTGGGGTCACTCGCCGGTGTAGTTGAACCTGTACCGGTCGCACAACCGACCAGGAGGATTCCGCCGAGGACCATACCGGTCGAGGCGATCATTCTGCGCATGACGTACCTTTCTCTTGCAGGTAATTTTTCGGATCCCTGCGTGCTGTGATCAAGACGTCTATATGTCTACGGATCGTCCATGACGCGATGAGGAGTTTCAGGTGAACGGTATGCAAAGTGGTCGTAGCCGTGTGGACAACAGCGGGCCGGTTTACCGTCGGATTGCGACAGAGCTGTGGGAAGAAATTCAGTCGGGTGCGCTCGCGGCCGGTTCACGGTTACCCAATGAAGCCACGCTCGCCGAGCGCTTCGGGGTGGCTCGACTTACCCTGCGTCAGGCGATTATCGAACTGCAGCGCCTGGGTGCCGTCGAGATCCGTCGCGGCGTAGGGACGTTTGTCGTTTCCCCTCCCGATCTGGTCGAGATTGTTGCCACCCTGCCGCGATCCCGTCAACAGTCGGATGCCACCGCCGATGCCCTCGATTCGGCAGCACTCCGGCGCTCCGCAGCCCCCGTGCGCCAAGTGGATGAGCGGGTTTTGTCGTTCGGTCCTGCATCTGGTTCGCTCGCCGAAGAAGCAGCCGGCCACCTGGGGATTCCGGTCGCTGATGTGCACAGGATCGACACCGTGATGGTGCGCGGCGGACGCCGCTGGATCGCCAACTCGTACTGGCACTCTGCGCAGTGGTCGCAAGTACTGGATCGGGTCGGTGAAAACGGCCTCGTCGTGCGCGCATTCGCCGATGGATTCGGCCTTGACCTGCGCTATTTATGGCGCGCTTTTAGTGCTGTTGCCGCCGATTTCGACGACGCCGATGTGCTCGATGTGCCCCTGGGAACCGCGCTTTTGGTGCGCGATGGCGTCTCCGCCGATGCGTACGGCACCCCCGTGTTTTATGTTCGCCGCAGACTGCGCGGCGACGAAGCAAAGTTCGTGTTGCGCTATGACAACGACGCAGTTTGACGGTTTGGGCACTGCCCGCGGCATCCGAATCTCAGGACTTCGCACGAATCGGGTCGAGCTTAGCGCCCGGCGGCGGCGATGATGCGGACGACCGCTTCCTCTTCGAATTTGAAGACTTCAGCATCCGCCGTCATCCGCTGCTCGAAGGGCACGACGCGCACGCGGTCAGCCGAGATATCAACGGTCGCTCCGCCGTAAGCATCGATGGCAGATTCTTCGGTGCGGCGATCAAAAGCCCGGGCGATATTTGCTACCCCTGGGGCGACGACGATCGGCACGCCACCAACGGTTTCAACGACCGGCAAGTGGTAATGACCGCTCAGGATGACCCGCACATCGGTGCCGCGAATCGTTGACAACAGCCACGCGGTATCGTGCTCATCAAGGCAGAGAGCCTGCAAGAGATCGGTCTGCGCGTCAATCGGCGGGTGATGCACGACCACGACAGTGCCGTGTTCGGCCGGGCTCTGGATCGCCTGTTCGAAAAATTGCTTCTGCGCCTGATCGATGGCTCCGTACCCCCGGCCGGGCACCGAGCTATCCAGCACGATCACGCGCCAGCCGTCATGCTCAGCGACTGAGGCGACGGGGGCTTCTGCACCTTCGAGGGTTTGCTCGCCAGCATCCGGTTGTCCACCGCCAAGCACCGCACGGAAGGGCGCACGGCGATCATGGTTCCCCATCGCGAACACCGCACGGGCGCCGCGCTCGCGCGCCCATTCGCCAATCAGATCACGAGCGCGCCGGTACGAACCCTCAGACCCGTCTTCGCTGACATCGCCCGAGCACACGACCAGATCGAAGGGGCGATCTGCCATATGCGCGAGCGTCAGGCGTAGCCGTTCGGCGGTGTCAACGACCCCGTAGTGCAGGGTCTCATCCCCGAAAAGATGGGTGTCGGTGAGGTGCAAGATTCGCAAAGCAGACATAACACCAGGTTTACCGCGTGGAGGTTAACAGCCGGTGCGAATTCGGGCGCGGGCGCAGCCGTTGCATCCGTCGGAGGATGTTGCGGATGCAGGAGGAATCGGGCCAAAAGGTCCGTCAGGTGCAACACGCTCCGACGGGTGTAACAGGGCGGATGCCCCGAACGCCCAGCCCCATCACCAGGGGTTCGGCTTGTAGTCCTTCAGGAACACCCCGTGCTGATCGATGCCGAGCTCGCCCTGCACGATCGGGTCGTACACGCGCGCAGCGCCATCGACAAGGTCGAGCGGTGCGTGGAAGCCCTCCTCGGCGAGACGCACCTTGGTGTGGTGCGGTCGCTCGTCGGTGATCCAGCCGGTGTCGACGGCCGTCATCAGAATCCCGTCCTTCTCGAGCATCTCGCCGGCACTGGTGCGGGTGAGCATGTTGAGCGCCGCCTTGGCCATGTTGGTGTGCGGATGCCCCGGGCCCTTGTAGCGGCGCGAGAACTGCCCCTCCATAGCCGAGACGTTCACGATGTACTTCCGGTGCGCATCAGACGAAGCCATCGAGGCCCGAAGCCGGCTGATCAACAGGAACGGCGCGGTCGTATTCGCCAGCTGCACCTCAAGCATCTCGAGCGGGTCGACCTGCTCGATCGACTGCACCCAACTGTTGACGTGGTCGATGTCCGGCACGAGGCCGCCCGCATCGATCGCCGAACCGTCAGCGTGTTTGGCCAGCGAAGACGACCCCGGCGCCATCGCGAGTCGTGCGAGGTCTTCGGCGGTGAGCGCCTGCCCGCCCTGCTCGGCCACGGTGCCGCCGAGAGCGGCCACCGACAGCAGGGGGTTCGAATCCACCGAGGCCTGCAACGCCTGCGGATGCGGATCGACAGTGTGCCCGAACGTCTCCATCTCGGGCAGCGGCCCATCCGGCAACGGCTGCATCTCAGCATCCGCCAGCAGAGAATATGCACCCGGCGAGCGCCGAACCGTCTGTGCGGCGTTGTTGATGAGGATGTCCAGTGGCCCCTGCGCGGCGACCGAATCGGCCAGCCCAATCACCTGGGCAGGGTCACGCAGATCGATGCCGACGACGCGGAACCGGTGCAGCCAGTCCGAAGCATCCGGCAGCGACGAGAAGCGGCGCACGGCATCACGCGGGAAGCGGGTCGTGATCGTCAGGTGCGCGCCGTCGCGGAGCAGTCGCAACGCGATGTGCATCCCGATCTTCGCGCGGCCCCCGGTGAGCAGCGCGCGCCTGCCGGTCAGGTCGGTGCGGGCGTTGCGCTTGCCGTGGCTGAAGCGTGCGCAATCCGGGCAAAGCTGGTGATAGAACGCGTCGACGAGCGTGTAGGGCTGCTTGCAGATGTAGCAGTTGCGGGGTTTGAGCAGCTCGCCGGCGATCGGAGCATCCACGTTCGAGGCGAGATCATTTCCACGAGTCTCGTCGTCGATCCGGTCGGGTGCGCCGGTGGCGGTGTTCGCCACAACTGCCCTGTCGGCCGCCGCGATCGCGTCGCGGATCTCCTTGCGGCGCACGCGCTTGACGGCCTTGAACATCGCCGCGGTCGCACGGCGGACGGCGATGTAGTCGGGATGCTCTTCGCTGATCTGGTCCATGGATGCGAGCACCCGCAGCGTGGTCTCAAGATCGGCGGGATCGAGGCCGTCGCCGAGATCAGAGGTGTCGGCAGCAGGCACATCGGTCATTGGGCTGATTTTACGCGAGAGTGCTGGGAGTCTGACCCGAGGCATCCCGTGCCGAATCCCAGACGTCCGTCCGCTCCGGCGGCGTGTCACCGCCCCAACACGCCGCGGCGCACACACTCCGTCTGGGATCCGGCACTCGAAAGCGTCCGTCCCTGCGCGTATGGTCGCGGTATGGACCACTGCGCACACGGAATCGTCCCGGCGTACCTGCTCGCGCGCGTCGCGCAGTCGGGGCGCTTCACCAAGGCGGCGGATGCTGCGCGCCAGACCCTGCTTGCTGGTCGGCCGCCGTTCCGCGCCAGGATCAACCTGTCGATCGACGAGCACGGCGACCTCATCGCGGAGTTGACGGATGCTCCGAACCGCACGATCAGCGACGCACAGAACACCGAGAAGCTCCCCGGACTCGTCGTGCGCGCCGAAGGCGACCCCGCCGTCGCAGATGCCACCACCAATGAGGCGTTCGACGGCCTCGGCGCGACGTTCGAGCTGCTGCTCGCGGCGTTCGAACGCAACTCCCTCGATGGGCTCGGCGCACGCCTGGACGCCACCGTGCACTACGGCATCGACTACGACAACGCCTTCTGGGACGGCGAGCGCATGGTGTTCGGTGACGGCGACGGCGAGGTGTTCCAGGGCTTCACTGGTTCGCTCAGCGTCATCGGTCACGAACTCGCGCACGGCGTCATCCAGCACACCGCGAATCTCGAGTATCAGGGGCAGCCGGGTGCCCTGAACGAATCGATCGCCGACGTCTTCGGTGCCTTGACCGAACAGTTCAGCGCAGGCCAAACCGCAGATCAGGCGACCTGGCTGATCGGCGCTGGCATCTTCACCGACGCGGTACAGGGCACAGCGCTGCGCTCGATGCTCGAGCCGGGCACCGCCTATGACGATGACGAGCTCGGCAAGGACCCGCAGCCCGGACACATGCGCGATTTCGTGCAGACCACCGAGGACAACGGCGGTGTGCACATCAACTCCGGCATCCCGAACCGCGCCTTCGCACTGACCGCCCGCGCCCTGGGTGGCCACGCTTGGGAGCGTGCGGGCCTGGTCTGGTACCGCGCGCTCACCGGTGGCCTGTCGCCGACAGCGACGTTCCGCCAGTTCGCCGATGCCACCGTGGCCGCAGCCATCGGGGAGTACGGTGAGTCAGAAGTCGCCGCGGCCGTGCGCGACGCCTGGAGAACCGTGGGAGTCTTCGAGGATGAACGAGATCGACGCGCCGAATGACAGCGCAGGAACCGCCTCGCCCGTCATGATCGCCGTCGTGCGATCAGGTGGGGTCGCCGGCATCCGTCGCCGCTGGGAGGTGGAGCCGCCTTATCCGGACGTCGATGTCTGGATCACGTTGATCGAACGCTGCCCCTGGAGCGACCCGAAGGAAACCTCACCCGGCGCTGACCGCTATGTGTGGAGCATCCGGGCTCGCATAGCCCGCGAGGAGCGCGAACGTGAACTGGCCGAATCCGAGCTGACCGGCGCGTGGCGGGAACTCGTCGACGCGGTGCGCGGCGCAGCCGCTACTGCGCCGGACGCTCCAACGTCACCCGCGTGACCGGCAGCGCCTCGGGGTGCTCCTGCTGCAACCAGGTCACGATCTTCTCGCGCACGAGGCAGCGCAGATCCCACTGATCGTCGGAGTTCTTCGCCGAGATCTTGAACCGCACCGTGACGTAACCGCCCTCGGATCCGGTGACCAGGACGTTCGCGGAGCGGCGGTCCCAGGCATCCGATCCCTCGATGATCTCCATGAACTTCTCACGGACAGCATCCACCGGCACGCGCCAATCAAGGTCCATGTAGACGGTGCCGAGGATCTTCTCCGAACGCCGAGTCCAGCTCTCGACCGGGTTCGTCGTGAAGTAGGTGCACGGCAGGATGAGCCGGCGCTCGTCCCAGATGTAGACGACGACATACGACAGGTTGATCTCGCCGATCGTTCCCATTTCGCCTTCGATCACCACGACGTCGCCGACTCGGATTGCACCGTTGAACGCGATCTGCACCCCGGCAATCAGGTTTCCGAGGGTTGACTGCGCGGCAAGGCCGGCGACGATGCTGACGACACCGGCGGATGCCAGGATGCTGGTACCCACCGCCCGCACCTCCGGGAATGAGAACATCACCACACCGACCGCGATGATCGAGATCAGTACCACGACCAGGCGGTTCAACACCGTGAGCTGGGTCTTACGGCGTCGCCCCTCAGCACTTGTGGCGTCGCTGCGGGTGCCGTCGTATTGCATGAGTTGTTCCATGCCGAAGGTGACCAGCGTCGACAGCGACCACGCCCCCACCAAGACGACCGCGATCAGCAGAACACGTTCGAGCACCGCCCACCACTCGAGCTGGGCAGGCTCAGTGAAGGCGAACGTGATCCAAACCGCGATGAGAAATACCAGCACCATTCCGGGAGTGCGGATGCGCCGCTCAAGGTCCCGGACCCACGCTGCACTCCCATGCGCCCGACCGGCGATGAACCGCGCGCCGATCACGACAGCGGCGACAGCGATGACAGCGATCAGCAAGGCGATCGCCGTGCCCAGCCAGGAACCCCAGTTGAAGTCGATTGCAATCGAGGACGCCATCCCCCCACCCTAGATGCGCCGCCCGAACTGTGCTCAACCCCCTTGCATCCGCCAGCTCTCGGGAGCACGCTGGATTCGAGCAGGACAACCGTGCGAGGGGATCCGAACGCAACAAGGAGTCGTCATGTCCCAAAAAATCGTCCCGAACATCTGGTGCAACCAGAACGCCGACGAGGCCGGCGCGTTCTACGCCGATGTCTTCCCCGACACCACCGCGACGGTGGGGGCAACGTATCCGAACGAGATCGACGAGTGGCAGGCGCAATTCGCCGGTAAGACGCTCACCGTCGACGTCGCGATCGACGGCTATCTGCTCACCTTGATCAACGCCGGGGATGAGTTCCGCCCGAACCCTTCGGTGTCGTTCATGCTGAACTTCGATCCGTTGCGCTTCGATGGCGACCGCGACACAGCACGCGCGAGCCTCGATGAGACGTGGGCGAAGCTCAGCGATGGCGGTTCCGTGATGATGGAGCTCGGCGAGTATCCGTTCAGCCCGCGCTACGGGTGGGTTCAGGATCGCTACGGCGTCAGCTGGCAGCTGCTGCTGACGAATCCGGAGGGCGAGCCGCGGCCCTTCGTGATCCCGCAGCTGATGTTCGCCGGTCCCGTCCAGAACCTGGCGCGCGAGGCCGCGACGTTCTACTCATCGCTGTTTCCCGCCGCCGGAGTGGGCTTCATCGCGGAGTATCCGGAGCAGACCGGACCAGCGGATGCCGGCAGCGTGATGTTCGGCGAGTTCCGCCTGGCCGGGCAGTGGTTCGCGATGATGGACTCGGCGATCGTGCAGGACTTCACCTTCGACTGCGGCGTATCCCTCGAGGTGCGCTGCACCGACCAGGCCGAGATCGACGAGTACTGGAACGCGCTGAGCAGCATGCCGGAGGCTGAACAGTGCGGTTGGCTGGCCGATCGCTACGGGCTCTGCTGGCAGATCGTGCCGGAGAACATGGGCGAGCTGATGGCGCGCCCAGGCGCGTACGAGAAGATGATGCAGATGAAGAAGCTCATCATCGCCGACTTCTGAGGATTCCATGGGACTGTTCGCACAACGACCTGAAGAGAAGAGCGCCTGGGCGGCGCTGCCCGGCGAGCCGCAGGAGGCGGATGCTGTCGATCACCTGGATGCCCCCTCCGCTGTCGATCCACTCGATATCGGTCTCGGACTCGGTTTCGCTACCGAGGTGACCTCGATCGTGTTCCCTGTTGCACCGCCGGCCCCGGAGGCCGCTGTCATCGAGACAGCTGAGCCGAAAGACTGACGCGCCGCCGCGCCCGGGCGACGGCGGCCGGGCGGTTACGGTTGAAGGATGACGATCACCGCCGCAGCAGACGGCTCCGCCCTGGGAAACCCTGGCCCCAACGGCTGGGCCTGGTACATCGACGATGCGAACTGGGCGGCCGGCGGATCACCGCACGGCACGAACAACCAGGGTGAGCTGCAGGCCGTGCTGGAGCTGTTGCGGGCGACTGCTGGCAGCAACGAATCGCTGCTGATCATGTGCGACAGCAAGTACGTCATCGACTCAATCACCAAATGGATGCCGGGATGGAAGCGCCGCGGATGGCGCAAAGCCGACGGTGCTCCCGTGCTCAACCGCGACCTGATGGAGTCGCTCGATGAGGCGATGCAGGGCCGCGATGTGAAGTTCGTCTGGGTCAAGGGCCACGCCGGTCACGACCTGAATGAGGCCGCCGATGTACGGGCGAATTCGGCCGCGAAGGCGTATCAGGCCAAGCGCGAGCCGAACCGCGGGCCCGGGTTCATGATGGGCGGCGCGGCCGCTTCGACCGGCTCAGCGAGCGAAGGTCAGCCGGCCGCTGAGCCCCAACCGGTCCCTGAGCTTGCCGAAGGGTCCGGCCGCCCCCAGCAGCTGTGGGCCGAGGCATCCGATCTTCTCGACGGTCTGAACGTCTCGGCCGCCGAGCCCGTCACCGTGCAGGTCACGCTGACCGCCGACGAGCATTCCCGCCTGCGCGATCGCGCCGCAGGCCAGGCGATCTCGCTGGACGAGGCGCTGCGCCGCCTGATCTGACCGCCCGCACGGCTGCTCCCACCCGTGCTCCGGTCGCACTTGGTGCTGCTATCTCGCGGGTTTAGCAGCACCAACTGCGACCGGAACGGTGGAGGCGGTCATCCAGGCAACGACGACGTCACCGATCATCGAACGCAGGTGTTCGCGCCGTTCCTCGGCGAGCAGATCCCGATCGAACAGGTACCCGAAAGTGTGCTGGTTGGCGACCTGGAAGAAGCAGTACGAACTGATCAACAGGTGCACGTCGAGGGCGTCGACGTCGGCGCGCAGCGAGCCCTCCGACCTCCCCCGCTCCAGCACGACCTCGAGCACGTCGACGGCCGGCTGATTCAGTGTGCGCAACCCCTCAAGCCGTTTGATGAACTCGCCGTGGTGGATGTTCTCGATCGAGACGAGGCGGATGAAGTCCGTGTGATTGCGGTGGTGGTCGTAGGTGAGCTCCGCGATCTGGCGCAGTGCTTCCACGGGCGGCAGGTCTCCGGCGTGGATCGCCTGCTCCGTCTCACGGATGCCGCGGTACGCGTTCTCGAGCACAGCAAGGTAGAGCTGCTCCTTACCCCCGAAGTAGTAGTAGATCATCCGCTTCGTCGTCTGCGTGCGCTCGGCGATCTCATCGACCCGAGTGCCGGCGTACCCCGACTCAGCGAAAGCCTCGGTGGCGACTGCGAGCAGCTCCGCGCGCGTGCGCTCGGCGTCTCGTTTGCGCACGATCGGCTCAGCCACAACACTCTCGGTCATCACATCTCGTCTCTCTTGGCGCAGCGGTCCAACCGCTGTGCACACATCATGCCCCACCCGCGAGCACTCGTCGCGGATTCACAGTCATCAGCTGATGCACGGTGGCATCGTCGACACCGGCGGCACGCAGCTGCGGCAGCACGGTCTCGCACAGGTACGACATCTTCCAGTCGGGCGTATGCGTCGCCCGCCACGATGGCGGCGTCACCCGACTGAAGATCGCCGCGTCATGCGAGAGCACGATGCGTGCGGCGTATCCGGCGTCGAGCAGTTCGAGCAGCATCCGCACTCGATCCTCGTCGCGTGCAAGATGTGTCATGCCGAACCGGTCGAACCCGAGATAGGATCCCCGATCGGCGAGCCCCCGCAGGTATGCGAGGTCGGTGGAGTCACCGCTGTGCCCGATCACCACGCGGTCTAGCGGAACGCCGAGCCGTTCGAGTTCGTCCTGCTGGGCGATACCCCCGTGGGAGGCCGCATGCGAATGGGTCGTGATCGGCACGCCGGTGCGTCGGTGTGCTTCGGCAGCCGCCGCGAACACCCGCGCTGCATCGGGAGTGAAACCCGCGGCATCCGTCGCGATTTTGATCATGCCCGCGCGCACTGCCGTGCCGGAGATCCCCCGCTCGATGTCTCCGACGAAGAGGTCGACGAGGGGATCGGGACCGTCGACGACGAGGCCTGGGCCGTTGAGCCGGAAGAACGGGGAGAGCACCTCGGCCGCGTAGCATCCGGTCGCAGCGATGATCTGCACCGGCACGCGTGCGGCGACCTCGGCGACCCGGCGCACGTCGCGCCCGAGTCCGGGCACCGTCAGGTCGACGACGGTCCGCACTCCCAACGAATGTAGCTCGGAGAGCGTGGCGACAGCCTGTTCCAGATAGGCATGCTCATCCCATTCCGGATGAGGCATATTGATGTCGAGTTCCGGGTCGGTGACGAAGATGTGCTCGTGGATGAGGGTCATCCCGAGCGCATCTTCGTTCACCTCCCCTGTGAACGTGGGTACCGAACGCGTCATGCAGAAACGGTCATCCAGATCACTTTGCGGTCGAGCGGATGGCTTCGTAAACGGTGAGCGAGTCACCGGTGAGGACACCGCTGAGGTATTCCTCGGCCTTTTCGCTGAATGCGTCACGGTCAACGTCTTCGATGACCTCCCAGTCATCTCCGGTGCGCCACTCTTCGAGGAGCGCCTCTTCGTCTTCGGCGACGCAGCTGGTCACCTCAGTGACCGCCGTCTCGGTCGCAGCGGTCAGCGCCTGCTGCTGCTCATCGCTGAGCTCGTCCCAGACAGGACCGACGATGACGAGGTTCGTGTTCAGCTGGTGCGAGCTCATGCTGACGTAGTCCTGAACCTCCTTCAGGTTCGAGGCCACGATGTTGGTGATCGGGTTCTCCTGACCATCGACCGTGCCCTGCTGCAGGGCGAGGTAGAGCTCCTCGTACGCGACCTCGGTCGCCTCAGCGCCGAGCGCCTTGGCGTTCATGAGGAACTGTGGGGATCCGGGGAACCGCATGCGCAGACCCTCGAGGTCCTCGGGTGTGCGGATCGCCGTGTTCGCCGTGAACTGACGTGCACCGGCCGACCACGCGCCCATCGTGTGCACGCCTGATGCCTCTTCGAAGTCCGCGGTGACGGTGTCGGATGCATCGCTCGCCATGAACGTGGCGAGGTGGTCGGCGTCATCGAACGCGTATGCCGAGTCGAGCACGCTGATCGGTTCGTAGACCGCACCCAGCGCAGATGCACCCTGGATGTCGATGTCGATGTCACCGGATGCCACGGACGCGATGCGGTCCGCGTCGCCACCCAGCTGGCTGGATGGGAAGATCTCGATCTCCAGGCCGACGCCGGCGGCGTTTACCTCGTCAGCGATCACCTGTGCACCGCAGCGGTGCTGCGGCTGGTCCTCGTTGTAGCTGTGGGCGAGCGAGAGCTTCTGGACGGTGCCGGCATCGGCATCGCCGCCGCCATCGCCGCCGGTGGTGGTTTCTCCTGCGCTGGAGCAGGCAACCAGCATCATCGCCGGTGCTGCGACCAAGGCGAGCCACATTGTTCGCCGAGTGCGTCGTGCATTCATCACTTTTCTCCTCTTTCTGGTGCTGTTTGGGGTGCCACGCTCTGTGCTGTCGCGGTGGCGGGGGTCATGGTCGCTTCTTGGGCGACCAGGTCATTGAGGTCGGCGAGCATCGCCTGACGGTCCGCACGCTTTCCTGTGAAGATCTCGAAGGCGTCGGCGGCCTGGTGCATGGCCATGCCCAGCCCCGACATGGTGCGGATGCCGCGGGCGCGAGCAGCCTTGAGCAGCGCCGTTTCCGCGGGACGGTAGACGATGTCTGCGACGCGAATGGCGTCCGGGAGAAGTGCAACGTCAAACGGCGTGCCGGGGTGGGCGGCCATGCCCATTGGCGTCGCGTTCACGATCAGATCGGTGTCTGCGATGAGCGCCGGGAACTCGTCGACATCGGCCGCGCGAACGGTCGCGGTTGTTACTGCGCGGACCTGCGCGGCGAGCGCGTCGGCACGTTCGCGCACCTGATCGATGAGGATCAGCTCATCGATTCGCAACTGTGCGAGCGCCGTCGCGACAGCCGAGCCCGCTCCCCCGGTGCCGAACAGCACGACGCGTCGGAGGTGCTCGTCACCGAAGGCGTCTGTCACTGCAGCGGCGAAACCGGTGACGTCGGTGTTGTGGCCGATGGCGCCAGCATCCGTGAACACCACGGTGTTGACTGCGCCGACGGCGCGGGCGCTGTCGCTGAGATCATCCAGGAGCGGGATGACTGCCTGCTTGACCGGATGCGTGATGTTTAGGCCGGTGAACCCGAGGCGACGTGCCGCTTCGAGTAGGGGGCGAAGCGCCCCGCTCGTCGCCTCGCTCTGATCGATGTCGATCGTGCGATACACATAGTGCATCCCGTGCCGTGCGCCTTCGAACTCGTGCATCGGCGGGGTGAGCGACGGTGTGACGCCCTCGCCGATCAGGCCGATGAGCACGGCAGGACGGCGAGTGTCGACCGCAGCAGGCGCGAGCGTCATAGACCCAGCACCCCCGGCAGCCACATAACTGCACTCGGGAACGCGATGATCAGCACGCAGATCACCAGCAGCGGAATGATGAACGGCAGCGATCCGCGGAACACCTCGCCGATGCGCGTCTTCGACACGGCTGCCGTCACGAACAGCACGGTTCCGACCGGCGGGGTCAGCAGGCCGATCATCAGCGAGAGGATCATCAGCAGACCGAGCACGATCGGGTCGACGCCGATCTGGTTGCCGATCGGAAGAATGATCGGAACCGTCAGCACCAGGATCGCGGTCGCATCGATCACGGTGCCGAGAATCAGCATCAGGACCGTGACAAGGATGAGGAATACCGTCGGGCTGTCGGTGATGGCGAACACCAGTTCGGTGAGCATCTGAGGCAGCCGCTCACGAGCCAGGATGTAGCCGAGCAGTGACGCTGAGGCGACGATGATCATGATCGACGCGGTCGTGGTGGCGGTCTCGGTGAGCGCGTTGATGAAGCTCTTCAGATTCAGCGAGCGCTGGATGAGGCCGACGAGAATGATGTAGGCGACACCGACTGCTGCGGCCTCGGTTGGGGTGAAGAATCCTCCGAGGATGCCACCCAGGATGATGAACGGCGCGAGCAGCGGCAGGATGACGCCCTTGCTCGACGCGACGAACTCGGCGCGGTCGAAGGTGCCCTTCTTCACGTTGGGCATCCGCCTGACGAGTGCCCAGACGACAATGCACAGGCCGAGCGCCATCAGCAGCGCAGGGATAACGGATGCTGCGAACAGCGCTCCGGTCGAGACTGCGGCAAGGCCCGCGTAGATCACGGCGGGGATGCTCGGCGGCATGACCGGTGCGATCAGGGATGACGTCGCCGAGACGCCGGTGGCGAAACGGCGGCCGTAGCCGGCACGCACCATGGCCGGGATCTGCACCTTGCCGAGGGCGGCGGCATCGGCAACGGCGGAGCCACTCATCCAGGAGAAGCCGACGCTGGTTCCGACGGCGACGTAGCCGAGGTTGCCGCGGATGTTCGCGAGTCCTGCCTGAGCGAAGCGGAACAGCCGGTCGGCGATGCCGGCGTGGTTGGCCAGGGCGCCGAGGAAAATGAACAGGGGAACAGCGAGCAGCGGGAAGCTGCTGGCGGCGTTGGTGACGGTGCGCAGCGCCATACCGAGCGACTGTCCCTCGATGGCCATGTAGACCAGCGACGGGCCGAGGAATGCGAACGGCACCGGAACGCGGAGTGCGAGCAGAAGGCCGATCGCGAGTACGAGAAAGAGAAGAGTCACAGTCCTGCCACCTCCGGCTGGTCTTCCTCGACGTCGGCGGCGACAGGGCCGTGCATGGCGATGTCTGCAGCCGCGAAGAGCGCGCGAATGGTGGTGCTGACGGTGCCGATGAGCACGGGGATGTAGACCCAGGACATCGGCACGCGCAGCACGGGGGACTTCACGATGCCCTGGGTTTCGATCAGCGCCCAGGCCTCCATGCTGAGTCCGAAGCCGGTTGCTGCGACAACGATGAGCGAGAACACCTGGATGATGCGCACGGTCATCGGGTTGCGTAACGAGTCGACGAGTTCCAGGGCGATGTGTCCGTGGCTGGTGACCAGGATGCCCATGGCCGCGAATGTCGCCCACAGCAGCGCGAAGCGGGCAAGCTCGCCGGTCCAGGCGATGCTTTCGACGGGCAGGTATCGCTGCAGTGCCTGGTAAAAGACCAGGACGAGAATCACCATGACAGCGAGAGCGCCGATGGCGAGTTCTATACCGGTGATGACACGCACAATGCGGCGCAGCACGCCGGTGCGGTGGGGTTGCTGATGTTGAGTCACGACGTCTTTGTCCTCGGGATCGATGATGCTGGAACTGAATGTACCGGTTAGTACATTGATTCAGCAACACCTCTGGGAAATTAATGTACAAACTGGTACGTTCACTGCCATGCTCACCTCAATCGCTTCCGTCTGCCTGTCCGGCGGACTCGTCGATAAACTCCATGCCTGCGCTGAAGCCGGCTTCGATGGCGTCGAGATCATGGATGCTGATCTCATCGCCGCGCCGGAATCCCCCGAGGAGATTCGCGCGCTGTGCGACCGGCTCGGGCTGCGCATCGACATGTTCCAGCCGTTCCGTGATGTCGAGGGCGTCACCGACGACGTCTTCGCCGACACCCTGCGGCGGGCGGAGGCGAAGTTCCAGATCATGAACCGCCTCGGCACCGATCTGATGCTCGTCTGCAGCAACGTCGGCACCGCCACGATCGACGATGACGAGGTGGCGGCGCGCCAGTTGGGTGAGCTGGCCGATCGGGCAGCGGCGCACGGCATCCGTCTTGCGTATGAGGCGCTGGCCTGGGGAAAGTACGTCGACGACTACCGGCGCGCCTGGGAGATCGTGCGGCGCGCGGATCGGCCGAATCTCGGTATCTGTCTGGACAGTTTCCACATCCTTTCGCGCGGGCACGATCCAGCCGGCATCGAAGAGATCCCGGCCGAGAAGATCTTCTTCCTGCAGCTGGCCGATGCCCCGAAGCTCGACATGGACGTGCTCAGCTGGAGTCGCCACCACCGACTGTTCCCCGGTGAAGGCGACTTCGACCTCGTGGACTTCATGACGCATGTGGTGCGCGCAGGCTACGCGGGACCGTGGTCGCTGGAGGTGTTCAATGACACGTTCCGACAGACCGATACGGTGCGAACTGCCGCACATGCGCACCGGTCGCTCGCCTGGCTCGCCGATCGGACCGCCGCTGCAAACGGGTGGGACGACGGTCGGCTCGGGGAAGCGCCGACGGTGACCGGTCTCGATTTCGTCGAGGTGGCCGGCACAGATCTCGCCGAGGTCGACGAACTGCTCGCCCAACTCGGATTCGCGTTCGAGGGGCGTCACCGCTCCAAGCCCGTGCGGCTGTGGAGCGCGGGCGCTGCACGCGTGATTTTGAACGAGCAGGTGCGCCATGATGAGCCTCGGCTGTCGGGGATCGGGTTGCAGGTGGCGGATGCTGAAGCCGCTGTCGACCGGGCGATCGCGCTGGGGTCGCAGAACATATTCCGCCGCACGTATGAAGGTGAGCAGGCGCTGCGCGGCGTCGCATCTCCGGACGGAACGCAGGTGTTCTGGAGCTCGCTGCCCGTCGAGAAGTCCTGGCTGCAGGAGTTCGATGGCGGTACCGGCGCGGTGGACGGACTCGTCGGCGAGATCGACCACATCAATCTGGCATATGCGTGGCAGGACTTCGACGAAGCGGTGCTGTTCATGTCGAGCGCGCTGTCACTGCAAGCCGAGCCGCCGGCCGACGTACCCGGCCCGCACGGGCTGATCCGCAGTCAGGTCATGCGCACACCGGATGGAATCGTTCGGGTGCCCATCAACCTGGCCCCGCCCACGGCGCCGAGGCCGGCACGCCATATCGCCGTGCGCACCGATGACGTGTTCACGGTCGCCCGCCGGGCGCGCGAACGGGGTATCGACCACCTCCGGATTCCGGCGAACTATTACGACGACCTCGGTGCGCGCTTCGGGCTCTCCCCCGAACTACTGTCATCGCTGCAGGAGCTGGATCTGCTCTACGATCGCGATGCCGCCGGCGAGTTCATCCACTTCTACACCCGCACGATCGGTGACGTGTTCTTCGAAGTGGTCGAACGCCGCGGCGGCTACGACGGCTACGGCGGCGCGAATGCGCCGATCCGGTTGGCCGCACAACGGTAGATTCTCGCCCGCCCCGCGCGCACAACTCCTGAAGTTCACGCAGTTCGGCCCCGAATCTGCCGGATCCGGGGCCGAACTGCTGATTTCTCAGGAGTTATGAACGCGTGGGGCTGAGCACCTCGCGCTCGAGACGGGCAAACGACTCCTCCATGCCATCGGCCATGCCGGTGGCGAGGATCATGTCGCGGGTCTCCAGGTCGGGGTACTCGATGAGCACCGTGACCAGGGTGGCGCCATCCTCCTCGTAGAGGTTGAGGTCGTTGAGCGTCTGCGTCGGCATCCCCTGCATCCGCTCTGTCGTTACAGCGCGACGCGGGGCATCGATGAGCAGGACTTCACCCTCGAACCCGAATGGCTCGCCCTCGGTGTCACCGACCGGCGCCCAGGAGTTGCGGTAGCTCTCACCAACCGTCGTGGTGGCCACGCACTCCGTCATCTCCCAGCCGTCGGGTCCGAGCATCCACTGCTTGATCAGATCCGGTTCATGGTGCGCGCGCCAGACGAGTTCACGCGGGCCATCGACGAGACGCGTGATGCGCACATGGGTGTCATCGAGCAGCTCGACGCGCGTGCCCTTGCCCTGGGCATAATCGCGCAGGTCCTGCAGTACGGCATCCAGCTGGCCCATCGCCATCTTCGTGCCCTCGATCGCGCCCATCGCGACGACCTGCTCGAGCGCTTCGGCCGAAGTGAAGTAGCTGGTTGTGACCATGCGTGTACTGTCGCCGGATGCTTCGAATGAGAACGCCATGCGCATGGCGGGGAAGCCCTCCAACGGCGTGCCGTCATCGTCGACGAAGGAATCGAGCACCTCGAACCGGTGTGGCTCCTCGATCGCGAGGAACTCCCAGGCCCCCGAGGATTTCTCGCCCTGCGGACTGGTCATGTGATAGATCGCGCGACCGCCGACGGCGTGGTCCCAGGTGGTGAAGGTGGCGGGCCACCCGGGAGGACCCCAGAACCGTTCGAGCTGGCGCGGATCGCTATAGGCCGCCCACACGCGCTCGACCGGTGCTACGAGGTCGGCGACGACGGTCATGGTGAGGTTCTCAGCATCCGTGGTGACATCGGTGACAGGCATTTCACTCTCCTTGTTGTTTGGGCGCCGGCGTCTCTGCCAGCAGGTCGTCGAGGCGGGCGATGCGCGACCGCCACAGGGCTTCGTATTGGGCGAGCAGCGCCCGAGCGCGTGCGATCATCTCAGGATTCGCACGGACGAGCCGCTCGCGTCCCTCGGCGCGCTTGATGATGAGACCGGCGGCCTCGAGAACGGCGACGTGCTTCTGCACGGCCGCGAACGACATGTCGTAGTCGCCCGCGAGCATCGAGACAGATTGCTCGTCGTTGATCGTACGGCGCAGGATGTCACGCCGCGTCTGGGCAGCAAGCGCTTGGAAGACACGGTCGATGTCCGTTTCACTCAATCCCATTCGTGCAACCATTTGGTTGTACGTTACGCCCGTGCGGATGCTGCGTCAAGGGCGGGCGCCGCCACCGCCACCGTGCTGTCGAACAAGATATCGGCCGACCCCGCAGATGCGGAGCCGGCCGATATTCATGAGTCGTTCGTCAGGAACGCACGCGGCGGATCATCAGTACCGCACCGCCGGAGAGCAACAGCGCCAGGGCTGCGCCCAGCGCGATCCATGCCGGTGAGCCACCGGTGGTCGCAAGGTCTCCTGCCGGCTCGACGGCAACGGGAGGTGTCTCGCCGCCGACAGCATCGCTGACGCCGCCCACTGCGGTTTCATCCGCAACGTTTCCAGCACCGTCCGGCGCCGCATCAGGAACGGCAACCGGGTCAGTCTCGGTGGGGGCGGGGGTGGGTGTGGGTGTGGGGGCGCCCACCGCATCTCCGATACCGCCCTCGACCGGCGCTGCGGGCTTGTCACCAGCATCCGGCGCTGGCGCCTCAGTGTTGGGAGCATCCACGTCGGGGTTCTCTCCCGGCTCGACGACAGGTGCGTCACTCTCGACGGGAGCGGGCTGCTCACCCTCAGCAGGTTTGTCGCCTTCAACAGGCTTGTCACCCTCAGCAGGCTTCTCACCCTCAGCAGGCTTGTCACCCTCAACGGGCTGCTCGCCCTCCGCGGGAGTCTCGTCGTCGACCGGCGTAGAGCCGATCTCGTCGATCGCGTCGCCGATTCCGCCGGTCACTGGCTCGTCCGGAACCTCGGTCGGAGTTTCGTCAACGGGAACCTCCTCGGCCGGGTTGCCCTCAACGGGTGCCTCGACGGCAGGCTTGTCGACTTCCTTGGTTCCAGCGAGAAGGGCGAGGCCATCTGCGCTGAGGTATGCCAGCAGCGGGTTGGTGTTCGTCTTGAAGCCGACCCAGTACTGGTTCGTGGTGCCCGACACCCCATATGAGGTCACATACGAGGTCTTACGGTTGTAGTCCATTGCACTGCGCGTATTCGAAGCACGCACAACGGTTGAGTCGCCGTTCAAGACCCAGCGCTGTTCGATGTTGTTCAACGAGCAGTCAGAAACCCCGTACGTACCCATATGCGTGACGCACAGGTTCGGGTTCTGGGCGCTGTGGATGCGACCCGCGATGTCAACGAACCAGGTTTCCTTGTGGTTGTCAGCACATTTCTGATCAGCATCCACTCGCAAAAGGTTCTTGTCATCGAGGTAGAGGCAGCGTCCCTGGTTGACGGTCACAGCCGAACCGGCCGGAGTGTCGACTGCACCATCAGCATCGGCATACCCGCGATCCTCGAGGAACGAGGCGAGTTCAGGCAGATCTGCTGCGGTGACACCCTTACCTCCGTGCTCAGCAAGGTAGGCCTCGACCGTGAGTGCATCAGCAGTCAGTTGCAGGATCCGTTCCGCGACGCGACGAGCCTTCATGCTCAGCGGGGAGAGATCATCTGCCCACCCCTGGAGGATGATCATGTCCGGGACGCTCAGCACCGGGGCACCAACATTCTCGAGTCCGAGAAGGGTCGCTTCCAGCTTGCGCAGCTCCTGCTCGCGGAGCGCATCGAACCCGTCATCCATGCCGACGACGACCGCAGCGGGCATCGGCTCGAGGTCAGTGGCGATCGTGATGGGCTCGCCCATGTTGGTCGTCTGCTTCTCGACCCGGCACGAGATCTGCGCACCGGTCGGGCGCTCGCTCTCGGCGATGTTCACGTTGAGCTGCTTGACACCGTCACTGGCATCCAGGGCGATGTACTGCGTGGCAGCATTCTGGAAGGTGACCTCGACCCAGCACGCACGATCGTACGACTGGATCTGCGGGTCCACCTGCGGCAGATCGAATGTCACACCGTAGTTCGAGCGGAATGCCGGGTACATCAGCGTCTGCTCGGGCTTGGCCGGGTTGTATCCACCGAGAAGGGTGAACACCGGCACACCGACCTGCTTGGGAGCAAGCATGTTGAATTCGGGGTTCGCCTGCTTCGCATCGACCCAGGCGCCTGCCTTCTCATCCCAGTCGCGGTAGCCGCTCGGGTAGGACGTGTCCGCGACAAGATCCCGCAGGTAGGTCTGGATGCGCTTGAGAGTGTAGCGAGTGTGGTGGGTGTAGTCGGAAACCGGGCTGGCATCCCAGCCACCGGCCATCGCGTCGGTGTTGAAGTTGTAGCGACCGGCCAGGTTCTCACGGAAATCCATGCCGTTGATCGACGGGAACGGCCGGTACGCACGCTGGTCAAGGTTTGAGCGCATGAGCCCCCGGTAGGCGATGTATCCCCATCCCGAGTCCATGTTGTGCGAGGCGTCGCGGACGATGTCATCGCCGGTCGCCTTGTTGTTCACACCCGGGTAGTGCCCGATACCGTAGGAGTGACCGAGCTCGTGGCTCAGCTCATTTCCGACGGAGTCGTACAGCGTCGCCATGCCGTTGCCACCGGACAGGCCGTGGCGATGACGGCCGTTCGAGTAGAGCCCAGCGGAGTGGTGGATGACGCGCTGGTTGGTGCTGCCCGGCTGGCGCTGATTCATCGGGGAGCTCGTGATGCCCCACGTCGCGAGGTTGATGCCGGTGGAGACCTGCGCCTTTCCGACGTTCTCGCGCATGGTGCCTGCGTAGACGCTGCCGATACGGGGATCCGGGCTGTCGACGGTGTAGATGTCACCCGAGTGGACGATGACCTTGTCGAGTTCGACGTCCTCGTACTTCGCCATGGTGAGCCTGGACAGCGGGATCGTCTGGAAGTAGTCAGTCGCACCCGACGCCGGGTCGTTGAGGAAGCGCTGTCCGTTGGCTACGGGCGGGAAGGTGAGCATGCCCAAGCGGATGTTGTTGATGACCATCTCACGCGGCGCACCGACATCGACTGTGTCGAGCGTTCCGGTGCGTCCGGCGCCGTCGGTCACCGTAAGCGTGATGCCAGGTTGCACCCACTCGTACGGGAGTTCGACCGACCACGCGCGCAGCGAATATGCCACGGTTCCGCGCGAGTCAAAGCTCTGATCAGCATCCGGGAGCAGATTCGGGTGTGCGAGGTCGACGGTGCCCTTGACCTCGCCCTTGACCTTCACCTCGACCTTCAGGGAATCGACAACCGTGGTCGGTGTGACCATGAGCAGCGCAATACGATCGGCGACCAGCGTCGGTCCTTCGTGCGCTGCGTTGTCGGTGGGGTCGACGGTGGTCATCTGCGCGAACTCGACCATCGCGCCGAGATCGCCGGTGAGGTCGTTGCGGATCTCACGCTCAGAGCCGTCGCGTGTGTAGTCGTGGAAGCCGATGTCGGCGGATGCGCGGTAGCTGTCGGTAACCGGGAGAGCCGTCGCTGCAGCGGCGGCTGTCTCCTGAGAGGCAACCATCGGCACGGCGAGGGCTGCGACGCAGAGCGAAGCGACGAACCCTGTTCTCATCCGCCGAGCGGTTGACAGCGTGAATTTGCTGGGGGGCATAGTGGGGGATTTCCTCGATTGGGGGGAACGAGTCAGGCCGCGCCAGGTGGACACGACCGTGTAGGCAGTCGATCAGCGGCGACTGCTCGACTGGCGAGCATTTTGCGCAGACCCTTACCAAATTCTTATCCAGGATACTGCACGCTGCGGTCATTAACTCAGTAGCAGGGCGATTCGTCGCGATTAGGGGCTCGGGTGCGTTCGCACGCCGAGAATGTCGGATGCCCGATCTACAGTGAGCACGTCTCACCGATGAGACAGTCTCGATACGAGATACAGACATACGGAACCGGAGTGAAGAACATGAACGAGACGACTCTCACCATCGTGGGGAACCTGACGGCCGACCCCGAACTGCGCTACACGCAGTCGGGTGCGGCGGTGGCGAGCTTCACCATCGCCAGCACGCCGCGCTCATTCGATCGCCAGGCGAACGAATGGAAGGACGGCGAGGCGCTGTTCATGCGCTGCTCTGCCTGGCGCGACCTCGCAACGAACATTGCCTCATCAGTGTCGAAGGGCAGCCGGGTGATCGCCTCCGGGCGTCTGCAGCAGCGCAGCTACCAGGATCGCGAGGGCAATTCGCGGGTCAGCATCGAGTTGCAGATCGACGAGATCGGGCCCTCACTCCGGTACGCGACAGCGCAGGTGACGCGCGGGGATCGGTCGGCGCCGGTAGCAGCTGTGTCAGCGACGGTGCCCGTAGTGGCGCCAGCGGGCGCGCCAGTTGCGGTGGACGCAGCGGCGCCCGCGTCGGATGCTGGGTGGGCGGCGGTCGACGAGACGCCGTTCTGATGTCGGGGCTTCAGCGCCGGCCACCGAAGAGCGCATAGAGCAGCGGCGCCGCCGAAACAATCATGAGCGCCGCTCCCAGCGCGGGCAGCGGCGTGAGCAGTAGTGCGCCGCCGACGAGCATGCCGGCGAACAGGACTGCGGCAACCGCGCGACGGCCGATGCTCATCACGATGTCGAGCCGCCGTTCGAGGCGGGATGTGTCGAACGTCACCGTTCCGTTGTCAATACTGGTGATGACGTTGTCGATGCGCTGCGGCAGCCGCCAGGTGACGTCTGCGGTGCGGAGTGCTCGACGGGCCAGTTCCTGCACGACGTTGCCGCTCTCATCGCGGATCAGGCGCGCGGCATAGGGCTCGGCCGCGTCCCAGACATTGAAGGCGGGGTCAAGCCCGCTACACATGCCTGAGGTGAGCGAGACCGCACGGATGAGCAGCAGCATATCTTCAGGCAGCTGCAGCGGAAGCGACCGCACGACATCACCGAATTCGGCAGCGAAGGCGCTGAATTCCTTCGGGTCGACTTTGCTGAGTTCGGCGACGCCCATCCCGCCGAAGCGTGCGAACAGGGCGGTCAGGGCACGTTCGAGTTCGAGGGTGTCGGCGGTGGGGAGTAGCATCCCGATTTCCTGCGCGGAATCCACCAGGCCTTTGCTGTCGCGCCCGGCGACGGCGATCAGCAGCGTTCGCAGCCCGTCACGCAACCCGTCTGGCACCTCGGCCATCATGCCGAAATCGACAAAGGTGAGTCGCCAGCCTGTCCCCGTCGCTGTTCCCTCCCCCGATGCGGGCGTGACGAAGATGTTGCCCGGATGCGGGTCGGCGTGTACGAAACGGTGACTGAACACCTGGTCGAACATGACCTCGGCGAAGACCTTCGCGACCTCAGTCGGGTCGATCCCCGCCGCGCGCAGGGCCGTACCGTCATTGATCTTGATCGCGGTAACGTCCGACAACGTCAGCACGCGACGGGTGACGCGTTCCCAGACGATCTGTGGGGTGTTGACACGAGGGTCGTTGGCGAAGTTGTCCGCGAAGCGTTCGGCGTTCGCTGCTTCGTGCAGGTAGTCGATCTCCTCCAGGCTGGTCTGGGCGAACTCCTCGACGAGGGCTGGCGCATCGACACGGCTGGAGACGAGGCGGATTCGGCGCAGCCAGCCGGCGACGCGGCGAAGCGCGGCGAGGTCGGTGGCGACGATCTCGTCGATGCCGGGACGCTGCACCTTCACGACGACGTTTCCGAGTCCGGTATCGGCGGCGTCGAGTGCGGAGAGGCGGGCGCGGTGGACTTGGCCGAGCGATGCGGCCGCAAGCGGTTGCTCATCGACCCAGGCGAATGCGCGTTCGAGTGGAACGCCGAGTTCAGCTTCGGCCAGTGCTTTGATGTCTGCGAAGGAGACAGCGGGGACTTCGTCTTGCAGCCCGGCGAGCTCATCGGTGATCTCGGGCGGGAGAACGTCAAGACGAGAGGAGAGGAACTGCCCCACCTTGATCATGAGTCCACCGAGCTCGATTGCGAGCACGTGGAATCGTTGGGCCAGTCGCTGCATCCGTCCGACGCGAGTGCGCTCCGTGACGCGCGAAAGGCCGACGCGTGGCAGGAACAGCTCGAACCACCACAGCTGCACCAATTGCCTGGCGGCGAACGCGATGATGCGGCGGTAGCGTGCGCGGTGGGGACTCACTGCCCCGATTCACTTCTCGGCGAGGATCGCGTACAACCGGCGCCGTGCGTCTTCGAGTACGGTCACCGCTTCCTGCACCTGTGCGGGAGAGCCGGTGCGAGCGACCTGCGCGGCCGCGCTGGCGAGATCGATTCCCGCTTTCGGCAGCGCAGTGTGAGTTGATCCGTCGCGGGAAGAAAACGCGGCCCATGGTGCTGGCTTTTCGGCTGCGATCTCGGCTTCTTCACGCCCAGCACCGGTGAGCGAGTAGGTTTTGCGGCCGTTCTGCTCTTCTGCGGTGAGGAGTCCTTCGTCAGCCAGGAGCTGCAGCGTGGGATAGACCGATCCGGCGCTGGGTTTCCACGCGCCCCCGGAGCGCTCTTCGATCTCATGGATGATCTGGTACCCGTGCATCGGCTCTTCGGCGAGGAGCGTGATGACGGCCGACCGCACATCTCCGCGCGCCATCCGCGAGGGCCCCGTGCGCTGCTCGAAGGATTTCCTGAGTTGATCCATCGCATCGAAGATCGCGGATGCCGGACCGCCGGCACCGCCGAACATAGCTCCGTCGCCGAACGGGCTCGAAGGGAATGACGTGCTCATGAGGACCTCCCGATAGTGGGTGACGCCGGATGACTCTGGGAAGTTAACGATATATCGTTCAGTATCGCTAGGGAAGGGTGCGGCGCGAAGAGACCCGCTCATGCCGCAGTACCTCATGCCGCAGTACCTCATGCCGCAGTGCCCCATGCCGCAATACCTCATGCCGCAATATCGAATCGTGCACGCCCGCCGAGCCGGGGCTCGCGTGCTGGATCGACATAGTTCGGGGGAATGAACCAGACCCGTGCCCCAGCGCCGACGCCGTCAACGCTGACTTCCCACCCGTTGTCGTGGATGCGATGGTGGCACGTCTCGCAGAGCAGCACCCCGTTCATCAGGTCGGTTCGACCGTGATGTCGTTGCCACCACCGGATGTGATGAGCTTTGGTCATTTCGGGTGGAAGAGCGCACATTGCGCAGCCGCCGTCCCGTTCGACGAGCGCCAACCGTTGAGCTCGAGTGAACAGCCGCTTCTTCCGGCCCCAATCGAGAATCTCGCTATCACCGCCGAGGACACAGGGGATGATGCCGTCACCCGCGGCCATTCGCCGGGCTGCGCTGACGCTGACTGGCTGATCTGCGCCGTCGATCGTTGCCCATCCGGTACCGGAGATCAGATCTTGCAGGCTGATGCGGACGATGACCGTAGCACCGGCGAGCGGTAGCTTCGAGTCGCATCCGAGCACGTGGGAGCAGAACGCCGCGAATGCGTCCGCTTGAATCATCGCTACGCTGCGGCGGTCAGCATCCGGGGCATTGTGGTCGACTGCATCCTTACGCGCAGCGAACGCGGCAGACACGAAGCCGCGGAACGCGGCAAGGATCGGGGCACCGCTTTCGATATCGGTCTTGCCACTGAAATGCAGCTCTCCATCGCGCTCGAACATGTTGAAGAAGCGCTTACTGCGCCGCTCCTCTTCTCGCGGCTCGATGCCGTCGGGGTCAAGCCATGCCTCGGCGCGCACAATGAGCTTGCGCAACTCGTCGAGGCTGAGCCCGACGGCGTTCTCGGTGAGGACTCTCTCCCCCTCGGCGATGCGCTCGGCGCCCGCGGCCACCCGACAGCGATCGAGCAGCGTGATGATCATCGCCGCCGCCTGCGCGCTCAGCTCTCCAGCAGCCAGAGCCTCACGCACCAGTTGATACTTCGCCGGCAGAGGGTTGCCCAGCAGATCTGACCGCGGCGCGGTCCCCTCACCCACTTTGATCAGCCGGAATGCGTCACCCGACGACACCCCCGTCGTCGCAGCAATCAGCTTGGCGGCCGTGCGGAACCCCTGCTGCTTCGCCAAACTGTCTGGACCGAGTTCCGTTCGCGACTCGTGAGCGATCCCGGCGGCGACATCGACATGCAGGGCATCCAATCTCCGTTGCAGGAGACCGACAGCCGTTTCCGCTGCGATGAGCTGTTCTCTCGTCAAAGTATTCGAGTCACCGGCATCCACCAACACGGCGTCCAGCCCTTTCAGGGCCTCGTGGATTGCGGTCAACTGTGACACAACTCCAGCTTAGCTCTTAAGTCCAGTTTTGTCGAACAATATTTCGAAAGAATCGAACTTTCGGCAGATAACAGGGTGGCTCACGTGCCACACTTGCCGCATGTGGATCGGCTGGCTCTGGTGCGATGTTTTACTCGGCGATGTGCGCTCCCTGAAGGAGAAGCGCAGCGTGATTCGTCCATTGATCTCCGACCTGGCCCGTCGTACCGAATCCGCCGCCGCCGAGGTCGGCGCCCACGATCTACACCGGCGATCAGAGATCGGAGTGTCCGCGATCGCGGCAGAAGCCGCCCATGTTCGCGACGTCCTCGATCGCGCGGAGCGGATGCTGGCGGAGGAGCATCCCGAGATCACGCTGTTGTCGACCCGCCGCGGATTGCACTCCAGCGACGACTGATCGCGGCCAATGACCGGACCCCCCCTAGCCCCGATCGCCGTCGTGTGACATTCTTGCCCGACACGACCGGAGGTGATGATGGACACCATTCTCTTCTTGGGTTTCGCAATCGCGTACCTCGTCCTGCTGATCTGGGGGATCGCGCTGGCAGTTCGACGCGGGCGGCTGGTCGTCTCCGACCTCGCATTACTCGTATTCGCCGCGCTCGTCTATGACAACGCCGTGATCGGTCTCGGTTCATTGATCGGCGAGAGCGCGGGCCTCGAGGCGCTGAACGCCGTGCGCTATTGGTTGCACGCACTGGTGACTCCGATGCTGGTGTTCGTCGCGTGGAACGTGCTCGTTCGTGCTGGTGTGCGCTGGGCCAAGACTTCGTGGGCGACGCTGGGAGCCATCGTGATCACGGCCGCGCTCATCACCTACGAGGTGATCGTGGGCGCGGCTCCGGCGCAGCTGGTCGCGCAGCACGAGTACGGAACGCTGAGCTATTCGAATGAGAATGCCCCGGGTGGCCCGCCGCTCATGGTGCTGTTCGTGGCTGCCGCGCTGCTTGTCGCCGGCATCTACGCGTGGAAGCGCCAGGGGTGGCCGTGGTTGTGCATCGTCACCATCCTCATGGTGATCGGAAGCGCCATCCCGTTCGATTTTCCCAGCGGAGCGGTCACGAATGCGTTCGAGCTGGTGCTGCTGGTCGGCGTCCTTGCGACGATCGCGTTCCAAGATCGGCGCACCGAGGCCGGGTGACCCCAGGTGGGCCGACGTGCGCGGCACACACCGGGACGCGCTCGTAGCGCGCCTACCTTCACCCCCGCCCCGCTCACTCAGGAACGGAGCGCACCACACGCGCGGGTGAGCCCACGACGATCGACCCCGCCGGCACATCCTTGGTGACTACGGATGCCGCAGCCACAACGGCGTCGTCGCCGATCGTGACCCCGGCCAGGATGGTGGCGTTGGCGCCGATCCACACGTTGCGGCCGATCGTGACAGGAGCCGGGTGCATGTCCGCACGACGGCTCGGAGCCAGGTCGTGGTTGAGGGTCGCGATGACCACGTTGTGTCCGATGAGGCAGTCGTCGCCGATGGTGATGCCGCCCTGGTCTTGGAACTTGCATCCGGCATTGATGAAGATGCGCTTGCCGAGCGTGATGTTCCGCCCGAAGTCTGAGGAGAACGGCGGGAACATCGTCACCGTCTCATCCACCGGCTTCCCGATCAGACGCGACAGCAGCGCGCGCACTTCGGCCGGCTCGTGGTAGCTGCCGTTGAGCTCACCGGTGATGTGCATCGCCTCCTGACTCGTCCGATGCATGACCTCGTGCAGTGGCGAGTTCCCCTTAATGGTGCGACCAGAATTCAGTTCGTCCAGAAGATCGTCAAGATCCATGGTCCTTCTCCTTCTCTGCAGCCGTGGTGATCAGTCCAGGAGCCCGCCGCCTGTCCAGCACGCCGGCGAACACCATCGCGACGAGTCCCGCAACGGGCACGACGAGCAACCCCCACCGGAGCCCGGCGTTGTCCGCGATGAAACCGACGAACGGCGGCGAGAGCAGGAAGCCCAGCCGCAGCAGCCACGACACGATCGTGAGGCCGGCGCCGTGGCGCAGGCCCGGAAGCGCGTCGGCTGCTTGCATCGCGGCGGGAATGAGCGTCGCCGACCCGAAACCTGCCGCGGCGAAGCCGAGGATCGTGCCGGGCACGGTCGGAAACATCAGCGCCAGCCCCATCCCGACGAAGATGAGCAGCCCTCCAGCACGGGCGACGGCACGCTGTCCGAACCGGTCGACGAAGCGGTCGCCGGCGAGGCGTCCGATGAACTGCGCGCCGACGAGGGCGATATAGCCGGTCGCGGCGAGGACCGCGGGCGCGTCCAGCGAGGCCGAGAGGTAGAGGGTCGCCCACGACATCCCAGCATCCTCGACGACGGCGCCAGCGATAGAAATGAGCACGAGCGCGACCATCACGAAGACCGTCCTTCCCGAGATTCCCCGCCGTACGGCATCGCGGATCTCGGGGCCGTCGGCGACGGCATCCTCTTCGGTGACGTCGTCGCGGCCCGGCAGACACAGACGAAGTGCGATGAGCGCGACGATGCAGAACACGACGGCAGAGATGGCGAGATGGATGCCGAGGGGCAGCGCGATCGCGATCGCCACAGCTGCCATCGATCCGCCGAGAACCGCACCGATCGACCAGATCGCATGGAAGGAGTTGATGATCGAGCGGCCGTAGCCGCGCTGCACGCGCAGACTATGCGCGTTCTGGCCGACGTCGGTGATCGCGTCGGAAGCGCCGCCGAGGAACAGGCCCAGCGCGAAGAACAGTGCCGACGGCGCGATTCCCGCCGCAAGCAGGCCGAGGCTGGTGATGATGGTGCCGATGACGGCGACCTTCGCCGAGCCGAAGCGACGGATGAGCACGGCCGCAGCAAGCCCGGCAACGATCGCACCGGCGGGGAAGGCGGCGATCGCGAGGCCGTAGGCTGCAGCATCCAATCCGAGCGTCCGCTTGATCTCCGGATAGCGCGGCAAAATGTTCGCGAACAGGGCACCGTTGGTGAGAAACAGCAGTGCGACGCCGACGCGCGCGCGGCGGAGAAGAGGAGCGACGGTGGTCGTGCTGGGCATATCTAACAGCGTAGGCCGGGGCAACGGGGCGGGCGCCGCGGTCCGCGCGGCCGCCCTCGCTATGCTGGTCGCGTCTTAGTCGCCACGGGGGGATCCACAATGACCACGACACGCACGCGCCGCGCGGCCGCTTTCGCCGCAGCATCCGCCGCTCTGGCACTGACAGCAACACTGTCCGGATGCGGCCTGATCTCCGGCGGCGACTCCGGCGGCCCTGACGTTCCCACTGATCTGGTGCTGCATCCATCCGGCGACGACGGGGCGTGGATGCTCAACGAGTACTCCACCGGAACGTCCGGCGAATGGGTCTCCGATGACATGCTCTGCGGCATCCGAGATGGCGTCGCCATCCATCGCGATCTGACAGACAGGGCCGTCACGCTCATCGCCACCGACCTCGCAACCGGCAGCGACATGTGGCGGCTCGAGACCGAAACGCCGGGCGGCGTGAACTGCGCGCCCGTTCTGGATGAGCGTCTGTACACCTCCGAAAGCGAGATGAATGCCGACGGCGCCTACCGCTCCATCGTCGTGCGCGTCGACCTGGCCACCGGCGAGCGCACCAACATCTACGAAGCACCCATCAACATCTCGATATTGACCGCGTTCGCCCATGAGGGCGAGACGGCCTACGCCCTTGCCGCCGCCGACGCCGGCGAGGTGCTGCTCGCCTTCGATGGTGCCGGGCAGATCGCCTGGCAGGCCGCGATGAGCGCCGTCGCCCAATGCCACCTGCTGTCCGGACACATCGCGTGCGTCGACATGATGACCACCGAGTACTCCATCTTCGACGCCGCCACTGGCGAGATCACCGCCTCCGGAAGCAGTCCCGGCGATCCGAACGACCTCGTGAACTTCGCCGCTGACGGATTCGCGCTGACCACCGACCGCGTTTCCTTCACCGAAGCCACCTACACCGGCTACGACTTCGACGGCAATGAGATCGGCAAGCTCGACAGTGCCCGTGGCCCCGGCATGCCCTCTGCCCTGGATGGCGTGTTCTACGAATTGGACGACTTCAACTACTGGACTATCGCCGCCGTCGACAGTGCAGGAACCCCCGTCTTGAAGCTCCCCGGCGGCCTGGACAACGGACTCGACTCGGTAGCGACCGGCAAAAACTTCCCCGACATCGAGCTCGACGCCGTCTCAGCCGACGGACAGACCATCGTCACGGCACCCTTCGGTGCACCGGCGCTCATCCTCGACCTCGAGGCCAACACGATCGCAGAGCTGCCCAGCGGCGACGGGATCCGGACCATCGGTGGGTATCTCACTTCCACGCGCGACAGCGGCTCGGTCGTCTACCTTCCGGGTGGATAGCGGATGCCGCGGACAGCGGATGCCGCCCGTTCGACAAGCTCAGGGAGCGAGAGCCGCCGCCCGGCGTTACTGGTCACGGAGCCTGTCGAAGTGCCGGCGTTGTTAGGACGCGGATGCCTCGGGAACGGCGATGCCGCGCATGAGCACCTCGCCGAGAGCATCCGCCTGAGCGTCGTCGATCTTGCGTCCGAGCAGAGCCGCATATGAGGCGGCCGCGGCGAACTGGTTCGCAACGGCTGCCGCATCGATCTCGACACGCACTTCACCGGCCTGCTTGCCACGCTCGATACGCTCGGTGATCCACCCGATGATCGGCTCGGTGAACCGCTCATTGAGCCGTGCACCCAGTTCTGGATCTGCCACGTTGACGGCGATCAGCGCCCGCGCGAGCGCAGTGTTCTCGGTGGTGCCGATATGCGTCATCATCGTCGCCACCCACTCGCGCAGGTCGGTGCCGAGATCCGTTGTCATCGGAACCGGCGGGGTTTTCCCCGGTAATTCCCCTTCGAGCAGCGCTTCCCCCAGGATCGCTGATTTCGACGGCCACCAACGGTAAATCGTCTGCTTCGATACCTCAGCTTCGGCAGCCAAGCCCTCGATCGTCGCAGTTTCATATCCCCCGGTGGCCAGTGCATTCCGCATCGCAGCCAGGACAGCCTGGCGTGCCTTTTCGCTTCTTGGACGGGCCATTCCCTGATCGTAGCCGAGCAAAATAGCACATACTGAGCGCTCCGTGACAAAATTTCGCACCGAAGATGGTTTCAGGGACTCACCGGCCGCGCAGGAACTCCTCGACCTCAACTGCGGTCGGCGCGGTTGTCGGCCCTCGCCGGGTGACTTTGATCGCGGCCGCCGCGTTGGCACGTCGGCAAGCGTCCACCCAGCTCGCGCCGCCCGCGATACCGGCCAGCAGCGCACCCGTGTGGGCATCACCGGCCCCGTTGGTGTCTACGGGGGTCTGCGGAAAGCCCGCCACGTAGGTGCTTTCGCCGCGCGCCTGCACCGCGCAACCCTCGGCGCCGTCGCGGACGATGGTGATCGCACCGGCCCGCATCAGCGGCGCCAGCGCGCCGGCTTGCGCCACGATTTCGCGTTCGGATGCTTCGACCGGAACAGCCCGCACCGCCAGCAGGTCGGTCGCTTCCTCGGCGTTGCCGGTCCATACGTCAGTGCGGGCGAGCATCACGTCGCGCGCGTCGGCAGGCAGCGCGGCGAACGCGGCCCCGGGGTCGAGGACGACGACGGCGTCCGCGGGGAGGGTTGCCAACCAGGTCAGCAGCGGGTCTCGGGTCTGTGCGACGGCGAGGGAGTATCCCGTGACGCAGACGAGGTCGCCTGGCTGGACGACGGCGGTTGCAAGCGAGTCGACTGTGATGTCACGCTCGGCGCCCAGCGTCGTGATGAAGGTGCGCTCGGCGGTCGGCTCGATCAGCACGACGCACACGCCAGTGTCACGCGTCATGATCGGCGGGGCGGATGCTGTGATGTCATCAGCATCCAGTGCCTCACGGATGAGATCACCGTGCGGGCCGGTGCCGAGTGCGCCCGCGTGCACGCACTGCGCACCCAGGCGGGCTGCTGCGAGCAGCACGGTGACGGCGCCGCCGGCGTATTGAGCGTCGGAGCCGGCCATCACGTTCTGTCCGCGCGCGGGGATGTCGGGCACTTCGATGACCAGGTCGACCAAGGCTTGGCCGGTGTGGATCACGCGGGGGCGGTGCGCACGGCCTGTCTCCAGAAATTGCGATGCCATGGTCGGATGCTACCGCGGTCGCCGGACATCCCAGTCGCTGCAAGGCATCGGGACCAATGTCCATGCCCCCGAATACACTCAACCTCGATAGGTCCGCACGGGCCCTGGAACCCGACTCGAGTTCCCCGATTCGCGCCCTGCCCTTAGGGCGATATTCGGCGTGCGTGCGAACCATCGCCCTACGGCATCCGTCGTGGGGCAGGCCGGTGCTCCACGCACACTCCTGAAGGAGAATCACATGTCCATTCCCAACCCTCCTGCGACTCCCGCTCCGCAGCAGATGCCTCCTCCGATGCCGCCCGCTGAGGCGACGGCATCCGCGCCGAAGAAGACGAACGTCCTCGCGCTGGTCGCGCTCATCGTGGCAGCCGTCGGCTTCATCTTCGCGTGCATTCCTGGCGCTCTGATCGTCGGCTGGATCCTGCTGCCGATCGCGTTCGTGCTCAGCCTCGTGTCGCTGTTCCTCAAGGGCGGGCGCAAGTGGATGGGCGTCGTCGGCCTCATCCTGTCCGTTGTTGGCACGATCGTCGGGGTGGTCGTCTTCTTGGGCGTTATCGCGAGCGCGGCCGATGAAGCGTTCGACGAGGCCTTCGGCGACACCGAAACCACCGTCACACAGCCTGCAGATGAAGAGGTCGTCGCGGTAGATGAGGAAGAGCCGGCGGATGCTGCCGAGCAGGGCACTCGCGAGAACCCGTACCCGCTTGCCTCGCAGATCAGCACCGATGACTGGACCGTCGTCGTGAACAGCTACACCGCTGACGGGGCGGCGGCAGTTGCCGACGGCATGTTCAACGACCCGGCACCTGCGGGGTCGCATTACGAGATCGTGAACTACACGGTCACATACACCGGTGATGAGTCCGGTCTCGCGGCCGAGGTCGGCATCGCCTTCGTCACCAGCGCCGGCAACGTCGTCAACAGCTACGACTCGATGGTCGTCCTGGCTGACGGCATCGGGATGGACGAGCTCTACAACGGTGCATCTGCCACCGGCTCTCAGGCCTTCCTCGTTCCGGACGGCGAGACGGTGCTGATCCGGGTCAGCCCCGGGATGCTGGCTGACGAGGTGTTCGTTCAGCCGTAAGCCGGTGAGCTACAGCAGGGGCCCGACGGGAGATTCGGGCCTCTGCTGCCTTCTAGCGTGCCTGACCTGCGGACGTTCGAAAACTTGTGGAAGGTGAGCAAGCGATCACTTTATTCAAGACGTTCCGCGACTCGGCGACGGCACACAACCACAGGACTCGCGCACAATCAGATGCGGCGACACCAGCACGGTTTCGGGCGCTCCGTCCGGGTTCGCGATCCGCGAGAGAAGCGCCTCGGCGCAGGAGTTGCCGACGTCTAGCCCGCGCGCACCCACGGTCGTCAGCGGCGGCTCCCACAGTGCTGCTGCGGGAACTTCGTCATATGAGACAACGCGGGGCAATGCCTCTCGTGAGAATCCCCGTTCGCGTAGTGCACGAAACAGGCCGAACGCGACGATGTCGTTGTGACAGATGATTGCTTCAGGCAAGTCCCCGCTGGAGGCCAATGAGTTCACCAGGTCGCGAGCCCATTCACCGTTCGCCGGACCGGGGAGATCCAGTGCCAGTTGCGCGCCGGCACGCACCAACACTTCCTTCGCACCGACAAGCCGGTCCCGCCGAGGCGCCAGCCCTGTTTCTCCACCGATATACGCCACGGTCTGTACGCCATGTTCGACGAGGTGACTTGCGGCCAGCCGCCCGCCCGCCAGGTTGTCGATCCCGGCATACGCGAGAGTGGCAGCGTCGATGTCGCGCGTGGCGATAAGAACGGGCAGCGAGACATCAACCAGGCGCTGCTTAAATGACTGGTCGGTCCCCACTGCCGGCACCACTATCAGCCCATCCACATTGCGTTCAAGCATCGAGCTGACGAGCAGATCCTGACGAGAGGCGTCCTCGAGCGAGTTGGCCATGAGCGTCACGTGTCCTGCTGCCGCGAGCGTCCGTTCGATCGCGACGGTCATCTCGGCCGTGAAACCGTTGGAAACGTCCGGAACGATGAGTCCAATCGATTGTGTGCGCCCAGCACGCATGGCCGCGGCGGCCCGATGGTAGACGTAGCCGAGTTCATCCATCGCTGCGCGCACGCGCACACGCGTGGCGTCGGAAAGGCTGCCCGTATCGCGAAGAACTAGCGATGCCGTCGCGCGCGAGACTCCCGCGCGACGAGCGACATCGGTCAGAGTGACTCGGGCCATTCAGATCTCCTTCGACTCCTTCGGCGACGCCGTTGACACTATCGCGCCTCTGTCGTAGTCTGCACTAGATCCATCTACTAGATCGATCTAGTAGGGAGTTTAGCCCCTTCCCGGCACACGACGGGAACCGTTCAAAGGAGAGCACCATGTCCACACTTCGCACCCTGCGGGCGGCTGCCATCGGCACCGCTGCTCTGCTCGCCATCTCGGGTTGCTCCGCCGCACCCGGTAACGGGGAGGGCGACAGCAAGACTCTGAACATCGGGTATTTCCCTGTGGTCTCTCCGGTGCCAATCATGCAGAAGAACACCCACCTTGAGGACCTCGGTTACGACGTGAATTGGGTTGAAATCACCCAGGGCCTGCCTGGCGCTGCCAGCGCACTTGCCGCAGGGCAGCTCGATATGACCTGGGGCAACAGCGCTTCGGCCACCGTGATCTTCTCGCAGTCCCCTGACGCGGCGTACTTCGTCGGCCAGTCGTTCATCAACGCCAATGTCACTGTGGTCAGCAAAGACAGCGGCATTGAATCCGCCGAAGATCTGGCAGGGGAAAAGGTCGTCGTCAGCGGGGAGAAGACCGCTTCGACGCTGTTCTTCGAGATCGGGCTCAAGGACGCGGGCATCGAGCCTGGCGGCAATGAGTACTTCGTCTCGGGCACCGGCCCTGGGATGGTGGGCGTCTTGGAATCAGGTGACGTCGACGTCGCAGCAACGTACGTTCCGTACGCTGCCGACATGGTCCTGAAGGACATCGGTACGGTGCTGTTCACCGGTTCCGATGTGCTCGGCTCCGACGCGCCTGGTGATGGCTTTATCGTGTCGCAGTCGTTCGCCGATAAGAACCCCGAGGCCGTTGATGATGTGCTGCGCGCCCAGTTCGAGGCCACGGACTTCATCACGGACTCTCCCGACGAGGCGTACGCACTCATGGCGGACTTCGCCGGCGTTGACGTCGAATCAGTGCAGTACTCCTTCGATAAAGGACTCGTTTCGGTGGCTCCCACGTACGTGCCCGACACAGAGGGACTCGCCAAGGTCGCCGCCCTTGCGCAGGAGCTCGGGTTCGCTCCGGCGAAAGACGTCGATCTGAACGACTTCGTGACCGCGTTCGTTAACACCGAGTTCGCCGAACGCGCGCTGGAGAAGTGACCTCTGAATGACTGACACAAGAGCGATCGAGACGGCCAGCAGGCCGCGTTCGTTGCAGCGCAATCCGTGGCTTTGGGGCTTGATCGGCGTTTTCGGGTTCATCGCCGTCTGGGCTGTAATCGCGGCCGCGCTCGCGGGCGACAGCGGGCGTATCTCCAAGCTCGCCAGCCCAATCGAAGTCCTTGACGCGTTCATCACCTATGCCCAGAAGTCGCTGTGGAGCGATCTCGCTAGCAGTCTCGGCGTCTTCGTCGGTGGATGGGCGATAGGTGCTTTCCTCGCCATCGTGACCGGCCTGCTGCTGGGACGCATCCACTTCCTCGGTCGAATGTTCCTCCCGGCGATCGAGATGATCCGCCCAGTGTCCAGCATCGCCTGGATCCCTCTGGCGATCGTCTGGTTCGGATTCGGCTACTCCGGGAAGCTATTCCTGGTCGGGCTCGCGGTATATCTCGTCGTGATCGTATACGCGGTCGACGGCGCGACCCGTATCCCGTCTGCGCTGGAGAAGTCAGCCACGATGCTCGGCATGGGCACCTGGCAGAAGATGCGTTTCGTAGTGCTGCCCTCGATGATGTCGGAAGTCCTGATCGGTCTTCGCGTCGCCCTGACCGCAGGCTGGGGCACGGTGATCATCGCCGAACTCATAGCCGCCGACAGCGGCCTGGGCAAGAGCCTCGTCCGCGCCCAGCAGGGATACGACGTCCCGACCGTCATGGCGCTCATGCTCTGTTTTGGCGCCGTGGGGCTTCTCCTCAACGGTCTGTACAGCTTCGCGATGAAGGGTGCTCAGCAATGGAGAAGCGCATGATCAATCAGATGCCCGGGGGAGCGTCCGCAAATCGCGTAGTCGCGTGGGCCCGCAATGCGTGGCCCGGCTTGATTGGCCTGGCGATCATCTTGATCATCTGGCAGTCGACGGTGACGATCAGCGGCGTTCCCGTCGTCGTTCTCCCGACCGTCACGGACGTGATGGACGCGTTTGTGCGGCTCGTTTCGACGTCGTCGTTCTGGGGCGGGCTCGGCGTCAGCATTCTTGAGTTCATCCTCGGATTCGTCGTGGGGACAACGGCGGGAGTGATCGTGGGGCTGGTACTCAGTGCTTTACCGCGGCTGGGGCTGGCGCTAAACCCGGTTATCGAGATTCTGCGGTTCATCGTCCCGTTCGCATGGATTCCGCTGACGATCCTGTGGTTCGGAACGAGTATCGGCGGCAAGGTCTTCCTCGTCGCTTACGCGGTGTTCTTCGTCATGCTGATCTCGACGTCGGATGCTGTGCGCAATGTGGACTCCACACTGCTGCGCGTCGCAACGATGCTGGGCATGTCGCGCTGGCAATCGCTGTTCCGCGTCCAGTTCCGCGCAGCGGCCCCGTCGATCCTGAACTCATCACGAGCCGCGGCTGGCCTCGGCTGGATTGCGGTCGTCGCGGCGGAGTATGTCGGATCCAGCGCCGGACTCGGTTACATCATCATCAACGCATCGTCTTCGCTCGACACCCCGGTCGTCATCGCGATCATGGTCGTCATCGGCCTTGTCGGCGCGGCTGTGAGCTGGCTTATTGGCCTACTCACGTCGTCCAAAGCCGATTACAGCGCTTAGTACGATCTGCTTCTCGTTTCAAGACAGGAATACTTCTCATGTCCAGCAATGCATCTCTCCGTTCCGATTCGAAGGCCGGTGTGCCCGGCGAACTCCGCGCTGAGAACGTCTCGTTCGCGTACACGAACTCGTCGGCGTCATCCGGGTATGCTCCGATCCTCGACAATCTCAACTTCACGGCGCCCCTCGGGAGCGTGGTTTCGCTCGTCGGGCCGTCCGGTTGCGGCAAGAGCACGTTCCTCAGCTTGGCCGCGGGGCTCATGGCACCGACCAAAGGCACGCTTTACTGGGAGGGCGAGCCGGTAAAGCTCGGTCCTACCAATCACCTCGGCATGGCATTCCAGCAGCCCGGTCTCTTTCCGTGGATGACTGTGGAGCGTAACGTCACTGTCGGGCTCGAAGTGCGCGGCCACTCACGCGCCGAAGCAAAGAAGCTCGCACACGATTTTCTCGCGAAAGTGGGGCTAGCCGACTACGCGCGCGCATATCCTCGTCAGCTCTCCGGCGGCATGGCACAGCGCGTCGGCATCGCGCGCGCCCTCGCGCTGCAACCCCGCCTGCTCCTAATGGATGAGCCGTTCGCCTCCGTCGACGCGTTCACCCGGATCACATTGCAGGGTGAGCTGCGAAAAATGCTCGACCTTGTGAAACCGACCGTCATCCTTGTCACGCATGACGTGTCGGAGGCGATCACGCTTGGTGACCAGGTCGTCGTGTTGTCGACGCGCCCCGCTGGAGTCAAGACGATCATCGACATTGAAGACCAGGATCGCGACAAATCGAGCCCCTCGTATGCCGAGAAGCTGTCGCGCATCCTCGAAGATCTCGGCGTCGGAGAGGCACACCGATGACACAGCAATTCGGCGGAAAGATCGGCACTACATATCGAGACTCCGAGGCGTGGTGGCCAGAGCGGGCGCAAGCAACTGGAAAATCGAATGTCGTCTTCATCGTTTTGGATGACCTGGGCTTCGGGAGCCTTGGATGCTACGGATCAGAGATCGCCACGCCGGCGATGGATGCGCTTGCCTCTGATGGTGCACAGCTGACGAATTTCCATGCGACAGCGCTGTGCTCGCCAACGCGTGCGAGCTTGCTCACAGGACGCAACCACCACGCGGTGGGCATGGCTTACCTCTCGCATGTGGATGACGGCTTCCCCGGGTATCGGGGGCGCATCGGGCATGATTCAGCGACCATTGCGGAGATGCTCGTCGATGAGGGATATAACACTCTCGCTGTCGGCAAGTGGCACCTGACGCCGATGGATCAGACGACGCCATCCGGCCCCTACGATCAGTGGCCGCTGGCACGAGGCTTCGAGCGGTACTACGGGTTCCTCGAGGGATTGACTGACCAGTTCCATCCTGAGCTCTACTACGACAACCACCCCGTTCCGCCGCCGGCGACGCCGGAGGAGGGATATCACCTCACCACTGATCTGGTCGACAAGTCGATCGAGTTCATCCGCGATCAGACGTCTGTGACGCCAGAGAAACCGTTCTTCCTGTATTTCGCTTTAGGGGCAACACACACACCGTTCCAGGCGCCACGGGAGTTCGTCGAGAAGTATCGCGGTAAGTATGACGAAGGCTGGGATGTGATTCGCGAGCGCCGCTATCGACGGCAGCTCGAGACGGGTGTCATTCCGGAAGGTACCGATCTGCCTCCACGCAACGATGGCGTGCAGGCGTGGGATGACGTCGCCCCTGAAGCGCAGAACGCCTATGCCAAGTTTCAGGAGGTGTTCGCGGGATTCCTTGAGCACACGGATCACGAAATCGGGCGGCTCGTGGCCGGCATCGAGGAGCTGGGTCGACTCGATGACACACTGTTCGTGCTCCTCGCCGACAACGGCGCGAGCCAAGAGGGCGGCCCGCATGGCGTTCTCAACACCACCCAGTACGAGAACGGGCACTTCCCCAAACTCGATGAGGTCATCGCGAATGCCGACCTGATCGACGGTTCGTCTACACAGGTCAACTATCCGCTCGGGTGGGCGCAGGCAGGGAACACCCCGCTGCGTCGCTACAAGCAGAACACTCATGCCGGCGGCATCCGCACGTCGGCGCTCATCCGCCTGCCTAAGGACTCCCCCGGATCGCAACGCGGAGCGAAGTTGGGGCAGTTCCAACACGTGACAGACATCGTTCCCACCGTTCTCGATCATCTAGGACTCGAAGCCCCCGTCACGCGTCGAGGGTTGCAGCAACGTCCTGTCGACGGCCGTTCGATGCTTTCGGCGCTCACGGGTGGCTCACCCGACAGCCAGTCACGTTCGCAGTACTTCGAGACACTCGGCCACCGTGCGATCTGGAAGGACGGGTGGAAGGCTGTCGCCTTCCATGTGCGAGGTGCCGATTTCGACACGGACCGCTGGGAGCTTTATCACCTCGCAGAGGACTTCTCGGAGACACATGACCTGGCTGCTGAGCGGCCGGACAAGCTCAGGGAGCTCGTCGACGAGTGGTGGGTGCAGGCAGAGAAGAACTCCGTGCTGCCGCTGGACGATCGCGGCTTTGCGCAGCGCGCCAATGCGAAGTTCAGCCCCCATTCGCCCCGAGATCGTAAGAAGTTCGTGTATCTGAAAGGCGTGCAGCACATCGGAAACGGCGCGGCTCCGCCTGTTCCGGGCCGTTCGTTCGAGATCACCACGACGGTGGAGCGGCCTCGCGGGACAGAAGAAGGAGTACTCATCGCACACGGCAGCTGGAACAGTGGCTACTCATTGTTGATCCGGGATGGCCACCTCGAGTACGACTTCAACTACTACGGCGACCACAAGATTCTGCGCTCCACGATTCCTGTTCCGGCGGGGCAAACTGAGCTGCGCCTGCGCTTTGTGATCGACTCTGAGAGCACGGGCGGCACCGCCGCGCTGTTCATCGATGGGAAACCAAGCGGGCAGCTGCGGCTGGATGAGACCTTCGAGTACTTCGTATCGTTCCAGGGCCTGGACATCGGGGCTGATCGGTTGTCGCCGGCGCGGAAGGATGGCGTCGGAGAGTTTGCATTTGAGGGCGACTTCGAGAGCGTGACGGTGGAGTTGCTGGAGTAGGCCCGATCGGGTGGCGTGGATGGATATATAGAAGGGGTGGCGGATACTCCGTGGTGCGGGGTGCCGATCAGGCGTACCGCTCGGTGGACGAGCAACCTCGGTCTCAGCTGCCTTCGGCATGAACCCGCTCGCAGCGGCACTAGAGCCTTGAGGGATCAGTAGAGCCGGGCGCGCACGGCTTCCGCGAACTTCGGCACGCCGGCTCTGATGAGCGCAAGCAGAAAGTCATCGATAGTCATCGTCGGGGAATCATATCCCTCAACGAGTTCGACCAGGGCGCGCAACGTCGGCGCGTGGTACAGGTCGAGTTGATCCAGGAGGAAATCATCAGGGTGGACGACTTCGAGATCGAACGGCTCAACTGAGTCCGCAGGAAAGTCCTTCATATTGAACGTGACAAGCACTTCCGCGCCACCGCGAACCGCGGCCGCGAGGACGTGTCGATCCTTCTTATCGTTCGTCATCGTCGAAACGAGATTGTCGTAGCCCGTCACCATCGCGCCGACAAAGTAGTGCTCCATCGTGGCAACACGCTTTTCGACGAGGTGCGGATCCTCACCGTTCGCGACCAGGTTCTTCGACAGTTCGGCCATCACATCCTTCGACCAGAGCGGTCGGAACAGACCGCGATCCGCTAGTTCGAGAATGAAGTCGTTGATCAGCGCCCCGTACAGGACATTCGTGTCAAAGAACGCCGGAAAACTCACTCAGCGTCCAGCTCCGCCATGCGCTTTACGCTGCTCGGGTCTCCGATCCGGATCTTCGCCGTGGCACTGGTCCGTTGCAGCTCACGGAGAGCGGCGCGACGTTCGGCGCGGAATTTTGCTTGGTACGAAACCAGATCTTCGAGTCGGATCCGACGATGACGACCAGGCTTCTCGAAGGGGATTTCACCGGCTTCCAAGAGGCGAACAAGCGTCGGGCGACTGATCCCCAAGAAATCCGCTGCCTGCTGCGTCGTCATCGCCGCGCTTTGTGGAACGATCGTGATGCCTTCGCCCGCAGCGAGCGCATTCGTCACCTGGTCGAGGATACGGAAAATCTCGTCTGGAATCGGGCGGGCGTTGCCGTGGGGGTCGACAAGTGCGGCCTTAGACGAGCTCTGCGCCAGATACCCCTCAAGCTCGCGCAACAGCTCAGCGAAATCGAGAAGCTCACCGCGGCCCTCTGCCTCGGGGAGATAAGTCTGTGCCTTGCGTGCGCCGCGGGGCACATCAGTCGAGGTGCTCATGCGCCCATGCTACTCCGCAATTCGAAAAAATCGAACGGTGAGTCCGTGCCCGCCGTGCTCTCAGGAACCACGCGGCATCGGTTCTCGATGAGTCGGCGCATCTTCATGCGAGTCGCGTCACCGCAACCAGCGGTAGGTTCGAGCCATGTTCCTCACCCATGGCACGCTCACGAAGGACATCAGGGACCGCAATTCCTCGATCGGACAGTACCTGCGCACAACCTTCCCGAATTCCAAGGGGCTTCAAGTGGAGTACAAAGCGAGGGCAGGCGAGCTCCTTGTGGACTCGTCTGGCGCGCACCCGGGAACCGTTGGGACTGCGATTGACCTCTTCGTGCAAATAACACTCGAACCCGAAAAGGCCCCGGAAGCGGCGCTTCAGCTCTTCCCATTCAACGATGACTACCGCTCGACGATCTACGATCTGACTCAGCTCTTAGCCAGCTCCGGAGCCCGTGACGTTCAAGCCAAAGCAGTGTGGGCCCTGGCTCTTTGCGTGAGCGCGTTCCGCGCCGGCGCCGCATCGGCTCCGTACATCCCGTCGTTGGTGCTCGGACGCGCGTTCTCGGCCGAAGCAATGCTCTCTGAAGCAAGCCCTAAGGCGATCGAAGAGCTCACGGCCCTGATGAGCGTTGCCTCCAAGAACCTCCTCGGACAGCTCGAGGCACCGTTGGCTATCGCCCCAACCTTCGATCTGACAGCACCTGGTGATGCACAACGGATCGCAGCTGAAGCCGACCTGATCGCCAACGGCGTCCTTATTGACATCAAGTCGAACCTGGCTCCGAAGATAAAGGCTGGGCTAAGGCCGGATATCCTGCGCCCTGAGCACCTTCATCAGTTGTTGGCGTACGCCCTTCTAGATCAATCTGATACCTTCCAGATCGAGCACGTGGGCATCTACTCAGCACGCTACGGAACACTCACGACGTGGCCGCTGCACTACGCCATGGACTCGACGGCTGGGATGTCGTTCGATATCGCGGCCGGGCGCAATCGTCTCGCGGCATTGATCCAGGAGGAATCCAGTTTCCTAAGTTGATCCGACGAGGCTCGACGACGGGCATCCCAGTGTCGGTGGCCCCATGGAGACTGATCTACTGCCCGGACGCGCCGCGCAATAGAGAGACAAGCCGTGACCCAGTCCGCGCCACCACGCCCAACTAGAGTTACTCGTATGATCACCGGAGAGTTGAAGAGCAAGATCGACCGCGTCTGGGACGCCTTCTGGTCGGGCGGCATCAGCAACCCGCTCGAGGTCATCGAACAGGTCACCTACCTCCTGTTCGTCCGGCGCCTCGACGACATTCAGACCCTCGCGGAAAAGAAGGCGCGCATCACCGGCGGCGCGCCCGAGAACCCTGTGTTCCTGCCCGGACAGTCAGCACTGCGATGGAGCCACTTCAAGAACACGTCTCCAGAGGTGATGTTCAAGATCATCGGCGACGAGGTGTTCCCCTTCCTGCGGAATATGGGCGACGGCACCACCTACAGCCAACATATGAAGGACGCTCGCTTCACCATCCCCGCGCCAGCCCTGCTGTCGAAGGTAGTGGACATGCTCGACGGCATCCCGATGGCGGACCGCGACACCAACGGCGACCTGTACGAGTACCTCCTCTCGAAGATCGCGTCTGCCGGCGTGAACGGGCAGTTCCGCACTCCGCGCCACATCATCGACCTCATGGTGAAGATGACCGCCCCCCAACCGGGAGACGAGATCTGTGATCCCGCATGCGGGACCGCCGGCTTCCTCGTCTCCGCGAGCGAGTACGTCCGAGACACCCACTCGACTACGCTCCTGAGTGCCACGCAGCGGCAGCACTTCCACCACTCGATGTTCCACGGCTACGACTTCGACTCCACCATGCTCCGCATCGGCAGCATGAACATGCTGATGCACGGCATCGAGTCCCCCGACATCCGCTACCGCGACTCGCTCTCCGAAGGCGCAGCGATGGACGCTGAGAAGTACACGCTCATCCTCGCCAACCCACCCTTCGCCGGATCGCTCGACTACGAGTCGACCTCAAAGGACCTACAGAGCACGGTCAAGACGAAGAAGACCGAGCTGCTCTTTCTAGCGCTATTTCTGAAGCTCCTCAAGCCAGGCGGGCGCGCGGCCGTCATCGTGCCAGACGGTGTGCTGTTCGGGTCGAGCAACGCACACAAGACACTTCGCCAAGCACTCGTGGAAGACCAGAAGCTGGATGCTGTCGTCAAGCTTCCCTCGGGAGTCTTCCGTCCCTACGCTGGAGTCTCGACTGCCATCCTCTTTTTCACGAAGACCAACTCTGGTGGCACGGATGACGTCTGGTTTTATGACGTGCGTGCCGACGGCTTCTCGCTCGACGACAAGCGCAACCCGATCGAAGCGAACGACGTACCTGACGTGCTTGCGCGATGGGGTGCGCGGGATGCCGAAAAGAAGCGAGCGCGAACCGAGCAGTCCTTCCTCGTGCCCAAGGCCGATATCGTCGCGCAAGGCTATGATCTGTCGCTGAACCGCTACAAAGAAGTCGTCCACGACGAGATCGAGCACCGCGACCCGCTCGACATCATCTCCGATATCGAGAAGCTAGAGACCGAGATCGAAGCCGGCCTTGCCGAGCTGAAAGCGATGCTCACATGAAAACCGTGCCCTTTGCCGAGGCGATCACAGACGTCTCACGGGGCAACGAGAAGATCCCACAGTCAGCCTTCCTCCCTTCCGGTGCCGTCCCGATCATCGATCAGGGTCGCTCGGTCGTCGCGGGCTACACCAATGACCAGACTTCGATTGTCCATTCGGAACCGCCCGTTATCGTCTTCGGGGATCACACACGCGCCTTAAAGTTCGTTGATTTTCCGTTTGCCGTAGGAGCCGACGGGGTAAAGCTCCTGAAGACCCGTCAGGACTTCGATCCAAAGTACGTCTATCACTACCTGCGCTCGCGGCGAATCCCGAGCCTCGGGTACTCACGTCATTTCAAGGTGCTCAAGGAAACGAGGGTGCCGCAACCGCCACTGGAGGAGCAGCGAAGGATTGCGACAATCCTCGACCAGGCCGACACAATCCGCGCAAAGCGCCATCAGGTGCTTGCCCACCTCGGCTCCCTGACCCTGTCGATCTACCACGAAATGTTCGGCGATCCAGCGGAGAACCCACAAGGACTACCCGTCTCCCCCCTCGACGAGTTGATCGAGGCAGGCCGGCCGATCACCTACGGGATACTGAAGCCCGGACCCGAGATCAGCGGTGGCGTCCCGTATATACGGGTAGCAGACATGAAGAACGGAGGAATTTCGGTCCCCGGCGTCCGCCGCACCGATCCGGCGATCTCCGCCTCGTACAAGCGGTCGTTGCTCCGCGAGGGTGACCTGTTGATGTCGATCCGCGGCCATGTCGGCCGGTTCGCCCAAATCCCGCCCGAATTGGACGGCGCCAATATCACCCAGGATTCGGCGAGATTGTCGATCACCGACTCCGCGACTTCACAGTACGTCCGGGCCTCGATGTCCGCTCCAGGGCTTCAGCGCTGGATGGCACGGCACACGAAAGGTGTAGCCGTGCAAGGTCTGAACATCGGCGATCTGCGGAAGGTCCCCATCCCCTTACCGCCAATCGAGGCGCGACTGACGTTCGAGGCGCGAGCGGATCGAGCGACTCGACAGCACGGCACTCTTCAGCGCGCTCTTCGAGCAGACGACGAACTCTTCGCCTCTCTTCAGTCCCGCGCATTCCGAGGGGAGCTGTGACTCATGCCCGTTGAAATGAGAATGTGGCGCATCGACGGCGACCAGCCCAAGCCGCTCACACCCGCTGCGCTGCCCACGGAGAACGAGCTGCACCAGTTTCTCAAGCGCGACCCGTCGCTCCTCGGCATCCCTCTGCTGATCATCGGCAGCGAAGTTGTGACGCCATACGGGAAGCGCATCGACCTGCTGGCGATCGACGCCGACGGCAACCTGCACGTGCTGGAACTCAAGCGCGATCGCACACCACGCGAGGTCGTTGCGCAGGTGCTCGATTACGGCTCGTGGGTGTCGACGCTTTCACGTGATGACGTCATCGACATCGCCGGAAAGTTCCTCGGCCAGCCGTTCGAGTCAGCATTCGAGGAAGTCTTCGGCTCGGCGCCACCCGACGAGCTGAACGCCGAGATGCAGCTGACCGTCGTCGCCTCGGCGCTCGACGCCAGTTCGGAGCGCATCGTCAATTACCTGCGCGGCTTCGGCGTGCCGATCAACGCGGTGTTCTTCACCTACATCGAGGATGAGGATCGGCGGTACCTAGCGAGGTCGTGGCTCGCAGCATCCGTCGACGCTCCGTCGGCACAGACCACGAAGTCGACCTCGAAGCGTGCTCCCTGGAACGGCGTCGACTGGTACGTATCTTTCGGGGGCGATCGACCGTGGGAAGACGCTCGCCGGTTCGGCTTCGTCTCTGCCGGCGGGGGCAAGTTCTACTCGCAGACGATCAGGTCGCTGCCCATCGGTGCCCGCATCTGGGTCAATGTTCCCGGGACTGGCTTTGTCGGTGTCGGCAAGGTGCTCGCACCGGCACAGCGTTTCGAAGACGCCCGCGTGCGCGTTGGCGATGAGCTCGCCCCGCTTGCATCACAACCTCTCACCGGGAAATACACGCACCAGAGCGACGACGTCGATGAAAACGCAGAGTGGGTCGTCCCCGTCGAATGGATCAAGACGATTTCCGAGCGCGATGCTTACTGGGAGAAGGGTATGTTCGCGAGTCAGCACAGCGCGTGCAAGCTCCGCCAGGAGTTCACGCTGGAGCGACTCACCCAGCACTTCGGAATCGACGAAGAAGGCGAGTAGGGGCAGCGGCATGGGTAACTTCGACTTCGTGCGGCAGACACTGCCGCACGTGCACGACGACTGTGTTCGCGCGGAGTCATACCTGATCTCCGACCCGCGGTCGGCGTGCTTCTACAGCCGCCGTGTCGTGGAGCGGGTTGTCGACTATCTCTACGAGGTGCTGTCGCTGGACGGACCGTACCGCGACGATCTCTCCGCGAAGATCAATGACGCCGCGTTCAAGTCGCGCGTGCCGGCGCCAATCGCACAAAAGCTGAACGTGATTCGCCGCCTCTCGAACACGGCAGTGCACGACACCCGGCAGATCGGCGCGGACGTTGCGCTCGCTGTGCTGCGCGAGCTGTTCAACATCGTCGTCTGGGCCTCATACCATCACTCGCCGCGTCCGGATATTGTCCCGCTGCAGGCGCAGTTCGATCCGAAGCTAGCCTCTGCAGCAACACCGCTCTCGCCTGAGGATGTCTCCCGTCTCTCCGAGAAATTCCGTCAGCAGGACGAGGCTCATACACGGGTGCTTGCCGAACGGGACGACCGACTCGCCGCACACGAGGAACAGATCGCGAACCTGAAGTCACAGATCGCGGCAGCGCAGGCAGCGGCGGCACCCGACACCCGCGACTACGACGAAGCCGCGGCACGCGACTTGTTCATTGATGTACTACTCCGTGAAGCGGGGTGGCCGATGGAGGAGGAACGCGACCGCGAGTTCGAGGTCACGGGCATGCCCAACGCCGAGGGCCGGGGGTTTGTCGACTACGTCTTGTGGGGATTGGATGGCCTGCCGCTGGCGGTCGTCGAGGCAAAGCGCACGTCGAAGTCGCCTGAGGTGGGCCAGCAACAGGCGAAGCTTTACGCTGACTGCCTTGAGAAACAATTCGGGCGTCGACCGGTGATCTTCTACACAAATGGCTACGTGCATCGCATTTGGGATGACGCGGGAGGCTACCCACCCCGAGAGATTCAGGGCTTCTACACCCGTGACGAACTCGAGCTCCTCATCCAACGCCGCGGCACCATGCTGTCGCTGGCTCACCAGCCAGTGAACACCGACATCGCGGGGCGACCGTATCAGGTACGCGCGATCAAGGCGGTCGGTGATGCGTTCGACCGCAAGCAGCGCGAGGCGCTGCTTGTTATGGCCACGGGATCCGGAAAGACCAGAACCACGATTGCGCTCATCGATCTATTGCAGAAAGCAAGCTGGGTCAAACGGGTCTTGTTCCTTGCCGATCGGAAAGCGCTGGTCAAGCAAGCAACGAACGCGTTCAAGACCCACCTTCCCGGCTCAACAACCATCAATCTTGTCAACGAGAAGGCGGTCGACGGCCGCGTCTATGTCTCGACCTACCCCACGATGATGAATCTCATCAACGAGATCGACGATAGCCTCCGCAGGTTCGGGCCGGGTCACTTCGACCTCATCGTCATCGACGAGGCCCACCGCTCCATCTACGCCAAGTACGGCGCGATCTTCGACTACTTCGACGCCATGCTCGTCGGCCTCACCGCCACACCAAAGGATGAGGTCGACCACAACACTTACCGCCTATTCCACCTTGAAGACGGAGTACCGACCGACAACTACTCGCTCGACGAAGCCGTAGATGCCGGCTACCTCGTACCGCCGAAGGGGATCAGCTTCGAAGGTGGATTTTTACGCGCGGGCATCCGCTACGACGACCTCAGCGAGGAGGAGAAGGACCAGTGGGATGCCCTCGATTGGGGCGAGGATGGCCCACCTGACGAGGTGGGCGCAGAAGAGATCAACAGGTTCCTGTTCAACGAAGACACCGTCGACAAGGTTCTGAAGACTCTTATGGTGCGCGGCTACAAGGTGGCAGGTGGCGACCGACTCGGAAAGACGATCATCTTCGCGAAGAACCAGAAGCACGCCGAGTTCATCGAGAAGCGCTTCAACATCGCGTACCCCGAGCTCGCGGGGCACTTCGCTCGCGTCATCACGCACGACACACCGTACGCGCAGTCGTTGATCGATGACTTCTCCATTGCCGAGAAGGTCCCCCACATCGCGATCAGCGTCGACATGCTTGACACCGGCATCGACGTGCCCGAGGTTGTGAATCTCGTGTTCTTCAAGGTGGTGCGCTCGAAATCAAAGTTCTGGCAGATGACCGGCCGAGGCACACGCCTGCGACCCGACCTCTTCGGCCCCGGCGAGGATAAGAAGGACTTCCTCGTCTTCGATTTCTGCGGCAATCTCGACTATTTCAGCCAGGACCTCCCCGGATCGCCCGGTCAACTGCAGAAGTCGCTCTCACAGCGCCTGTTCGAAGCGCGACTCGGGCTCGTCACGGCGCTCGGAGAGGCGGAACCCGAACTGCGTTCTACGACCGTGTCCACACTGCACAAGATCGTTGCAGGGATGAACCTCGACAACTTCGTCGTCCGCCCCTCCAGGAAGGCAGTCGAGGAGTTTTCGCACACCGGCGCGTGGAAGGTCCTCACTCCACCACGGGTGGAGGAGCTGTTGCGGCTGGCAGGATTGCCGTCATCCGTGCGAGATGACGACGAGGATGCCAAGCGTTTCGATCTTTTGATCCTCCACCACCAGCTCGCGCAGCTTGACGGTGACGTTATGCTCTCCGAGCGGATCCGTGAAACCGTCCAGCAGATCGCCGCGTCCCTTCTCGGAAAGACGTCGATACCGTCAGTCGCCGAGCAAGCGGTGCTGCTGGAGTCGCTCGCCGGTGACGAGTGGTGGGTCGATGTGACACTCCCCATGCTCGAGCTCGCGCGCCGCCGGATCAGGAGCCTCGTCCGCTTCATCGAGAGGACTCGGCGCAACCCTGTTTACACCGACTTCGAAGATGTCCTCGGTGAGGGCGTCGAGATCGAACTGCCTCGGGCCACGCCGGGCACCGATTTCGAACGGTTCCGTTCCAAAGCTGAGGCCTACCTCCGCCAGCACCTCGACAAGCTCGCTCTCCAGCGACTGCGACGCAACAAGCAACTCACCCCGGACGACCTCACCGAGCTGGAAGGAATGCTCGTCGCTGCGGGTGCTGGTCCTGTCGACATGGTCTGGGCAAATGATCGCCCAGGCGGCCTCGGCCTCTTCGTCCGTGGTCTAGTGGGACTCGATCGTTCTGCCGCCGCAGAAGCATTCGAGAGGTACCTCGACGAAACCAAGTTCACAGTGGTCCAGATTCGCTTCGTAAACCTCATCGTGGACGAGCTCACGAAGAATGGAGTCATGGATCCGGGGCGCCTCTTCGAACCCCCGTACACCGACCAGGCGCCGACCGGACCCGACCTCGTCTTCCCTGAGGCGGACGTCGACCTCATTGTCGAGACGCTGCGCGGCATCAGCGAAACAGCTATTCCCTCGCAGGTGGCATAGGACGAGGCTCTCAGCGGGGTGTCGCTTGCTCACGCCGAGCGCGATGCTCGGCTGACTCGTGACCGGACCGGCATAAAGACCAGCAAGGACCGCCCCACCGGGTGCGGCCTGCTCGGCGGCAACCTTTTCGCTCGGTTCCGAGTCGTGATGCGTGGTGAGAAGAACAAGCTCGTGCGCGACATCGAGTCGCTGCCTGTAGTAGTAGTCCTTCGCGGGCTGGCGGAACCGCGACCCACCGGGCTGTTTGTGGCGGTTATCTTACTGCTTTCTCAACCGGGAATCTGGCCATCTGAACGTCCCACCCGAGTGCAAGAATCTCAACATGAAGCTCTCCGAGCTCACGACCATCACCGCCGACGTCGCGCTCTTGCGAAGATGACCCGCCTTGACACACCGACCGCTCGGCGCTGCTGTCGGTGGTCGACCGTAGGATGCCGTCATGGATGCCGGAACCGCTCTACGAGGACTCATGACCGCGATCGACCAGAAGCGGTGGGATGACCTCGAGTCATTCCTGCATCCTGAGTTCCTCTGCCGGTACGTGCACACCGGTGAGTCGTTCGGACGCGCCGAGTGGATCCGGGTCAACCGTGACTACCCCGGGTTCGCGCATCTGAAGGTCGAAGAACTCGTCGCGAGCCCAACCGAGGCCGCGTGCCGCTCCCGCGTCACCGGCCGCGATGACGCCGGCATCCAGCATTTCGAGTGCGCGAGCTTCGCCCGAATGCGTGACGGTCTCATCGTGCAGCTCACCGAGGTCTGGACGGATGTCGAGCAGACGGCTCCGGCGGGAACTCGACCGGGCGGAGCCGGCGCCTAGCTCGTTGTCCACCACGCGCCAGCAGGCGCGCAGCTCAGTCGAGCACAGCATCCGCCTCTACCTCGACGAGCACGTCCGGCTCAAACAGATAGTTCACCCCGATGACAGACAGCGGCGGCAGCGGCTGCGGAATCCCGAGTTCTTCCACCACGCTCTCGAGCCCGCGCATGAAGTCTGGATACATCGTCTCGTCTGTGGGGATGACATACACCCGCAGTCGCACGACATCAGCGAAACTGGCTCCGGCACCCGCCAACCCGCGAGCGGTGTTGCGCAGCGCATGAGCGAGCTGGCCGGCCAGGTCACCGGGGAACAGCCGGTTGCCGTGCTCGTCGCGAGCGATCTGGCCAGACACTCTCACCTGGCGGCTTCCCGAACTGACGGAGACGTGGTGGTACGGGACCGGCTGGAACATGCCCTCCGGGGTGATCAGTTCTACAGCCATGGGGTTACCTGCTTTCGCTCTCAATAATCAAGTAACCTTTTTATACCTAGTATTTGAAGGACACTTCAACGAGACTAGGTTTCATGGACGAAACCGCCCTCAGCGTCGCCGGTCAGATCTCTGACGAGCACCGCGAGCTTCTGGACCAAGTGCTGGACAAGTGGTCACTCCTGATCCTCGACCGACTCTGCGAACGGCCCCGACGCTTCAATGAGCTGCGCAGAGCCATCCCCGCCGTCTCTCAGAAGTCGCTGACTACGGCTCTGCGTCGGCTGGAACGCAATGGGATGGTGACGCGCGTTGTCATCGAGACACGACCAATCGCCGTCGAATACCGGATCTCAGACCTCGGACAGACGCTGCAGGACCTCATCGACTCGTTGCTCGCGTGGACATCCGCTCACCTCGGAGATGTCAACCTGGCCCGGGAGCAGTTCGATGCCGAACATGACTCCGCGACCGGGTTGCGCTCGTAACCGCAGAGTCGTTCACTCCTGCTTGCTGAACACTCCGCGGAGCACGAGGTAAACCGCCACCGCGACGATGGCCACGACAGCGAGCTTGACGACGAACCAGAGAACGCTGAACAGCACGCTGACGAGCGTCCATGCGATGATCACGGCGACGACGACACCGACGATGGTCCACACGCTGGTCTTGTTCATTCCTCCAGCGTAACGGCGCAGCATCTGCCGTTTCCGAGAGTCGACCGCGGTCGTGGCTCAGTACTCCGTCCGCGCCTCTGTGCTCAGCCACCGCTCGAACGGCGCCGCCGCCTCACTGATCCGCAACGATTCCACCGGCACCGCCCACTCGGAACGCTCGGTCTCGAACAGGCGATAGAACGCAAGGTCATCGAAACCGCCGGCGGCTGCATCGTGGCGGTCAGCAGCGTAGACGACACGATCAACGCGCGCCCACAGCGACGCGGCCAGGCACATCGGGCACGGCTCGCACGACGAGTACAGCGTCGCACCTTCCAGCGAGAAATCACGGATGCGCCGCCCCGCTGCGCGCAGCGCCATCACCTCAGCATGGGCACTGGGATCATGATCCCGCGTGACCCTGTTCTGTCCCACGCCGATGATCTCACCATCGCGCACCACCAGCGCCCCGAATGGGCCACCGCCGTCGGCGACGTTGTCGACCGCCAGCCTCACCGCCTGCTGCAAGAAGTCCTTGTCACGACCCGCACTCTCGCGATCACCCGTGGCCGCTGCATTCGCATCCATGCCGCCAGCGTAGCCCGCGCACTCGAGCGCTCCACCGACTGCCCCTCTCAGACTCGGCGCTTCTTCCCGATTCGCTTCGACCACCGCACGACAGGCCAGATCGTCACCACGAATAGCGCGATCGTGACCAGTCCGGCGAAGACCACACCGATGAGAACACCGTCAGCCAGGCTCAGTGACCGGGGGAAGCGACAGGGGGGACCGGAAAGGGCGCGGACCAGGGAAACCGGTCCGCGCCCTTCTTCAGCACTGTCAGGCGGTGCGGCGTCTCCATACGAAGATCGAGGCACCAGCCAGCATCAGCAGCAACGCGGCCCCGATGAGACCCAGCGGAACCGAGCTACCGGTCCTCGGCAGTTCGTTCACGCCCGGTGTACCCGGGTGCGCCGGGTCGACAGGCTCATCGGCGCTGTCGTTCGGGGCGTCCGAGACCGGCCCCTCGGGAGCGGTCGGCTCCGTCGGCGTGGTCGGCTCCGTCGGCGTGGTCGGCTCCTCCGGAGTGGTCGGCTCCGTCGGCGTGGTCGGCTCCTCGGGAGCGGTCGGCCCCTCGGGAGCGGTCGGCCCCTCGGGCGTACCAGGAACCTCAGGCTCCGTCGGCTCGACCGGCTCCACAGGCTCCGTCGGCTCCACAGGCTCCGTCGGTTCCGTCGGTTCCGTCGGTTCCGTCGGTTCCGTCGGTTCCGTCGGTTCCGTCGGTTCCGTCGGCTCCGTCGGCTCCACAGGCTCCGTCGGCTCCACAGGCTCCGTCGGCGTGGTCGGCTCCGTCGGCTCCACAGGCTCCGTCGGCTCCACAGGCTCCGTCGGCTCAACCGGCTCACGCACGATCACACCGGCATCCCAGGTGGGATCGATGCCCTCGGAGGCGCGAACATTCGCCCACTCGTACTCGTGAGTGAGTCGTGTGTTGTCCTCACCGAGGACGATCGTCTGCGTCATCCCGGTCTCCGGGTCCGCATCCGAGTCCACGGCGTCATCCGTGCCAGCATCCGCCTGCGTGAAAACGTAGGTTTCCTGCTGCTCGTCGGTCAGCGTGAACTTGACCTCGTACTCACCCGCGGGCAGTTCGTCGAACAGGTAGCGACCGCGCTCGTCGGTCGTGGTGGTCGCGATGACCTCGCCGTCCTGGATCAGTTCAACTGTGACGCCGGGCAGCACCTGCTCGTCGTCATCCTGCCGACCGTCTTTGTTCGCGTCGATCCAGGTCACGTCGCCGATGGCGTACATCTTCTCCGGCTCGACCGTCTCGCCCGGCGTGTTGTACAGAACGACGTCAGCAGAGGTGCCGCTCGCGTCGACCGTGATCGGGCTCAGTTCGTCAGCCTTCTTGTATCCGGCCGGAGCGACATCTTCCCGCAGCCAGTAGCTGCCGACCTCGGCGACGACCGGAGTCTTGCCCTCGGCCGTGACAAGCTTGCCGTCGACCACACGCAGGTCGCTCAGCACGACCGTCTGCTGGTCATCCGCAAGTACCGAGAACCGAGCACCAGGGTCGGTGATCAGCTTCGCGGCATCCGTGCTGTCGCGCTTGAGCAGACTCAACGGATACTCGTTCGTCGGCGTGATCGTCGCCCCGACGGCGCCGATCCTGTTGGTGATGCCAACGTTCGCGTCATAGTCCGTGACCCGCACCTTGAAGTACAGCGCGAGCGTCTCACCACTGGTCAAGCGTCCCTTTTCCAGCGCGACAGTGTTGTTGTCGGCGTCGTAGGTGGCGGTGATATTCGAACCGGGGATCGCATACGAATCCCCACCGGTCGTCTTACCAGACTCCACGTCACCCGGGGCGACGAACCCGACGAACTCCACGCCCGAAGGAAGCACGTCGACGACGTCAGCGACCATGTTCGCGAAGGTGCCGTGCGGCATGAGCTCAACCCGGTAGACGAAGTCGCTCTGCGTGAGAGCACCATCGGAGTCCAGTTCGGCCCGGAGGTTACCGGTGAACGCATCGTTCGCGGCGTCGTAGATGCGCTTGCGCACCTCCATCTCGTTGCCGAAGCTCGTCGCGCTGGTGCTGGAGCCCGAGGTGTAGACGATCTCCTGACCGGCACCCTCGTAGCGCGCCGTGTTGTCGATCTCGAGCGTCTGCTTGCCCTGCAGGACATGCGTCGGCAGGTCGATGGTGATGTTCCACGTGCCGGTGAACGGTGCGGCAGCGGATGCTCCCCACAAAGCATCCTTCGGGAACGCCGCATTCGGTGCGATCACCAGGTTGCCATCGCCGTCCAGCGACACATCGAAGGTGTCGCCGTCGAGCGGATAATTCCAGTCATACATGCCGGTGATCGAAGCCTGGATGGCTGGCAGCGTCTCTTCGGTTACATCGAACACCGAGTGGTCGACGACATCGATGATTCTCGAGGATGCTGCATCCCCGACGCCGCGGCCGACAGTGAATGTGTACGGGATCGTCGTGGACGTACCCGAGGTCAGCGTGATCGCGCTGCCCGGGGTGGTCTTGTTAAACCGGTTCGGGTCGTCGACGCCGCCGGAGGTGTCCTTCGGGACGGTGATCTTCGTGGATGCCGACCGCGACTCGCGCTTGCCGCCCGCACCATAGGCGAACGAGACGCGGTTGTCGACGCGGTACTCGGTCACGTACTGCGTCTCGTGGCTCGAGCGCTGCGGAAGCGCGGCAATATTCGCGGCAGCTTTCAGCGTGTAGGACTTGGTGAGGTCCATGCCGAGGTTGACATACAGGATCTTGCCGTCGACAGCGTAGGTGTGCACGTACTCGTCCGCGAGGATGGCGTTGCCGATATTCCCCGTGAGCCCCTCAGCGGGAGCGAGCGTGATGACGTCGCCGTTCTGGTCGGTGAGGAGGAGGAACCCGTCCTCGTCTGCGCTCCAGGAGGCCTCGGCGGGCAGGGTGTCGGTCATGATCACGTTGCGGTCGATCGCGAACGGACCGCCGGCGAAGTCAGCGAAGGCCGTGAAGTCGGCGCGCAGCGTATAGGTCACCGGGATGACATCACCGAGGGTCGCACCGGCAGCGAGCTGCTCCGCGAGCTGGACAGCACTCGGGTTCACAGCCTTGCCGAAAGCCGCACCGTAGCCCGGGCGATCCAGGCCCTTGGCACTGCCCTGAATGCGCGTGCTCGTGGAGTGCTTCTGGTCGTTGACGTCCACCTGGTTGGTCAGTGTGACGAAGTAGTTGCCGCCGTTGACCTTGTCGACGCCGTCGTATGCCTTCTGCAGCTCAGCGCGGACCGCGTCGAGTGCCGCGGCATCCGCGATCTTCGCCGTGTAGGTGAACTTATATACGGAGTTCGCCTCGGCGGGGAAGGAATGCGTGAAGCTCGCCCCGGAGATGGCGGGGAGAGCGTCGAGCGCCGTGGTGACGGGGTTGAGGTCGCTGGCGTCGCGGACGACCTTGGAGCCTTCCAGCGAGCCCTCGACGAATGCGAGGTTTGCGCCGAGGGTGTCGGTGATGGTCACGTCGCGCGCATCGGTACTGGAGACGGTAACTGTGTACGGGAATTCAACGTCCAGAGCGCGCTCGTCGATGACGACCGTGCCATCGACGACGGAGTGCGGGACAGAGACTCCCCCAACCGACTTGTTCGACCACGTGGTCGTCGACTGGGGCGACTCACCGGGTGCGACGACGATGACCTTCTGTGTGGTGGGCACGCCGTCCACATTCCACACGAGGTCGCGTTCCTCGGAGTTCTCGACCGCGTCGACCGTGAAGTTCAGATCGAGCACACCCTGGGCGATGTCCTCTGGGAACGGCTTGTTGAACGTCACCACGAGCTGGCCGTCGGCGTTGATACCGAGCGACTGGACGGCGGTATTCCCGGTGGGAACGCTCAGTGCAGCTGCGGGAATTGTGATTCCCTCCGGCAGCGTGATGGCGACGACGGCACCATCCGCCATGCGCGTGTAGCCGAGCTGGAGCGCATACGTGCCGCCCTCGGTCAGCACGGGCAGACCCCCGTGGTTGCTGCCGGATTCGACCGGATTTACAGTGACCTGGCCGTCAGCCGCGAACGCTGGAGTGCTCAGACCTCCCACAGCGAGCACGGCGACAAGGATCCCTGCCAACCAGTGCATGAATATGCGCGCACGCGAACGCGGCGCGATGGATTGTGACATCGACTTCTCCCCAGAAGGCAAACAAAAAGAGGCGCGTATGGATATACGCGCCCCTGCGTCAGCGCCGCGGTCGCGGCGCTGGGTCGATGACCCCTGGGATTCGGGTTCCAGGACTCATCGTGCGAAGAAAAGAGTCTCCGCATAAGAACAGACGGCGAAAGGGGTGATTCATTACGCGGATACGCTTTTTATTTTCACCCCAAGCTCCACCATCGATGAGTGGCTGAACGAATCAGTTGCTGATGATGCTCACGCCTCGCCAAACCGCTCCACCGAAGCCACCTGCTGCGCGACTCGCCTGAGCGCCAGCAGCAGCGGTTCGACCAGCACCGACCCCAGCACGACATACCTGACCGCGGCCTCAGCCGACTCGGTGGGCACACCGGCAATCTCAGCATCCGCAATCGCCCGCATACTCTCGAGGTACACCGGCACCACGCCCTTCGCCAGATCGAAGCCCGCGCGCTCCAGCCCCTGCAGCGCGCGGGCGACGTCGTGCAGGACCGCGTCGTCGCACATCCCGGGCTTCCACCCGAGGCCTACGACGATGTCCCGCGTCGAGGTCAGATCAAGCGATTCGTCGGCCGGTGGCGTGATCGCGGCATGCGCAGCACCCAGCAGTTCGTGCGGGTTCTCCGGCGGGTTGTTCAGCGCGTCCAGCACTTGCCGCGTCTCCGCGATACTCACGCCGGACTCGATCAGCGCGCGGATGACGCGCAGCCGCTGCACGTGCACCTCGCCGTACGCGGCCTGGGTCGGCGCACTGCGCTCCCCCTCAGGCAGCAGCCGCTCGCGCAGGTAGTACTTGATCGTCGGCACCGGTACACCCGTCTGCGCCGACAGCTCCGAAATTCTCATAGCCACCTCTTGACATCGATAGTACAGCTATCCATTATGGATAGTGCCGCTATCCGATCAGGAGGACACCATGTCAAAAGTCATCACCGGTCGCATGACCCACCACCACGAGGGCGAGCTCATCGTCTTCCATATCGGGATGCAGATCAACCGCTGGTGGCGTCCCGATCTGTGGATGCCGGCATTCTTCGCCATGCCCCGGATGCTGCGCGAGCTGTCGGTCGACGAGGAATCAGGCCTGCTCGGCTTCCAACTGATGTTCGGCAGCGACGGCCCCTACGTCACGCAGTACTGGTCATCCATTGACAAGCTCTACGCCTACGCATCCGCACCCTCGCAAGAGCATCGCCCGGCCTGGACCGCCTTCAACAAAGCCGCCCGCAAAGCACCGGGCGCGGTCGGAATCTGGCACGAGACCTTCCTCGTCGAACGTGCCGAGAGCATGTACGTGTCGACCAAGAAGATGGGGCTGGCGAAGGCTACCGAGCTCGTCGAAGTCAGCGGGCGTCACAACCGGGCACAGGCGCGATTCGCCGAGGGGCGGACGCCTGCATCGCGTAACGCCTAGCGCCCGGCAGCGCGCCCTTGGGTTCCAACGGTGCTCGCAACACCCTGATCTTCAGCAGATCGACACGACTCAGTCTGTGACGATACGGCGCAGCGCCTCGCGTGCACCGAGGTCGCGGATGAGCCCGACGGCCTCAACATAGGCGGCGACGAACCGCGCGTCATCCGCGAGGTCCCCGAAGAACTCGCGCTCCTCGAGGAAAGCCCCCGGCCGCGTCCGGTCACGCCGCGCGGCGGCCATCACCCGCTCCCGTGTCTGATCCACGACGTCGATCGGTGCACCGTTCTCGTCGACACCCTCGGCGTAGCGGGCCCAGCTGGCGACGATCGCCGCGCACCGGCGGACGTCACCGCCCGCCGCCAGCTGCTCACGGATGACCGGCACGAGCCACGTGGGGATCCGGTCGCTGCTGTCGGCGCACAGCCGTGCGAGCGTGTCGCGCACGTCGGGGTTCGCGTAGCGTTGGATGAGCGACGCCTTGTACGCCGTGAGGTCGACACCGGGGACGGGTGGCAGCGTCGGCGTCGCCTCCTGATCCATGTAATCGACGAGCAGGCGCCGGATCGCGGGATCGGCCACGGCCTCGTGTGCGTATGCATAGCCGAAGAGGTGCCCGAAATAACACATGGCCTGGTGCGTGCAGTTGAGCAGACGCAGCTTCATGAGTTCGTACGGGATGACGTCGTCGACCATCTGCACGCCGACGTCTTCGTACCGCGGCCGCCCCGTGGGGAACCGGTCCTCCAGCACCCACTGCTCCCACGGCTCCGCGACGACCGGCCAGGCGTCGTCCACACCGAAGCGGTCGTACAGCTCGACGATGTCCGCGGGCGACGTGACCGGGGTGATCCTGTCGACCATCGAACTCGGAAAGGCGACCTCCGCGGCGATCCACTCGGCGAGTTCCGCATCGCGCAGAGCCGCGAAGGCGGTGAACGCGCCCCGCGCGACTTCACCATTACCGGGGATGTTGTCGCACGACATGACCGTGAACGGGGCGACACCCCGCTCACGGCGCACGCGCAGCGCCTCGACGACGAGACCGAAGACCGTGCGCGGCTGCCCCGGAGTGGCCAGGTCATCCTGGATGCCCGGACCCTGCGCGTCGAACTCTCCCGTCGCGCGGTGCACGTTGTACCCGCCTTCTGTGACCGTCAGTGACACGATGCGAACCGCCGGATCGGCGAGCCGCTCGACAGCGCCCGCCCTGCCGTCCGGCACGAACACGTAGTCGACGATCGACCCGATCACGCGGACGTCGCGCACGCCGCCCGCGCTCTTGAGCACGAGCGTGTAGAGCCCATCCTGGGCGGCGAGCAGATCGCGCATCCTCGCGTCGTGCTCCAGCATCCCCACGCCGCAGATGCCCCACTCACTAGCCTCGCCGCGGTTCAGCAGACGGTCGAGATACATCGCCTGATGCGAGCGGTGGAAGCCGCCGACGCCGATATGCACGATGCCGACCCCGACGTCCTCCCGTCGATACGACGGTCTCGCGACATCCTCCGGCAGCGTGTCTAGCCCCGCCGCGTTCACGGCGATCGCCAAGATTGCCTCGTTCTCCTCATGGGACCGATCGGCATCCACGCCGGCTCAGCCCTTCCCGTTGACGTGGATGAGCACGCGCGCCGGTCGTTCAGCGGACGCCCCTTCGACGGTTACGCGCAACCAGTTGCCGAATCGTGCGACCGCAAGTTCCGCGATCGATGCGTCCGATGCCAGCGCGACGGCATCCCCGCGGCGGATCCAGTTGATCCCGTCCGGTGAGACCTCGACGGCCAAACGCAGGTCGGGGTGCTCCCCCTCCACCTGCAGGAACACGACAGCCTCCGACGCCCACCCGGCCTCATAGGGCTGCGTCGCGTAATCGTCGGCGATCACGATTCTCCGGGCGAGAACCGATGTGTTGTTCTGCTGCATTCTCCGTGTCCTCTCAGTTCGCGGCTGCAACCGCTTCGACGTTGTCGAAATCCACGATCGCGCCGCTGGCGATCAGCTCGGCCCTCAGCAAATCGACGTCCATCGTCGACATCGACAGCCCGTGGTTGACGGCGAGCGCTGCCGCCGTCCCCGCACCCTGCCCCATCGCCATGCACGTCGCCATGACCCGCACCGATCCGAAGCCGGGCCCGTCGGCGCACAGGCAACGCCCGGCGGTCACGAGATTGTCCGACCCGTGCGGGATGAGACTGCGCAAGGGCACGTTATAGGGGTGGTGGAGGATGACGAAGTCATTCTGATCGATGCTGTCGACATGGTGGATGTCGATCGTGTGGGCACCCTTCGCCACGGTGTCAGGAAACGCCTTCGGATGCATGATGTCGTCCTGCGTCAGCTCGTACAGCCCGACGATATGGTGTGTCTCGCGCACTCCGGTCTGGATGCCGGACTTCGCCAACCACGCGTCCCGGAACTCCGGGAACTCCCGACGGAGCACCTCGATGAGATCGTGCATCTTCTCGCGCAGGCTCGTCTCAGTGCGCGAGAACCACTCCGGGTCGCTCGCGTCCGTCGCCTCGCGCAATACATTGATGCTCACGAAGCCGTCGTGGAAGAATTTGTTGATCCACGGGCCGCCGAACAGCGGCACCTCACCCGCCTCATGCAGTTCGGCGAGCCGGGCGCGGATTGAATCCGACACCGGCAGGATGCCATCCACGGCATCGCCGAACACATACTCGAGCGCGGCGGTGTCCACTCCGCCGAGCTGAAACCACAGCGTCGCGGGCTGCAGCACGTCGCCCTTAGTCGTCGGCAGCCCCGCCGCGCGCACGACGTCGGCGTCACCGGTGCAGTCAACGACCGCCCCGCAGGCGTACGCCACCCGTCCCTGTTTGTTCTGCACGATCACGTGACTGACCCGGCCGTCCTCGGCGACGACGTCCGCGAACCAGGTGTGCAGCAGGAGCGTCACTCCGCTCTCGAGGAGCAGGCGCTGCGCGGCGAGCTTGAAGATCTCGTCGTTCACCGGCCAGTTGCCGCTGTCCCGTTCGAGCTCGGCGCCGCCCAGCTCCGCCGCGCGGCACATGAGTTCATACGGGATTCCGCCGATGTGCGCCCGGCCTCCGACACGGAACTCGCTGATGGGGGTGACCAAGGCGCTGGTCGCCATGCCGCCGACGAAGCCGTAGCGCTCGATGAGGAGCGTGCGCGCCCCGCCTCGCGCCGCAGCAACCGCCGCCGTCACGCCGGCCGGCCCTCCCCCGGCGACGATCACATCGAAGGAACCCGCCACGGGTGTCTCGCGCGCGGGCTCCTTGATCGATGGGTGAGGGTCGGAACTCACTCGCACGAGTAGACCACCGAGTCGAGGAACAGGTTCACCGAGCGGTCGGTGTCCGTCTCGACGAAGAAGACGGGGTTGATGAGGTCCTTGATCGACCGGTAGCCCGGCACGAGCGTCGGCTCGAGTCCACGCATGTCGAACACCTGGTCCATGGACTGCAGTTCGACATAGCGGCGCCGCCGCACGTCGACCGTGAGCCGGAAGTAGAGCCAGTTGATCTTGTCCGGGCTCTCGTTGAACAGCAGCTCCTGCTCGCCACCGGGCAGCCACTGGTAGCCGTCTCCTGAGCCGTCCTCGAACCTCCGCCCGTACCACTGGTTGTCAACGCCCGGCACGCACCAACCGTCCTCGACGCCGAAGTTCCAGTCCGTCGGAGTGACCCCGTCAGCGACCCGGTAATACTGCCAGCGCCGCACCGGTTTCCCCCCGAGCGCGTTGACGTACCGCACGCCGGGCATGTAACGGTACTCGGCATCCTGCACGTCGAAGAAGAAACCGATCGCCCTGATGTCGTCTTCGCCGATCCCGAAGCGATCCTGGGATGGCGTGTAGGAGTACCAGGCCTCGATCTGGATGAGATCGGGGTCACCGAAGCGCGAGAGTCGCTTGATCGCGTGTCCCATGCTGCCGGGGCGCGGCGGTTCGGTGTGCGGCCCGCCGGTCGGTGCGGTGGTGAGCTTGAGGGAGTAGGTCCCCTCCATCGAGCCGTGCGAGGCCGCGAAACGCATCGCGGCGGTGCTGAGCTGGTTGGCCGGCCAGCTGGTGAGGTCGACCTCCGATTCGAACGACTCGTAGTTGTCGTAGACGAAGTTCGGGGTGAGGTCCATCCAGCCGTTGTAGCCGGTGTCGAAATCGTCGTAGGTGATCACGCGAGCCAGCGGGTTGAAGCGCTCGAGGCCGCGATCGTAACTGAGGAATTTCTCCATTTTTCCGATCCTGGATGCCGATGCGGGCGAAAAAGTGGAGGGGGCGGGCTGGCCGCCCCCGCCACCATTCGTCACTGGGAGAGATACACCGTGCGGAAGTCGATGAAGTCGTTCGCCGGGATCTTCAGACCCTGCACGTTCGACGCCATCGCGGCGTTCACCTTGATCTCGAACAGCGGGATCGCCGGGGTATCGGCGCGCATGAGGTCAACCGCCTCCTGGTACAGCTCGAGACGTGCGTCCGGGTCGGTGCTCTGCTGCGCCTGCGTCGTGAGGGCGTCAAAGTCCTCGTTGCAGTAGCCGAGTCGTGCCGCGGTGCAGTTGTACAGGCGGTAGATGGTGTAATCGGCGTCGCCCGTGATGGTCTGGTTCGGCTGGACATCGATGTCCCAGGCATGCGTGCCGTCATCGTTGACCGTACCGAAGGTCTGCACCCAGGTTGCCGAATCCATCGCGCGGGGCTCGACCGTGATCCCCACCTCGCTCCAAGCGGAGATGAACGCCTGCATCATGTTCGCGAAGCCGGCACCGTTCGCGGTGCTGTAGATGGCGTCGACGGTGAATCCGTCCGGGTAGCCCGCTTCGGCCAGAAGCTCCTTGGCGCGCTCAGGGTCGTACTCCACCATGCCCTCGCTCGGTTCGAGGCATCCGAAGGCCGCGACGGGGCAGTATGAGGTCATGACACTCGCGGTGTCGCCGAAGAGCGACTCTTGGATCGTCTTCAGATCGAGCGCCGCCCACATCGCCTCGCGCACGCGCTGGTCCTGCAGGTACTCGTTCATGTTGTCGAACCACAGGAAGTAGTAGTTCAGGCTGCTTTCCTGAGTGAAGACGACATCGTTCATCGCCTCGACCTGCGCGATCTGGTCGTACGGCAAATCGCCGACGACCTGTGCCTCGCCGTTCGATAGGGCCGTAATCTTCCCGTTGACGTCGGTGACCTGCTTCATCGTGAGCGTCTGGAGCTTGGCTTTCTCGCCCCAGTAGTTCTCGTTGCGTTCGAAGCTGAAGTGATCGTTGGCGACGTAGTCAGTGATGACGAAGGGCCCCGTGCCGATGGGCTTGGACCAGTAGTCGGTATCCGCCTGGATCGTCGTGTCGGGGTGCGAGAACTCCGCCTTGCCGACGTAGACGAGTGACATCACACCGAGCAGGGTTCCCGAAGGGCCCGAGGTCGTGATCGTCACGGTGGCATCATCCGTGGCAGCCACCTCGACGATCGGGTCGAGCACGGTCTTGAGCGGCCCTTCCCACGCGATGTAGCGCTCGATCGAGCCCTTCACATCGGCAGCAGTGAGCGGAGTGCCGTCGCTGAACTCGACACCATCGCGCAGATGGAACACGAGCGTCGTGTCATCGACCCATTCCCACGATTCGGCAAGCTTCGGCTGCGGCTTGCTCTCCTCGTCGAGCGAGATCAGGCTCTCCATGGTCTGCGAGATGGCCATTTGCACGCCGATCTCGAGCGGCTGCTGCGAAATATCGGAGCCCGCCCATCCGTAGGCGGGGATGAAGGTGAGGTTCTGCTGGTCGTCGGGCAGTGGTTCCGTGGAGCCAGCAGCGTCGCCGCCTCCACCCGAGCATCCGGTGAGCAGAAGTGCGGCGGCAACCGCGACTGCGGCGACCGATCGCAACCTCGCGTTTAGCGATGTCATTTCTATCTCCTTTGATCGATGAACGTAACTTGGTGCGGCTCACTCGCCCCGGCGGGGCAACGTGAACGTCGAGGCGACGGGGTAGTGATCGCTGGGCGAGATTCCCCGGTCGAAGAACTCCACGACCTCGGCGCTGCGGGGGCGCACGGGGCCTCGGAAGAAGATGTAGTCGATGGTCTTGTGCGGGCTCGCGATCGGCGACTTCGGCGTGCCGACGCTCTCGCGGAACGGGTTCGGAACGACGGGGTGCGTCGGCGGAGCCTGCCGGTTGAGGGCGCTGAACGAATCAAGGTATCCGGCATTGCCAATTACCCAGATCGCCGTCGCGATCGCGTTCGTGTCGGAGGCGAAGAATACCGGCTCGTCCGGCCGGGCGAGACGGGCCAGTTCCTCCACGACACGATGAGCCTGGGGAGTGCGCTGGTTGACTCCCGTCTCCACTTCGATCGCGTTGCCCGAATACGACAGGTGCGCGGTCGTCCACAGGATCGTCCTGTCCTCCCCCACGACCCGCAGCCGCACCCAGAACAGGCGGGCGTGCGCGTCGTGAATGCCGACGTCCTCCGCGCCGTGCTCGACCTCGACGAACAGCTCGGCGTTCCACCACAGGTTGCTCTGCGATTCCCACCCGGGGAAGTCGTCCTGCACGCGCCGATGACCGGGCATCACCGCATCGAGCAGGTCTCGGGACCACGCGCGCGTCTCCTGCGTGGCGAGCAGGTCGGGTGCGCGCCGTTCATACAGCGCGCGCATCGCATCCACCCGCTCCGCAGCGTGGTGATCGCCCCACAGGTTGTGCGTCTGTGCGATGAAGGTGAGCGGCGCGGTCACGAGATCTCCCTCTGATCGGCCGGACGAGCTTGCGCGATGTCATGGTTGTAGCGCACGACCTCGCTGCGCCCGTCGCGCAAGCGGAACGTCGTGACGGAACAGTTGTCTGGGGCGCCGAGCACCATGTGCCCTGGTGAGGGGATACCAAGCATGTGGGCGGCCGCGAGCCGGATGGGGTTACCGCTCGTGAAGATGACCGCGATCCCGCCCCCTTCCCGGCTCTCCAGCACGTCGACGACACGACCGATCGCGGAGACAACGCGTTCGCGCGTCTGGGCGAACGTCTCGCCGCCCACACCGCGGGCAATGTCCGCGCCAGCAGCCACGGCCGTCACGATCTCGGGGTACTTCTCTTCGGCGTCCTCAAGCGTCATTCCTGCCCAGTCGCCGACGTTCATCTCCCGCAGCGCCTCGTCCTCACGCACCGGAACACCGACGCGCTCAACGTACTTCGCGGCTGTGTCGCGCACTCGGGGCAGGTCGCTGGAGAATACGACGTCGGGGTGCGGCACCTCGCGGGAGAAAGCCGCGGCGAACTGCGCGGCCTGCGCGCGCCCGTCCTCAGTAAGGCCCGAGTCCTGCTGACCCTGATAGCGACCCTCGACGTTCCACAGGGACTCCCCGTGGCGCACGAGGTGCACGATCATCTGCCCACTCAAGGGGTCTCCTTCAGCCACGGGCGCGCGACAGGCACCGCCGCGAGGAGCGCCCGCGTGTAAGGATGCTGCGGATCATCGAACAGCCGTTTTGCGGTGCCCTCTTCCACGACGACGCCCTTGTTGAGGACGAGCACGCGGTCGCAGATGTGCTCGATGACCGAGAGATCGTGCGAGATGAAGAGGTAGGAGAGTCCGAGATCGGCCTGCAGATCCTCGAGCAGGTTGAGCACCTGCGCCTGCACCGATACGTCCAGCGCGCTGACTGCCTCATCGCAGATGATGATCTTGGGACGCAGGGCTAGCGCGCGGGCGATGCCGATGCGCTGGCGCTGACCACCAGAGAACTGGTGCGGATACCGGTCGGAGTAGTCCGGATTGAGACCGACGCGCTCCATGAGCGCCTTCGCCTCGACCGTCCACTGATCACGTGACACGATGCCGGCGTGCACGCGCCACCCCTCGGCGATGAGGTCGCGGACCGTCAGCCGCGGGTTCAGCGATGCGTACGGGTCCTGGAAGACCATCTGCATGTCGCGCCGCATGTCCTTCATCTGGCGTAGCGACAGCTGGGCGATGTCATTCCCCTCGAACCGGATGACGCCGGCGGCCGCGGGTACCAGTCCGATCACGGTGCGGGCGATGGTGGACTTGCCCGAACCGGATTCGCCCACCAGGCCGACCGTCTCGCCCGGTCGGATTTCGAAGTTCACGTCCGAGACTGCGACGTTCTCGCCGGTCTTGCGCAGCAGGATTGAGGAGCGCAACGGGTACGACACCTTGAGGTGTTCCACGCTCAGCAGGGGAACGGTCTGCTCAGTCATGCGCGAGCACCTCCTCGGAACGGTGGCAGGCCGCCAGGTGCTCCGGCGCCCACCCCTCCGGCGCACGTAGCGCGGGCACCTGGTTGCGGCAGAGATCGGTAGCGAACGGGCAGCGGGGATGGAACGAGCATCCAGTCGGCAGGGCGAGCAGGTTCGGCGGAGAGCCGGCGATCGGCGTCAACCGTTCGCCGCGCGCCGTGTTGCTGGGGATGGAGTTCAACAGCCCCTGCGTGTACGGATGCGCCGGGTGGTCGTAGACCTCGCGGATGCCGCCGAACTCTACGATCCGGCCGGCATACATGATGGCGGCCCGGTCGGCGACCTCCGCGACGACGCCGAGGTCGTGGCTGATGAGCACCATGCCCATCCCTGTCTCCGCCTGCAGATCGGCGAGCAGGTCCATGACCTGCTTCTGCACGGTGACGTCGAGCGCGGTGGTCGGCTCATCGCCGATGAGGAGCTTCGGCTCCAGCGCGATCGCCATCGCGATCATGATGCGCTGGCGCTGACCGCCGGAAAACTGATGGGGGTAGTCGCGGATGCGCGTCTCCGCATCCGGGATGCCGACCCGCTTGAGCAGTGCGAGGGACTTCGCCCACGCCTCCTGTTTGGGAGTGCCTCGGCGGCGGCGGAACAGCTCAGCGATCTGCCACCCGACCCGGTAGACCGGGTTGAGCGAGCTCAGCGGGTCCTGGAAGATCATGGCGATCTCCGTCGCGCACAGCTCGCGCACCCGGCCGACGGGCTCCGCAGCGAGGTCGACGCCGCCGTAGAGGATCCGGCCGCCGACGATCGACCCAGCGGGCTTCGGCAGCAGCGCCATGATGGCCTGCGCAGTGACCGACTTGCCCGATCCTGACTCGCCGAGGATGGCGACGGTCTGCCCGGCGCGGACGTCAAAGCTGACGCCATCCAGCGCCCGCACAACCCCGGCCGAGGTAGAGAATTCGACCTGGAGGTCCTGCACGCTCAAGAGCAGTTCATCGGGCCGCGAGGGCGACGGCGTCGCCTCCGGTGCATGTGAGATCGTCATCAGGCGCTCCGCAACTTCGGGTCGAAACGATCGCGCAGGGCGTCGCCCAGGACTCCCGTGGCGAGCACGAGGACGGCGAGCGCGATACCGGGAAGGGTCGAGATCCACCAGGCCGTGCTGAGGTAGGCCGTGCCATTGCTGATCGTTGAGCCCAGGCTCGGGATGCCGAGCGGTACGCCGACACCCAGGAATGACAGCGCAGCCTCCAGCAGCACAACGTGGCCGAACTCGACAGTGGCGACGACGAGGATTGGGGCGAGGCATCCGGGCAAGAGCGTACGGAAGATGATGTGCCAGTCGCTCGCGCCCAGGGTGCGGGCAGCCTCGACGTACTCTCGGCTGCGCAGCGTCAGCACCTGACTGCGGGTGACGCGGGCGAACACGACCCAGTTGGTGATCGAGATGACCACGATCACGTTCCACAGGCTCGATCCCAGCACTGAGGCGAGGAGGATCGCGAGGAGGATCGCGGGGAAGGCAAGCTGCACGTCGGCGATGCGCATGAGCACGTTATCGACCCAGCCGCCGAAGTGGCCCGCGATCAGCCCCGTGAGAACACCGGCCACCCCCGCGAAGAGCAGCGAGGAGATGCCGACGGTGAGTGAGACCCTGGCACCCATCATCATCTGGGCAAAGAGGTCCTGGCCGACCTGGTCCGTGCCGAAGATCGCGACCGATCCGTCCGGCAGAGTCGTCCCGGGGGGCTTCAGTCGTAGCAGCACATCCGCGTGCAGCGGGTTGAAATTATAGAGAATCGGGACCACGATCGCGCCGATGATGAACAGGGCGATCACGACGATCGGTATCGCGATGCGTGCGGTGACGCCACGGCGGGCCTTGCGGGCGCGCTGCATCGTCTGCATGGCGATAGTGGGAGGGACACCGGTCATTTCGCGAGCCTCACTCTCGGGTCGAGGAATCCGTAGAGGAGATCGACGAGCAGGTTCACGATCACGAATCCGGCGGCGATGACCACGACGCATGCCTGCACGAGGTTGTAATCGCGGGCGAGGATCGAAGAGACCAGGAGCCTGCCGACGCCGGGGAAGCTGAACACCGTCTCGGTGACGACCGCGCCACCGAGGAGGGTGCCGAATTCCAGACCCACCAGCGTGACGACAGGGATGAGCGCGTTGCGCGTCGCGTGGGTGAAGATCACCGTGCGCTCCGACAGGCCCTTCGCTCTCGCCGTGGTGACGTAACCCTCACCGACCACCTCCAGCAGACCACTGCGGGTCATGCGTGTGAGAATCGCGATGAAGGGCAGCGATACCGTCACGACGGGGAGTACGAGCGCGGCGGGGCTGCCCAATCCAGAGCTGGGCAAGAGTCGCAGCGTCTGCGAGAACACGAGCATGAGCACCACACCGACCCAGAACCCGGGAAGGGCCTGTGCGAGCAGGCTCCCGGTGGTGATGATGCGGTCAGTCGGCCGGTTGACGCGGATCGCCGCGAGCAGGCCGAGAGGGAAGCTCACGATGACCGCCAGCAGGCAGCCGAGGAACGCGAGTAGCGCCGTATTCGGCAGCACTTGCAGAACGAGTGCCATCGCCGATCCGCCGTGCGTATATGAGTTGCCGAAGTCTCCGCGGAGCGCTCCGCCGAGATAGCCGGCGTACTGCACGAACAGCGGTTGATCCAGCCCCATCCTGACGCGGATCGCGGCGATCTGTTCCGGCGTGGCATCGATTCCAGCGACGAGAACCGCTGGGTCGGACGGCACGAGCCGCACGATGATGAACACCACGGTCACGACACCCCAAAGCACGAAGACGGCGAGTAGCGCCCGTCGAATCGTGTATCCCAGCATGTTCACCTCCGTGGGGGTCCTCTGCGACCCCTGGTTCGGGTTCCGGCTCGTCTTCGATCCACCGGAACGTTATCGCTAATGAACCTCGCGCATCTCAGCCAAATTGTCAACCGCTAGTCAAGATCAGCGCAATTTCAAGGGTTCTCATATGAGCGCGCGTTTGCGCGAGGCTCGGGAGAATGACCTTTGACAGCGGTTCACGATAACGCTAATGTTGCGCTCACATCGCCCCGGCAATGCTGTCGGGGCCCGAAGTCAAGGAGTCACTGGTGACCACCCCCGATGTCGCGAACACCGCAGCAAGCCTGCGGGAAGCGATCCGCAGCAGCGATCTGCGTCTATCGAAATTCAATCCGCTCCCACGGATCCTCACGTTCGATGACTTCAACGAAGGCACCAACGGCTGGGTCGAGCTCGGCGGCAACTACAACGGCCGCGGCGACCTCGATTCGATGGACGAGCACTTCCGCGACATGCGCCCGCCGATGCTGTCCAATCAGAACTTCTTCGATGTGGGCACGCATGGCGGCATGACCGGCACGTACTCGCTCAAGCTCGCCACCCGCGAGGCGCCTGGCCACACGGCCACGGCGATCCGCCGGCTCACTATGAGCGGCCGCGGCTACCTGCAGATCGAGGCGTATCTCGCCTGGAAGGGCGAGGCGAATCTCGGCGGCGGCGAGGAACAGAACACCTACGGCGACATCAGCTGGGATGCAAACTCCCACCCGACCGAGGCTCAGTTCGGCGCATTCACCGTCGCCACCGACCTCGACCACGACGGCATCCGCTACCACAACGTCATGCGATTCCAGAATGCCGATGAGGACGGACGGATCATCCAGAAGTGGATGTACCCGACGGTCGCCGAGCCCACGCCGCACGAGCGGTTCGAGGGCAAGCACGACTACAGCCAGTACACCGACTTCACGGCGCCGAACCCCGACGACTGGACGTACCTCAACGATCAGCGGCAGGAGGCCTGCTACAACGAAGTGCCGACCAAGGTCAACTGGCACTACCTGCGCTTCCTCATCGACACCACAACCCGGTCGAACGTCGAACTGCAGTTCAACAACGACGTCTACGACCTGCGTGATGTGCCGGTACCGCCGTACAAGGAGAAGTACGAGTCGCTGGAGAGCCTGCTCAACTTCTATTTCTCGGTGCGCACCCTTGGCCCTCACCGCAACTTCCTCTACCTCGACTCCGTCGTCATCTCGGCAGATTGGTAAAAAGCAACATGCGTCAATCACAGAGCGCCGTCCTCGAACGCGGCGTCGATCTCGTCGGCTCCCACGCCACCGAGCCCTTCGAGGTGGGCTGGGCGGGCGAGGCCCGTTGGTACGTCCAGTTCCTCCGACCCGCACCGGGGACCGAGGTCGAATTCCGCGTGCAGATCTCTCCCAACGGCCTTCAGTGGATCGATCACGATCTCATCGTGCCCGTGACATCCGAGGCGGTCGGTCTGCTTTCGATCCCCGTATCGACCTTCGGGCACTGGCTACGGCTGCGCAGCGAGCAGACCTCGGGGGACGACGCGCCGATGCTGCGCATCTACCTCGAGCTCAAGGAGTAGCCGGAACCGAATCATGATGCGCACAACAGACGGGCCGCGGCGGCGAACCCTGCAGGACGTAGCCGACGCCCTCGGCCTCACCGCCAACACCGTCTCGCGCGCGCTCAATGACAAGCCAGGCGTGAGCGCCTTGACACGGTCCCGCATCAAGGTTGAGGCCGAGCGGATCGGGTATGTACCCAACGTGCATGCCCGATCCCTCGTCCTCGGCTCTCGGCGGACGATCGGCGTGATCCTCACCGACCTCGCCAACCCGTTCTTCAGTGACCTCATGAGTGAGGTCGAAGAGCTAGCAGTCAAGGCCGACTACACGCTCCTCCTGCTGCTGTCGGCCGAAGACCCGGAGCGCGAGCAGATCGCGATCGAAACCGCGCTGCGCTCCGGCGTCGACGGCATCCTCGGTGTCCCAGTGCAGGGACGCGCCAACCCGTGGTCAGCGGTGACAAAGGCTGGCATCCCACTGGTGATCATGGCCCGCGAATTGCTCGACCTCGATGTCGACCTCTACTCCAACGATAACGAGGCCGGCCGCCGGATGAGCGTCGAGGCGGCGATCGAGCGAGGGGCGCGCGACATCGTGCTCGTCGAGGAGGACCTCCACGTATCGACGGTCGCGCATCGACTCGATGCCTTCCACCAGGTGCTCGACGCGCACGGCATCCCGTTCGATCCGAACCGGGTGGTACTCGTCCCCTCCCGCCGCTCTTCGCGCGGGGCTTCCCTCTGGCGCGGGGAAGATGCCTTCCGCATGATCAGCGACTTGCTCGACACCCGGCCGGCGCCCGACGCTTTCCTCGTCGGCAACGATTACTTCGCCCTCGGTCTCTACGCCGCCCTGCGCGAACGAGGACTGCGGGTGCCCGACGACACGCTCGTTGTCGGATGGGGAGACTACCCCTTCTCACGCTTCCTCGACCCACCGCTGTCGACCGTGCGATTGCCCGCGATCGAGATCGCGCGACGGGCGACGAAGCGCCTGCTGGCGCTCATCGACGGCTCCGCTGAGCCCGGGCCCATCACCGAGTACTTCGCCCCGGAGCTCGTGCTCCGGGGGTCCATGAACCAGTGAAAGTTATGCCGGCACTTATGCCGCAGCGTTGGCCAGGATCTCATCAGCGGCCGCAGCGCTCGTGACCAGGCTCGTCACTAGTGCCCCGGCGGCGAGCGCTCTCAGCGCCTCGGCCCTGCCCGCGGTCGGTACCACCGCCATCACCTCGGGCACTCGACGCAGTTCGTCGAAAGATATGCCGAGCACGCGCTCGGTCGCCGCGGAGGCCACCGGCTGTCCATCGCGGTCGATCGGGATGCCGCACACTTCGGTGACCGCCCCTGCACGTCGGAGTTCGTCGCGCTCATCGTGCGCGAGCGAGTCGTATAGCCCGGAGGCCCCGGGCGCCCATGCGCCGACGGAGACGGCTGCGACATCGAGCCGTGCGTAGGCGGACATCGTCAACCGCACACGAGGATCGCGCCTCAGGTCGCGCGCCGAGGATGCGGTGGGCGTCACGAAGGGCGCGTAGAAGACGCGTGAGCGACCGGACGTCTTCTCGGCGATCTGGCGCACGAGCTCCACGGGTCCGACACCGTCGAGCTCATCCGAATGCACGCCGCAGAGTTGCACGACCGTGCTCTCACCGAGCGTCTCGATCTCCTCCCCCATCGCGATCAGGGCGAGGCTCGCCGAGATGCCCACGACGGACTCGCGGCCAGCCAGGGCGGTGAACAAGCGCGCGCTCGCCCGGCCGACCGCGCGCCGGACAGACTCGGCATCCGCATCGGTGGAGTCGCCGACCACTACGGCGCGGCGTAGCCCGAGCGCGCGGCGCAGCCGCTCCGACCGATCGGCGTCGGCGGCGCTCGGCGTGATCTCGATCCGAACGAGTCCTTTCCGCTTGGCGTCGTCGAGCAGTCGCGCAACCTTGAACCTCGAGATGCCGAACTCGGCGGCGATGTCGAGTTTGGTGGCGTCGTCGAGGTAGTAGCGACGCAGGATCGCCTCGGTCACGCCATCGTCAGGTACGTTCGCGTTCATCGTCAACCCTCCGCGTGTCTTCGTGTTGCTCAGATGAGCGTTCTGATCTTTCCGCACATCTTGAGATGTGTCAACATCTGGTAGTTAACTGAGGTCAGACCCTCTTCCACTCCGCTCACATGAGCATGACTAAGGACGAATCCAATGACGCACACGCCCACCTACTCCGAACCCGCACGCGACGTGCCAGTGATCGCCGATGTCGATGTGCTCGTCGTCGGCGGAGGGCCGGCAGGCGTCGGCGCGGCGATCGGCGCGGCACAGACCGGCGCCTCGGTCTTCCTCGTGGAGGAGATGGGCGCCCTGGGCGGCATGTGGACCCAAGGCCTCGTGATCACCCTCGCCGGTTACAACTCCTGGCTGCAACCCGACCGCGTCCGCGTCGTGGACGGAGTGGGCGGAGATTGGCTGCGCCGTGCCACCGCGATCGGCGGCGCCGTCGACCACGACGGCTGGGTGATGTCGACCGACCCGGAGAAGATGAAGCTCGTTGCCGACGAGATGCTGGCCGACGCTGGCGTCGACTTCCTGCTCCACGTGCTCGCGACCTACCCCATCGTCGAGAACGGCGCCGTGACCGGTTGCATCATCGAGACTCGCGAGGGGCGCCAAGTGATCCGCGCAGCGGTCACGATCGACGCGACAGGCAACGGCGATGTCGTCGCACGCGCTGGCGACGACTGGCTCAAAGGCAACACGCTGCAGCCGATGACGCTGCCAATGTACATCTCCAACGTGCGCACGACGCCGGGCATCGAGGCCGGCGAGCCGGCGCGCATCCGCACGGGTCCCGCAGCGGGCGACCTCGATGAGTACGGCATGGATGATGCAGAGGCCGCGCGTCAGGATGTCACGATTGACCGGCAACTCATGCGTGAAGCTAAGGCCCGGGGTGAGCTGCCCGTGTTCGGCGGTCCCTGGTTCGGCGGACTCGAGAAGGATGTCGTGTGGGTCAACTCGGTGCGCGTGGTCGGCGACGCAACCGACAACCGCGACCTCACGCGCGCCGAGGTACAGGGCCGACGCGAGGCCTTCCAGCTCTTCGAGTACCTGCGTGACAATGTCGCCGGATTCGAGGAGTCGAGGCTGCAGCAGACAGCCCCGACCATCGGCATCCGCGAGACGCGGCGCCTGGTGGGAGCTACCACCCTCACAGGTGACGACATCCGCGCCGCCGAACAGCCAGACGATTCAATCGCTCTCGGCGGCTGGCCGATCGACGTGCACCCGGTCGATGGCTTCGCCGGTTCGCACGTCATGTACGTGCCCGATCCCTACGGCATCCCTTATCGGGCGCTCGTGCCGGCGACCACCGACGGGCTGCTCGCCGCCGGCCGTTGCATCTCGGTCGACCGCGAGGCACTCGGCAGCGCGCGCGTCGGAGCGACGTGCACGGCGACGGGGCACGCGGCCGGGGTCGCGGCCGCACTAGCGGCACGCGACAACATCCGTCCGCGCGATGTCGACACCGCCGAACTGCAGCGCACGCTGCGCGCGCAGGGTGCACTGCTGTCGCCGGAGGATCTGTCGAACCCGGCACGATGAATGCTGGCCAGGTTCGCACGTCGCGACGCTTCATCGCGCATCGCGGCGTGCACCTGGGCAGCACGATCGCCGGAGAGAACTCGCTCGAGGCTGTGCGCCTCGCACGGCGGGCTGGCTTCGCCTGCATCGAGACCGACGTACGACTGACCTCCGACGGCGTGGCGGTCGTTCTGCACGACGAGTCCCTCAACCGCACGATGACGACGAAATCCGGGCACGACCTCGACGCGCTTGTCCTTATCAGCGAGGTGCCGTTCGCGCGGCTGCGATCGGACTACCGACTCCGAGCGCGCAAGCACGAAGACCGCATGCGTATCCCGACCCTGGAGGAGTACCTCGCGGAATGCGCATCGGCACGGCTCCTCCCGTTCATCGAAGCCAAGCCCGTCGAACAGGCATCGGAGTTCTGCACGCAGGTGCTCGAGATCGCGGATGCCGTCATCGGCCGTGGAGACTACGTCATCACCTCTAACGGCGCCGGATCAACGACGCTGTGCACCTGTATCCGGGCGAGAATATCGCGTTCGCGGCCCCGCCCCGGCCATGCTTCGGCGGTGTCTTCCTCGATCTCGAGTTCACCGGCGATGCCGAGGTGCGGCTCGGTCCGCACGCGCTCCGCATTGCCAGTACTCAGCCGCAGCGCATCCGGCATCAAGTGCTGCTGGATGCGCTGCCGGCATCATTCTCCTTCACCGCCACGGCGCCGTGCCTCATCGGTCGGATCGAGGTCGTAGTCGCGGAGTACTGAACACCGAAAACACCGGACTCTTGCCCACTCCTGTCGCCCATCGGTAAGAATGGGGGCTTCGATAGGAGTCTCACCATGCTCAGAACCCCAGGAGCGCCCCGACGGCGCACCCTGCAGGATGTCGCCGACGCGACCGGATTGTCGGTCAACACAGTCTCGCGCGCGCTGCGCGATCTATCGGGCGTCGGCGAGAGCACGAGGGCGCGGATCAAGACGGAGGCCGAGCGGATCGGTTATGTACCCAATGCCGACGCTCGCTCGCTCGTGCTCGGTTCGCGAAAGACAATCGCCGTGATCATCACTGATCTCGCGAACCCGTTCTTCAACGATCTCGTCACCGAGATCGAGGAGCAAGCCATCCAGGCTGGATACACCTTGCTCCTCCTGCTGTCGAACGAGGACCCCGAGCGCGAACAGTCCGCGGTGGACGCGGCGCTGCGCTCCGGCGTCGACGGCATCATCGCGGTGCCCGTGCAGGGACGGTCGAACCCCTGGACCGCAGTGACGAGGGCCGGCGTGCCCCTCGTCATCATCGCCCGCGAGTTGCCGGATGCGGAAGTCGATCTGTACTCGACCGACAACGCTGAGGGGTGTCGTCTAGCCACGTCCGCGCTGATCGAGCGAGGCGCGCGCGACATCGTCCTCGTCGAGGCAGACCTGCAGATCTCCACGGTCGCGCACCGCGTCGCCGGGTTCCGCAGCGCCCTCGAGGATCACGACATCGCGTTCGATTCTCGCAATACCGTGCTGATCCCCTCCCGGCGCACGAGCAGGGGCGCCGCTCCCTGGCGCGGCGAGGATGCCTACCGCATGGTCACGGATCTGGCGGAAAGCGGACGCATGCCGGACGCGTTCCTGGTGGGCAATGACTACTTCGCGCTCGGTATATACGCAGCGCTGCGCGAGCACGGCGTCCGGATCCCGGATGACGTCATGATCATCGGCTGGGGCGACTATCCGTTCTCTCGGTATATGAATCCGCCTTTGTCAACCGTGCGCCTGCCCGTGATCGAGATCGCTCATCGGGCCATCCGAAGGTTGCTCTCTCTCCTGGACTGCACCGCGGAGAACGGCGTCGCCGCCGACTACCTAGTTCCCGCGCTCATCATGCGCGGCTCAACCGTCGCCGAGCCGGCTTCCTTCCGACAGGACCGATGAGCAGGGGCCGAGGCGAGCAGAATCCACTCGTGACGATGTTCGCCTGGGCGGCGCTGCGCTGATATTGGGGCATCCGCCGCGACATATACCCACGGCAGGGCATCAGGTTTCAGGCATATCCCGCAGCAGCCGCTGCACCTGATCGACTCCGGGGAACGAAGCGGTGCTGCCGTCTCGTTCCGGTGCGGGGTCACCGGCAGCGGATGCTGGGTCGATCAGCCGGCGCAGCCCCGAACGAATGAGCGCGGAATCCATCGAGGTGATGCCGCTCAGTGCGAGAACGGTGACCCCCTGATCGAGCGCGGTCATGAGGCGCGCGACGTCACCCGCGGGAAGAGCCTCACCGGCCGGTCGGTCCTCCGTCGCGATGCGCTCGTAGGCGCCGATCATCACCTGCATGCGCTCCCGCAGCGCGAGGACGAGGCTCTCGTCTCTGGCCGCGGTTGCGATGAACTCGAGCGTCGCGAGGCCGAACCCCCGAACCATCTGCGTGACATCCAAACCACCCGCCGTCGACGGTTCCGTCTTGTCGGCGCTGGCCGTATCAGCGGTCGAGAACGGGTCCCAGTCGGCGTCCTGCAGCATCTCCTGGTTGAAGTCCATCAGGGCGAGGAACAGGTCTGATTTGCTGGCGAAGTTCGAGTAGACAGCACCCTTGGAGAACCCGGCGTCATGCGCGATGCCCTCCAGGCTCGTCGCGTGATAACCGTCGCGGGAGAACGCGTCCAGCGCGGCGAGGATGAGTGCCTCACGAGTCTCACGCTGCCGTTCGGCGCGGGTCCGCGGTGTGCGCGTCACTGAGCGAGAAGCATCCATCTCGCCATCCTAACGATTGACCTACCGTCCGAATCTGGATACTGTCGGTATGTGAAATACCGCTGGTATCCGAACTCGAAGGACGTGCAGAGATGAGCGCAGCACTGGAAGTGGACGGCCTCACCCGACGATTCGGCGCCGTCGTCGCCAACGACGGGATCGGCTTGCGCGTGCAGGCAGGAGAGGTGGTCGGGCTGCTCGGCCACAACGGCGCCGGCAAGACGACGCTGGTCTCTCACATCGTCGGATTGCTGCGCCCGGACGCCGGCTCGATCCGCGTCGCGGGCGTCGATGCGATCGCGGCCCCCGCCCACGCGCGTCGGCGCGTCGCACTCCAGCCCCAGGCGCAAGCACCGCTGGACGGTCTCACCCCGAAGACAGCGATCGAGATCGCCGGCCGGTTGCGGGGCCTGTCCCGCGGCGATGCCCGAGGAGCCGCACGCGCCCTCGCTGAGGAACTTGATATCGGCCCCTGGTTCACCCAGCGGGCGACGCCAGACGGTGGCGGATTATCCGGAGGCGTGCGCCGACTCACCGCGTTCGCCATGGCCGTCGTCGCCCCGGTACCCCTGGTCGTTCTCGATGAGCCGACCAACGACGTCGACGCGGCACGACGACGACGCCTCTGGAAGATCGTCAGACGCCTGGGCAACGAAGGCGCCGGTGTCTTGCTCGTGACCCACAACGTCGTGGAAGCCGAGCGGGTGGTTGACTCGCTCGTCGTGCTCGATCGTGGCAAGGTCGTCGCCGCAGGTTCGCCCAGTCAGCTCCGAGGCTCCAGTGATCAGGATCTGCAACTCGAGCTGTCCCTGCATCCGGAAGGCACCCACCCGGATCGCACGCATTCAGGCGGTACCGACCCGTCCGAATCGCCTTTCGAGATTCCGATCCCGATCATTCGACGAGTCCGAGCCGGACGCCGGGTCCTGCTGACTCTCGCCGCGACGGATGCCGCCGCAGCCGTCGCGTGGGCAACGACTCTCCGCACATCCGAGCGCATCGAAGGGTACGCACTCGCACCGGCCACGCTCGAAGACGCCTACCTCGCGGCGACGGCGAGCGCCGATACACCTACGAAGGATGCTGCTGATGATTGAACAGACGGCGCTCTCCACGCCGACGACCTCCTCCGCACCAGCACCTCAGCGCACCGGCCTCTGGGTCGGCTACGTGGCCCTGCTGCGCTGGACGATGGCGCAGACCGGTGCCATGCTCCCGTTCGTCATCGTCGTCCAGGCGGTTCTCGCCGCCGGAATCATCATCGGCTTCGGTCTGCTCATCCCCGACATCGATACGGCATCCGCCCGGTTCCTGTCCACCGGCGCCCCCACCGTGATCCTCATGATCGTCGGGCTCGTCATGGTCGCCACCGGCGTGGCCCAGGCGCGCACAAGCGGCACGTTCACCTACCTTCGCGCGTTGCCGGCGCCTCGACCGTTGGTCCTGGCGGCCGATCTGACCGTCTGGCTTGCCGTGATGCTCCCGAGCGTCGCGGTCGCCGTGATCGTGGCGCAGCTGCGCTACGGATTCAGCTACTCCTTCGACTGGCCGCTGCTGCTGACGGCATCCGTCTTAACAGCACTGACCGCCTCTGCGATCGGTTATGCGATCGCCGTGGTCCTGCCGCCGCTGCTCACGCAACTGGTCACGCAGGTGCTGGTGTTCTTCGTGATGCTGTTCTCACCCGTCACCTTCCCGGCAAGCAGGCTCCCCGGCTGGTTCCAGACCGTGCACGACATGCTCCCGTTCCGACCGGCCGCCGATCTCATCCGCGCGGGGCTGCTGTCAGACACCTATCCGGTGAACGGGCGCGACCTCATCGTGCTCCTCCTCTGGTGCGCGCTCGCACTCGCCGTCAGCGCCCGTGCCATGGTTCGGCGGGGGTGAACCCCGTGGTCATCGTCGGACTGGTCTGGCTCGACATCACCTGATCCGCAGACCCGTCACACTCCTCCACGCCACCCACCCCACTGCTATGGTGACCCCAAGCTCAAGGGGGAGGGGTGAAGCAGTGCTTGACGTGTCCGTTCTCGGCGCCGTGAAGGCCAGCACTCGCGGCCGCGAGCACCCGCTCGGCGGTGCAAAGCAACGCGGACTCCTCGCGCGCCTGGTCGTCTCTCGCGGTCGCGCCCTCTCGGCAGAGCGGCTGATCGATGAGCTGTGGGATGACGTTCCGCCCCGCGACCCGATCCATGCACTGCAGGCCCGGGTCTCCCGGCTGCGCTCGGCGGTGCCGATCGAGATCGAATGGGCGGATGGCGGATACCGGATCGATCCGGCAGACATCCAGACGGATGCTGCGCGCTTCGAGCAGCTCGTGCAGCAGGGGAGCATGTCGCTGACCGCGGGCAACTTCTCACAGGCCGCCACCCTGATCGGCGACGGACTCGACCTCTGGCACGGAACGGCATTTTCGGGCCTGCACGACCTCACTGCACTGCGCGCCGAATCCGTGCGCCTCGAAAAGCTCTGGGCCGCCGCGATGGCAGACCGCATCGACCTCGAACTCGCCCTCGGACGCAGCGCTCCGGTCATCTCCGAGCTCCATGCGTTGCTCGAGGCGAACCCACTGGCTGAGCGCCACTGGAGCCAGTTGATCGCGGCACTGTACTGCGACGGGCGCATCCAGGAGGCACTCGACGCCTTCTCCCGCGCACGCACGATCTTCGCCGAGCAGCTGGGAGTCGAGCCGAGCAGCGAACTCAGCCGATTACACCTGGGCGTGCTGCAAGATCAACCTCCCGAGTCGCTGCTGCGCCTTTCTAGCGCGACGGTCGCCCACTCGCACGCGGGCGCGGTTGACGTCGAGATCGCCGATACCCCGGTGCGCTCCATCACTTCGAATCAGCCCGATATTCTCGCGGGCATCGTTCGGGGTGGGCGTACGTCGCTGTTGACCGGGCCGGACGGCATCGGCAAGACGCACCTGCTGCGCGCCATCCGTGCGCAGTTCGAAGCGCAGCGCTGCACGGTCTCACTGCTGATCGCGACCCCGCTCAGCTATGCCGTGCCGCTCGGCATCTTCGCCGGCATCCTCCCCGAGAAATGGATGACTCCCGCCGCCCTCGTTGACCATTTCACCCGCAACCGTTCGACCACTGTGCTCCTGGTTGACAACGTGGAACAGCTCGACGAGGCATCCCTCTTCGTCATCAGCCAGCTCATTCGCAACTCGCGCATGCCGATGCTTCTCACCGCCACCGATCTCGAAGGCGCCCCCGACGGCATCCGTGCCCTGTACGACAGCGGCGACATCGGCGAGGTCACCGTCGCACCGCTCACCTCCGCCGACGCCGATGAGCTCGTCCTCCACACCATCGGCGGCGCGCTCACCCCCGCCTGTCGCCCCCGCATCTTCTCGCTCGCGCAGGGCAATCCGCTGCACCTGCGCGAGATCCTCACCGCATCGGTGAACGAGAACCGCCTCGTCCGCACCGACCACGGGTGGGAACTGCAGGGCGAGCCCGCCTCGACGAAGCGCCTCACCCAGTTGGTTGGCGAGCGCTTCGAAGGCCTCGATCAGGCCAGCATCGAGACGGCCGCGAAGATCGCGATCTCCGGAGAGTACCCGGTCTCCGCACTGGAAGACACCGAGCGACGGATGCTGGCACGGGCAGGTGTCGTGGCCTATTCCGCCCCGGGGTGGCTTCGACTCTCGCGTCCGCTCGACGGAGAGTTCCTCCGCGGCCGCTGCAGCGATGCTCTCTGGCACGAACTCTCACTCGAGGTGCTTGCTGTGCTCCGCAGCGACGAAGCCGCCGCATTCCCCGCGGTCCGCCGTCACGCGCACATTCTCACGCTCGACCTCGGTGAACCTGTCGACGTCGCCTCCACCCTGGAGCTCGCGCAGTACGCGCTCGGGGCGTTCGACGAGCGCGTCGCCCTGCGCGCGGCGGCAGCGGTCATCGACCTCGAACCCGACAACACCGCCGCGCACCGGATCGCCGGGATCGCCGCATCCATGCTGGGCGATTCTGATGCGGCGGCCGCACACTTCGCGACTGCTGCTCGCACGGCGACGACGCCGGAGGACCAGACCGCAGCGGCGCTCGCACACGCGCAGCACGTCGGACTGCGTCACCACGACGCGCCCGCAGCACTGGCCATCATCGAGCAGGCACTCAGCGAGATCGACGACCCGGGTCAGATCGCCCACCTGCAACGCGATGCGCTGCGCTGGTCAGTGATCGCCGGGCAGACGCGTGAAATCGCAGACGCCCCGGGAGACACCACCAACGCCGTGGCCGTGCGCGGTCTCATCACCGCGGCGAACGCCGCGGTCGTCACCGGCCCCCTCGAAGAGGCCACCCTGACCCTGCAACGGCTGCACCAGGCCCCGGCCGAGGTCATCGCGCTGGTTCCCGGCGGCGCATCGCTCATCGAACTCATCGCGATCATGGCACTGTCGAATACCGGCGATATCACAGCGGCCCGGCGCCGCTTCGACAGGGCCATCGCCGACACCGACGTGCACGCCCCCGAAGCCCTCGGCAGTTGGGAGTATGGGCTGGCTCTCATCGACCTTCTCTGCGGCAATGTGCACGATGCGTACGAAGGGGCAGCCTCGGCTGCCGTGCATTTGAAGTGGCGCGATACCTCCGGGCTACTGCCCGCGGCACTTGCCCTCGCCGGCGCCACAGCGCTTGCTGCCGGTCACGCCGAGGAAGCGGATGCCCGATTCCATGCCGTCCCTTCCGCCGCCGACACCGACCCGAAGGTCGTCATGCTGCGGGCATGGGCGGATGCATGGCGCGAGAACGCGGCAGGGCGTAGCGATGCCGCAGCGCGGATGCTCGTGGATTCGGCGCGCTGGCTGCTGGCAGCCCAGCACACCTACTTCGCCGGACTGCTGGCGCACTGTGCAGCGAAAGTGGTGGGATCGGTGCGGGCGCCGGGCGGCGCCGGCGATGCCCACGCGCTCAGTGACGTGCTCAGCGATGCGATCGCGCTGCTGGACGAGGCCAGTGCGATCGGCCACGGCGGCCTGCTCGGCTTCATCATGCGCCACGCTGTGGCGACAGCATCCGGCGATCTCATCGCACTCGACGCCATCGCGCACGAGGCCGAGACGCTCGGAATGCGGTCTACGGCATCCGATATTTGGCTGACGCTGGGGCAGCCCGACCACTCTGCACCGGCGGGTCAGTCGATGGCGCTGTGGTCGGCCGTGGCTACTCCGCCTCTGGATTCGGGAGGATATAGCTCACCCTCGTCGGCTCGTCGTCCGCACCCTGCAGGAGGGCCACGTTGACGTTTATCTCCCCCTTCTTATAAGCGGCGCTGACCATCTGGTCCATGTCGACAAAGGCGACCTCCTCCCAGTCGGCGAAGTCCGCCTTCACCTGTGCGGCGACCTCGTCTATGCCGCGCGAATCATCCAAAATCACCATCGTGCCCTCGGGCAACGTCATGCTCTGAAGGATGTTGTCGGAGACCAGCGGGATCTCCTCGGGGAAGTCAGCCGGCAACTCGCCGATGTCGATCCCAGCCTCGCCGCCGGTCACCTGCTTGATGATGTCTTCCGCCGCATTCTGCGCCGATTGTTGCGTCGCATTCTCCACGATCGCGTCGAGCGGGTTGGCGAAGCATCCCGTCAGCATCGCAGCGGTGACGACGGCGAGCGCGCCCCCAGCGATACGCGTCGGTACAGATCTGCGGGTCATTGTGCTCCCCATGATGTTCCCCCCGTGAATTCCAGCCTCTGAACACATTTCAGCACCGTGCGCTCACAGAACGCTCACACCACTGCGATGACCGGCGCGATGCGTGCGTGTGAGGAGCTGTGCGTGCGCGTGAGGAGCTGTGCGTGCGCGTGAGGAGCTGTGCGTGCGCGTGAGGAGCTGTGCGTGCGCGTGAGCGATCTGTGAGCGCCTCCTGATTGCATGACTGGACACAGCTTGTTTCACGTGTCTCGTTAGGGGAAAAGATGGACATCTACTCTGGCATGCTCGCTGCATACATGGCAGCACTCGTCGGCATGGTCATCGTCGGCGCACTCGTTTATGTCGTCACGGCATTCTTCATGTCGAAAGTCTTCGCGAAAGCGGGCGTGCAGGGCACATGGAAGGCCTGGGTCCCGGTCTACAACTTCATGGTGTTCTTCAAGCTCGGCGACCTCAGCCCGTGGCTCGTGCTCTACTGCTTCGGAGGAGCGATCCTGCTCAGCTGGATCGGCATCGGCTTCATCTTCTCGCTGGCGCTCTTCGTCGGCGGCGGCGTGGCCGCGTACCGCATCGGCATGAAGCTCGGCAAGGAGACCGGCTTCGTCGCCTTCTGGCTGATTCCGCCGGTGTGGCTGGGCATCGTCGCGTTCGGTAAGGAGCCGTGGAACTCAGCAGTGGCCCCGGCGCAGTGGGCAGGCAATGCGTTCCTCGCTGATCGCACGGTGTGGGATGGGGTGCCTGTGCAGGCGGCGGCGACGGGTGATGTTCCGCCGCATGCAGGTGGGCCGGTCGTCGGCCGTCCGGTTGCGCCCGAGAACCCCGCAGGAGCCGACGCATAATAGGCCGCCTCCGCCCTCCGATCCCAGCCGGGTGAAGCGGCAGCCGCCCGGGTTGAGGACCGGGTGATGAGAAGGATGAAATCACGGCCGAGCCGACCGCTTGCACCCCCATCGCGATAGCTTACGAGCGTAAGCACACCGTTGACCTCAGGGGGAGATTTGATGCGTTATACAAGCGGTAACTACGAAGCTTTCGCCAAACCGCGCAAACCCGCGGGCGTGGATGAGAAGCGTGCATGGTTCGTCGGGTCCGGCCTCGCCGCGCTCGCCGGCGCAGCATTCCTCATCCGTGACGCTCAGATGGACGGCTCGAAGATCACCATCTTCGAGCAGCAGGCCCTTCCCGGCGGCGCCCTCGATGGCCTCGACATTCCCGATAAGGGCTTTGTTATCCGCGGCGGACGCGAGATGGAGAGCAACTTCGAATGCCTCTGGGACCTGTACCGTTCTATCCCCTCGCTCGAGATCGAGGGTGCCAGCGTTCTCGACGAGTTCTTCTGGCTTAACAGAGACGACCCGAACTCCACGCTCCGACGCACCACGAAGAACCAGGGCGAAGACGGCGGAACAGACTTCAAATTCAACCTGAGCGACAAGGCGCAGAAGGAGATCTCCAGCCTCTTCATGGCACTGCCGGAAGAGATGGAGGACAAACGCATCAACGAGATCTTCACCTCGGAGTTCCTCGACAGCAACTTCTGGCTGTACTGGCGCACCATGTTCGCCTTCGAGGAATGGCACTCCGCGCTGGAGCTGAAGCTGTACCTACACCGCTTCATCCACCAGATCAAGGGCCTGCCGGACTTCTCCACCCTGAAGTTCACCAAGTACAACCAGTTCGAATCCCTCGTGATGCCCATCGTGACCTGGCTGCGAGAGCAGGGCGTGGTGTTCCGTTACAGCACGGTCATCACCGACGTCGATTTCGCGATCGAGCAGGACGAAGTGCGCAAGCAGGCGACGCGCATCCACCTCGTCGAGCATGGTGAGAAAAAGCAGATTGATCTCACAACCGACGACCTGCTGTTCATGACGATCGGCTCGCTCACCGAGAACTCGAACGACGGAGACCACAAAACCCCCGCGGCGCTGAACACGGGACCTGCCCCCGCCTGGGACCTCTGGCGCCGGATCGCTGCCAAGGACGAGTCCTTCGGTAACCCCGACGTGTTCGGCGCGCATATCCCGGAGACCAAATGGGAATCCGCCACCGTGACCACCGTCGATGCGCGCATCCCCGAGTACATCCAGAAGATCTCGAAGCGCGATCCCTTTAGCGGCAAGGTCGTCACCGGCGGAATCGTCACGGCCATGGATTCGAACTGGCTCATGTCGTGGACCGTCAACCGGCAGCCGCACTTCAAGAAGCAGCCGGCGGACCAGATCGTCGTATGGGTCTACGGCCTGTTCCCCGAGAACGAGGGCGACTACGTGAAGAAGCCGATGCAAGACTGCACCGGCGAGGAGATCACGCAGGAATGGCTCTACCACATGGGCGTTCCCGTGGATCAGATCGACGAGCTCGCCGCAACGGGAGCGAAGACCGTCCCGGTGATGATGCCGTATGTGACCGCATTCTTCATGCCTCGCAAACACAGTGACCGTCCGGCCGTCATCCCCGGCGGTTCAACCAACTTCGCTTTCATCGGTCAGTTCGCCCAGTCGCAGGAGCGCGACTGCATCTTCACCACCGAGTACTCGGTGCGCACCTCGATGGAGGCCGTGTACACACTGCTCGACGTCGAACGCGGCGTCCCCGAGGTGTTCAACTCGACGTACGACGTCCGTGCGCTGTTCAAGGCCGTCGAACGCTTGCGCGACGGCAAGGAGCTCGAGATTCCCGGCGGCAAGATCGGGAAGCATGTTGTGCACAAGCACGTCGAGAACACTGTGGTCGGGCAGCTTCTTCAGCAATACGGGCTGACGGACTGACCGGCCGCGATCCCCGCGACGACCGCAGCTAGCCCCGCCCCGAAATCGTCCTCGCGTCCGCTCACTCGAGCGGACGCGAGGACGCGGTGGTTTTTACCTGCAAGGCGGCGCTTGCATGCACGGCGGCGCTTGTCTGAACGCCGGCGCTTGCCTGTACGCCGGCGACCACCATCGTGAGGCCGGCACCGAAGGCATCCGTCTGCTCGTTCACACCCGCGGGGGCGAGGTCGACCGAAGCATCCGCCGCACCGACCACGGCGGCGTAGAGGCGCTGCTGCTCGTGGAACGTGAAGCCGATCACGAAGTGCACGAGCGTGTCGGCGGCAATGGGCGCGGATGCGTCGTCGAGTCCTAGGTCGCCCGCAGCTTGGATGAGGGCCGTTCTGCTGGGCAGATCGAGAAGGCCGAGAGCGAGCGAGCTCGACACGATCTCCGCGCCGTCGCGATGAGCGAGCAGCCGGTCGCGCAGCGCTGTCGCGATCGCGGCGAGTCCTGCCGCGGCATCCGATTCTGGGGCTCTTTCCGGGGTATCGACGATCTGCGCGCTCACGGCCGCGAGCAGCGCCTGCTTGTTCGGAAAGTGCCAGTACAGCGCGCTGACCTGCACCTCGAGCTCTTCGGCGATGCGACGCATCGACAGACCGGGCAGGCCGTTCTCGGCGAGCACGCGCATCGCTGCCGCGACGACGTCGGGCTTCGCATAGCGGAGGGGGGCGTTCATCCTGCTAGTGTACTGAACATCGTTCAGGTGAACAGTGTTCAGGATGTCAATCAGGAGGAACCATGTCCGTATCCGCCACCCGCACCCGCGTCCCCGTGCTGGCCGATCTCGTCGCTGACACCCGCACGCGCAGCGCCGCCCTGACGCTGCTGGGCACCGCGTTCATCACGGTCTCCGGCTACATCGTGATCCCGCTGCCGTTCACTCCCGTTCCGATCTCGCTGGCCACCTTCGCCGTGCTGCTCACCGGCGTAGCGCTCGGGCCCTCCAGAGGCGCCGCGAGCGCGGGCATCTATCTTGCGCTCGGGCTCTTCGGCGTTCCGCTGTTCGCGCACGGAGCATCCGGCTGGGCATTCTCATCGTTCGGATACATCGCAGGCTACGTCGCCGCGGCGCTGCTCGTCGGAGCCCTCGCACGCCGGCGCTCCGCTCGCACCGTGTTGTCGACGCTCGGGCTCGCAGCACTCGGATCGCTGACGATCTATGCGTTCGGCGTTCCGTGGCTTGCGGCATTCCTCGGTGTCGACATCATCACGGCGATCGGACTCGGCGTGGTGCCGTTCCTGATCGGCGACGCCATCAAGATCGCAGCTCTCGGCGGCATCGTTCCGCTCACCTGGCGGGTCGTTGGGCGGTCGCGTTGAGGGGTGGGCGGGGTGGCGGGGGGCGGTGGCGGTGATTCCCCGTTGATTCCCGTTCATAACTCCTGAAGTTCGGGCGGGTGCGGCGGCTATTCCCGGCAAATCCGCCCATTTCCGCCCATATCCGTCCGTTTCTCAGGAGTTATGCGCGGGAATCGGCCGGGCAGACCGGTCAGCCCGGGTCGATCGGGCAACCACGCGGGGCAACCACCCGGCGAAGGCGCTCAACGTCGGAGCTCCCCTCTACGCTCGACACATGACCCGATACCGCCTGCGCGTGACACTCATCGGCAGCGAGCCCGAGATCTGGCGCACATTCGACATCGAAGGAACCGTCCGGCTGCGGATGCTGCACCTCGCGCTGCAGACGATTATGGGGTGGCGCGAATCGCACCTACACGCCTTCACTGACGCCGACCCGTTTGCGCCTGCGCTGCCGGGCCAGGCGAGGCGCTGGGAATCCCCGGACTTCGAAGACACCGCAGAAGGCGCCCTCTCCGAGGAGGACTTCACGGTCGTCGATGTCCTGCAGGGCGGCGGTCCGCTTTGGTATGAGTACGACTTCGGCGACGGCTGGATACATCGGCTCGACGTCATCGACCAATTCCCTTCCGACTCCGCGCTTACGGCGGTCGTGCTCGTTGACGGCGCGAATCGCGGACCGTTCGAAGATTCCGGAGGCCCGCACGGCTACGCCGAGAAGCTCGCGATCGCTGCTGATCCGCAGCATCCGGAACATGCATCCATCACTGACTGGATCCACACGACAGTCGGACCATGGGCGCCTCATGGCCTCGGGATGTTCGACCTCATCGGCGTGCAGACCGAGCTGAATCTTCTGTTCAACCCCAGCGAGTCCGGCATCGCACCGTACGACATGTCGGGAATCGTCAAGATCGAAGCGCACCGGCGTCCCGGAGATGTGCACGAGGCGTCGCCGATCGCCGAGTTCGCATCGGTGCTGCCGCCGCCCATCCGTTCTGAGCTGCGTCAACACCTTCATCGCACCGGCGTGCTCGAGCCGAATGAGATCGACGCTGAGACTGTGGCACGCATTATCCGGCCATTAGGGTGGCTGATGCAGACCGTCGGCGCGAATGGCCTCGCCCTGACAACGGCGGGGTGGATGCCGCCAGCCACTGTCCTTGACGGCATGACCGAACTCGGGTGGCTCGACGATTGGATCGGCAAGGGCAACCGTGAAGACCTCACACCGCCGATGGCCAATCTGCGCGAGACCGCCCAGCGCATCGGGCTCGTGCGCGTGCAGAAGGGACGATTGCTGCTGAGCGCTGCGGCCAAGAAGGCGCTGGGTGACCCGCAAAGCCAGTTGCGTCTCGTCGCAGGCGGACTGTTGCGGAAGCTCAGTGACGCCGAGACGGATGCGGCAGTCTTGCATCTGCTGGCGATCGCAGACGGCACACCCCACGATGAGCGCTGGCGCACCGTCGCATTCGGGCTTGAGGTGTGCGGCTGGCGGTCGTCTACGGGATGGCGGTTCACACGGCAGGACATCGGTCACGCGACCTTCCGGGCGCAACAGGTGCTCGATCAGCTCGGTGAACTGTCTGCTCGCCGCCGTCGCCGGGGCGAGGAAGATCCGCTCATCGCGATGTTCGCCCGCGAGGCCTTGCGGTACTGAGCGCTGCGGCACTGCGCGCTGCGCGTTCATTTCCGTTCATAACTCCTGAAGTTCGGGCAGGTCCGGCGGCTATTCCCAGCAAATCCGCCCAAATCCGCCCGTTTCTCAGGAGTTATGCGCGGGCAGTGACCGGGCAGACCGCATCGACCGGGCAGACCGAGCAGCCCGAGCAGCCCGGGCAGCCACCCAGCGACCGGCCTCCTCCCCCAGCTCACCACCCGCCGCCACGCAAGTAGACTGGAGATGCCCCGCCGGCCCTGATCTTGGAGTGCGCGTGACCCCCGAAGCTGCTGCTGCCCCCGCGACTGTGAAGCACGTCCCCGACTCCGTCTCGAACGCGGTCGCGACACCGGAGAAGGAGCAGCCGTACGCGGCGCTCGGACTCAAGCCCGACGAGTACGCGAAGATCAAAGAGATCCTCGGCCGCCGCCCCACCTCAGGCGAGCTCGCGATGTACTCGGTGATGTGGTCGGAGCACTGCTCCTACAAGTCGTCGAAGAACTACCTGCGCCGCTTTGGAGAGAAGGTCTCCGAAGAGATGAAGGAACGGCTCATGGTCGGCATGGGCCAGAACGCCGGCGTCGTCGACGTCGGCGAGGGCTGGGCTGTCACCTTCAAGGCCGAGTCGCACAACCACCCCTCCTTCATCGAACCGTTCCAGGGCGCGGCTACCGGCGTCGGCGGCATCGTCCGCGACATCATCTCGATGGGTGCACGCCCGGTCGCCGTCATGGATGCTCTCCGCTTCGGCGCGATCGACCACCCTGACACCGCGCGCGTCGTGCACGGTGTCACCAGTGGCATCTCCTTCTACGGCAACTGCCTGGGGCTGCCGAACATCGGCGGCGAGACGGTCTTCGACTCCGTCTACCAGGCGAACCCGCTGGTCAACGCGCTCGCGGTCGGCGTGCTCCGCCACGAAGACCTCAAGCTCGCCAACGCCACCGGCGTCGGCAACAAGGTCGTCCTGTTCGGTGCCCGCACCGGCGGCGACGGAATCGGCGGCGCGAGCATCCTGGCATCCGATTCCTTCGACGACGGCGGCCCGACCAAGCGCCCCGCGGTGCAGGTCGGCGACCCCTTCGCCGAAAAGGTGCTCATCGAGTGCTGCCTCGAGCTCTACAAGGCCGAGCTCGTCGAGGCCATCCAGGACCTCGGCGCTGCCGGCATCTCGTGCGCGACCAGCGAGCTGGCAGCCAACGGAAACTCCGGCATGCACGTCTCGCTCGACAACGTGCTGCTGCGCGACCCCTCGCTGACTGCCGAAGAGATTCTCATGTCGGAGTCGCAGGAGCGCATGATGGCGATCGTCGCGCCCGAGAAGCTGGATGCTTTCCTCGAGGTCGTCGCCAAGTGGGAGGTCGAGACCAGCGTTCTCGGTGAGGTCACCGGCGACGGTCGCCTCATCATCGACTGGCAGGGCGAGCGCATCGTCGATGTTGACCCGTCGACGGTCGCCGTCGACGGCCCCGTCTACGACCGTCCGGTTGCCTACCCGACGTGGATCGACGCACTGCAGGCGGATGCTGCTGAGCTGCTGCCCCGCTCGGACGACGCAGACGTGCTGCGTGAGCAGTTCCTGGCGCTGGTGGGCTCGCCCAACCTCGCCGACACCCGCTGGATCACCAACCAGTACGACTACTACGTGATGGGTAACACCGCTCTGGCCTTCCCCGACGACGCCGGCATGATCCGCGTCGATGAGGAATCCGGCCTCGGCTTCGCGGTCTCCACCGACGCCAATGGCCGCTACTGCCAGCTCGACCCGTACGCGGGTGCGCAGCTGGCTCTCGCTGAGGCGTACCGCAACGTCGCCGTCACGGGTGCGACCCCGACCGCGATCACCGACTGCCTGAACTTCGGCTCTCCCGAGAACCCCGAGGTCATGTGGCAGTTCGGACAGACCGTCGACGGCCTGGCGGATGGATGCTTCGAACTGGGCACCCCGGTCACCGGCGGCAACGTCTCGTTCTACAACCAGACCGGTGACACTCCGATCCACCCGACCCCGTTGGTCGGCGTGCTCGGCATCATCGACGACGTCTCGCGCCGCATCCCCTCGGGCTGGCAGGACGTGGGCCAGAACATCTACCTGCTCGGCACGACCTCGACCGAGCTTTCCGGTTCGGCGTGGGCGGATACCGTGCACCAGCACCTCGGCGGCCTGCCTCCGAAGGTGGACCTCGCCGGCGAGAAGAACCTCGCCGGGTTGCTTGCTGCAGCCCGCGACGAGTGGCTGATCTCCTCGGCGCACGACCTCTCAGAGGGTGGCCTCGGCCAGGCTCTTGCCGAGGGCGTCATGCGTTTCGGCCTCGGTGCTCGCGTGTGGCTGACCGAGCTGATGGAGCGCGACGGGGTGGATGCGGCATCCGCTCTCTTCTCGGAATCGACCGGCCGCGTCATCGTGACGGTGCCGCGTGAGGATGACGTGAAGTTCCAGGGCCTGTGTGAGGGCCGCGGATACCCGGTGCTGCGCATCGGCGTGACCGACAGCGTTGCCGACCTCGAGGTGACCGGGCTGTTCACTGTTTCGGCGGATGAGCTGCGTGCGACTTCGCAGGCGACGCTGCCGGCGGCCTTCGGCCCGACCGTCACGGAGCCTGTTGCTGCCAGCGGCGTCGAGGGCAACGCGTGAGCGAGCTGGCCGAGGTGAAGGACACCGAAGAGGACTACGGATCGCTCGGCGAGCCCCGCAACAGGCGCATGCGCATCATTGCCTGGGTGACGATCGCTTCGCTCATCCTCATCGGCGGCGGCTCGACGGTTCTAACTCTCCTCTTCGGCTAACCCCCGCGTCCCCTCCCCTACAGCTTGCGAGTGTCCAGTTGTGGCGCTGTTTGGCGCTGTTTTGCGCGGAAATTTAGCCACAACCGCCCACTCGCAAGTGGTGAGCTCTCAACGTCTGACCCCCGCTGGATACTGGTCGGCATCGCAGACGGAGGAGACGAAAATGAGCGAAGCCAAGATCGACCTGATCAGCAAACTGTTGGCGAAGGCCGAAAGCACGACGCCGGAAGAGGCTGAAGCCCTCACCGAGCATGCCGAGCGGCTGATGGTGAAGTACGGAATCGAGCAGGCCCGGCTCGATGCGCAGCGCGCGAAGAATGGGCAGGCGCGGGAAGAGATCATTCAGGAGCGGATGCTGTTCACCGGGTCGTATGCGCGCGACATCCGTGAGCTCGGCGCTGGCATCGGAATCGCGCTCGGCACGATCCGTCCGATGTACTCGGAGGCGGCGACTGGGATGATTCTGTATCTCATCGGCTTCGCCTCCGACGTCGAGCAGGCCAAACGCCTCACCGCGAGCCTTGAGGTGCAGGCGATGGTCGCGATGCGGGCCTGGTGGAAACGAGAGCGCGAGCGGTACCTACGGCATCCCGAGAGTGCGAAGCGCCGAGCGCGCAGCGGGTTCATCCGCGGCTTCGGCATCGGCGCGGCCGAGCGCATCACCGAGAGCCGCGCGGTGATCATCGACGACTCCGGCACCGGCACGGCGCTCGTGCTCGCTTCCCGCAAAGACCAGGTGGATGCCTTCGTCGACGCCATCCCCTCGAAGAGGGCGCGCACGCGCCAGGGCGTCAACGCTTCGGCGTACGTGCAAGGTCGTCACTCTGGTCGGCAGGCGAACACCGGAGGACGATCGGTCACCGTGTGAGCGGGTTGAATGACCGGAAGGCGCATGACGCGCCCTAGGGTATGAGCATGACCGACAGTGAGCTGCGCACCCTGCTTGAAATGCTGCGCCGTGAGGCAAGCGATCGCACCGATGTGATTGCGAGCACGCTCACCGCTTTGACCCACGATCGCAGCAGTCAGAGCGACGATGACGAACATGATCCAGAGGGCGTGCCGCTGTCAGCTGAGTGGTCCCGCCTCAGCGGCGTGCTCGAGGGTGCTCGCGAAGAACTGCAGCAGGTCGATGACGCGCTCGCGCGAATGGATGCCGGCGCCTACGGCGTCTGTGCGAACTGCGGCGAACGCATCCCGCTCGCGCGTCTGCGGGTGCGTCCGTTCGCCGAGTACTGCGTGCCGTGCGCGGAGAAGCTCGGGCGCTGACCGAACGCTGCCACAACCTCAGCCGGCGTCGGCCTTGCGCGCGCCGGCCTCGAGCACATCGCCTGCTGGCAGCTCCTTGTGCCCACCGAACTGCAGGCGCATCGCTGACAGCACCTGGTTCGCGAACTGGTCCTCGTCACGTGACGCGAACCGTCCGAACAGCGCTGAGGCAAGCACCGGCACGGGCACGCCCACGTCGACCGCAGCCTTGACTGTCCAGCGGCCCTCACCCGAGTCTGAGACCCGACCCGCCAGGCCATCCAGCGTGGGATCCTCCTGCAGCGCGGCCGCCGTGAGATCAAGCAGCCAGGACGAAATGACCGATCCGCGACGCCACAGCTCGGTGACCTTGTCGGTTTCAATCGGGAACTGGTAGAACTCCGGCTCCTCCAGCGGGGCGATCTCTGCGGAGTGCTCGGCCTCGCGCACTCCAGCATCCGCGTTCTTGAGCAGGTTGAGACCCTCGGCGATCGCGGCCATGATGCCGTACTCGATCCCGTTGTGCACCATCTTCACGAAGTGGCCAGAGCCCGCGGGGCCGCAGTGCAGGAATCCCTGCTCCTCGGGTGCGAGGTCGCCGGTGCGGCCGGGCGTGCGCTCGATGTCGCCCGGGCCGGGCGCGATCGTGCGCAGGATCGGCTCGATGTGATCGACGGCCGTTTCCGTGCCACCGACCATCAGGCAGTAGCCTCGCTCCAGCCCGAAAACGCCGCCACTGGTGCCGATGTCGACATACTCGATGCCGCGTTCACGCAGTGTGGCCGCACGGCGCACGTCGTCACGATAGTTTGAGTTGCCGCCGTCGATGAGGATGTCGCCGGCATCGAGAACCGCCGCGACCTCTTCAGCGATGGCTCCGGTGAGCGAGGCGGGAACCATCATCCACACGACGCGGGTCGGTTCGAGCTTGGCGGCGAGGTCGGCCACACTGTCTGCGCCCGTGGCGCCCTCCGCGACGAGTGCGGCGATAGCATCCGGATTCACGTCGTAGACGACGCAATCGTGCCCATCGAGCATCAACCGCCGCACGATGTTGGCGCCCATCCTGCCGAGTCCGACCATGGCGAGTTGCATCTGAAGTTCCTCCCGTTCGGGACCAGCCCGGAGTGAGCCGCGTCGTGGTCATCTTGGCACGCGTCGCCAGGAGGATGCCAGCACCAACGCAAAAGGCGGGCATCTCCGAAGAGATGCCCGCCTTTTACTCAGTGCTTATCAGCCTTCGATCAGCTTGCGACGACGAATCGTCAGAAGCGTGATGCCACCGGCGAGCAGAACCAGGGCACCAGCCGAGGCGCTCAGGGGCACGATCATGTCCGTACCGGTCGTGGCCAGGTTGTCGTCCTCGCCGCCGTTGCCGCCTTCGCCACCGGGTGCCGGAGGCGTGGTGGGCTCAGGTGCCGGAGGCGTGGTGGGAGCCGGAGCCGGCTCGACGAGAACCAAGAACGCGAGGCTCACGGGTGCGGATGCGACGCCCTCGATGCTCTGCGTTGCAGAGACCGTGTAGGAGCCGGGCTGCAGTGCAGCGTCGAACTTGACGGTCCACTTGCCATCAACGACCTCAGCCGGGTAGGAGCCGCTCTCAGCAGCCAGGGCTGCAGGCTCGGCGCCGTTGAGCTTCACGGTAACAGTTGCACCGTCGATGCCCGTGCCCGAGAGGGCGGAGGGTCCGTTGTCGTGCGCGAACGTGGTGCCGTTCGTGATCGAGGTCACGGCAGGTGCCACCGGGACAACCGAGAAGGCCGAAGTTGCGGCATCCGAGGTGTCGTCGTTGGCGGTCTGCACAACGCTGACGCTGTGCTTGCCGTACTTGAGCTCGAGGCCCTTGATGGTCCAGTTGCCCGAGCCGTCGACCGTGGTGGTGTACTCCGTGCCGTTGACCGTTGCAACAACCTCGGCACCGGGAAGACCGGTTCCGCTGACTGCCGTAACGGTGCTGTCGATGCTTGCACCGTCAGCAGGCGAGGTGATGACCGGCGTCGCGGTAGGTGCGAACTTCGTGGTCAGCGTGTAGGAGGTGGTCTCCGACTTGCTGTAGCCGCTGGATGCGACGATCTTGTAGTCGTAGTCACCGGGTGTGCCGGGAGCCTTGAAGGAGAACTCGCCGTTGGAGACGGAGACGTTGAATGCATCGCCAACGCCGGAGACGCGAACCGTCTTGGCACCGGGCGCCTTGCCCGTGATGGTCGAGCCGACGATGGCGGTCGAGCCGCTAGCCGGGTCGGTCACCGTGGGAGCATCCAGGTCGAGAGCAACGGTGTAGCCGTTGGTGTGCTCAAGGCCGTGGACGAGGGACGTTGCCCAGGTCCACTGCTCCTCAGTTTCCGTGGCTTCGGAACCGCCACTGATGAGGCCGACAGCCTTGTTGCCCTGGATGACGGCTCCACCGGAGTCGCCGGGACCCGCCACGGTGTTGCTCGAGAAGCCACGAACCCAGCGGTCCTCGATTTTGGCCCAGCCGTCGATGACGTCGTCGCCGTCAATGGTGCCGGTAGTGAAGCCGGTCGTGCGACCACTCTTCGAGACATCACCGGCGACAGGAGCGCCGACGCTCTTGACCGAGACGGTGCTCTCCGCGAGCGAACCGAGGTCTTCGCCAGCCGTGGTCCAGTCGGTGACCTCAGGAAGAAGGCTGAACTCGCCGTCGACGTTGATGTCGATGACAGAGATGTCGGTCGAGTTGACGTCGCCCTCACTGCCGGTGGTGCCGTTGGGGCCACCGAACTGTGCGAAGCCGAAGGTGCCGAGCAGAACCGGAACATCCGGTGTCACGTAACCGGGGCCGCCGACAGCGGGCTCGTCAGCAGGGATCGTCAGAGTCGTCTGGACGATCTTGTCACCGGCCTGGTCGTAGGCGCAGTGCCCAGCACCGATGAGCGCAGGACCGCCGTCCGGGTTGAAGCCGGTGAAGCCCACCGAGCATGCGTACAGGTAAGGATTGGAGAGACCCACGTATCCCTGTCCGCCGACAACTTCGTTCTCCGCGAACGCGGACAGCGTGCTGTTGACCGTGACGACCTTGGCGCCGTCGATCTCAGCCGCGTCGGTGAATGCCTTGAGCTCCGCGTCGCCAGCTTCAGCTTCATCGCCCGCGACGACGACGACACTCTCGCCCGCAGCGTTCACACCGTACGCGACGACAGCAGCAGCAGCGGCGGCGGCGGTGACGTCCTTGGTAGGCGCCGGAGTCAGGTTACTCAGGTCCCCCACGCTCTCCGCAGCGTAAGCAGGAGCCGCGAAGAAGAGCCCCCCTAGGGCAATCGTCGTAGCCGCTGTCAAAGCCAGCGGGCGACGTACCATCCCTCTGTTCTTCATAAAGTCGATGTCCTTCATCTGTAGCGAATAATGGTCCCGAAGCGACAAACTGCTCGTCATTCCTCAGAAAATCGCGGACTCCATGCCCGCAGCGCGAACACAGAAACCTCCGCAAGACTACCCAGCAAACTCACAGAAGCCAACAGTAGATCTCCGTTCTGTCACGTGTATGGGGACTTCTCCCCACTTCTTGGCTCGGTTACAACGGTTCACTCAACCTTCCCGCTCGTCTCCAGGTGGGGCCGACTACGATGACGTCCATGCGCACACGAACCCCCAGAATCCTCACGCTGGCCGCGATGGTCGGTGCCGCCACTCTGCTCATCACCGGCTGTGCTGCCGGTCAGACACCGGGATCCGCACCCACATCCTCAGCAGACCCGAATGACCCCGTCGTCGCCGAACTGCTCGGGTCCTGGGGTGAGGATGCCGCAGGGCAACCGCACCTGGAATTCACCGTCGACGGCGAAGTAACGGGCAGCGACGGCTGCAACGGAATCTTCACCAACTTCACCGTCGAGGGCGACCAGATCGACCTCGCGCAGTTCGCTTCCACGCTGAAGGCTTGTGAAGGTGTCGATGACTGGCTGCGCGGCGTTCGTGCGGTCGAGGTCGACGGCGACGTTCTCGTGGCCTTCAACGACTCCGGAGAGAAGCTCGGCGAACTCACCCGCGCCGAGTAACGCTCCGCACTGCTTGCGAGTGGGCGCGCGTGGCTTGATTTCTCCGGAAACTTGAGCCGCAACTACCCACTCGCACCTGGTGCCGGGGACGGAGGGGAAACGGGCGGCGCAGTAGGCTGGGCGCATCATGGATGAGTTCTTCCGAGGCCTGTGGAGCTTCGCCACCGAGAACTGGTGGCTGATCTTCCCGATCATGGCGATGGGCGGAGGCGCGGCGAAGGCCTGGGAGCAGAGCGCGAAGCGGCGGCATCAGCGCCGGATGGAAACGCTGCGGATGAAGGGCGAGCTCAAGGCCGCTCAGATCGCTGCCCGTGGTTCCAGCGGCCCCGTCAGGAACGCACCGAAAGAGATCGACTCCGACGCTCGGCTGCCGTCGAATCAGCTCCTGGAGCGACTCTTCGCCGAGCACGACGAGATCACCGCGCGCTGGCTCGACTACGAACTCGACGTCGCCAAGCTCATCGCCTTCCCCGCTATGAGCGATGGACGCCAGCCACTGACCGCGGCGTTCCTGCGGGCGAAGAAGACCGCAGATGCTCTGCGTCCGGCATCCGCTGATGCCAAGGTGAGCGAGCAGCAGATCACCGAGTATCTGGATGCTGTCGGCAACTACGCCGTCGCATTCGAGATCGCTGAGAAGGATGCCCGGCGCCTGCGCGATTCGACCTTCACGGAGCCTGAGCGCAAGAAGCTCGACCGTGCACAGAAGCTGTTGAAAGTCGCTGTGGACGAATCAGCCACCCAGGCTGAACGCAACCTCGCCTATAAGCGGGTGCGGGACGAGCTCGAAGGCCTGATCGTGCTGTCCGATGAAGCCGTGCAGGTGCTCGAGAAGCAGGTCGCGCGGGAGATCGCTGCGCCTCGGCCACCTACCGAGGGTTGAGACCGGCAGCCCCTCACCCCGGCAGCTGCGCCGGATGCACCACCATGCGCCGCCGATCGCGTACCCAGACGACGCCGTCGGCTCGGCGCTCCGCCCGCGTGGCAAAGCGGTACCGGTACGCCACCGCGCGCACCCACTGCGGCCGCTCCCCCGCGAACGGATCGTGGCGCAGCAACGCGAGCGTCGGGGCATCCGCTTCGAGCAGACGAGCCAGGAACCGGGTGAACCAGTCGTCGAGTGAGTGCCCGAGCGGCAGAAACCACATCAGCCAGTCAAGCCGCAGATGGTACGGAGCGAACTGGCGCGGCACGCGCCGCACGTCTCCCGGCTTGCCTGTGAATTCGTACTCGCGCCAGTGGGCGGCATCCGGATCCTCATCGAGCGTCCCCTCGACGACGATCTCGATCCGCTCCTTCGTCACCGTGCCGAACGCCCCGTAGGCGTTCGCGAGCTGCCAGCGGTTGAAGCTCGCATTCATCAGCTGACGGCAAGCGAACAGGTTTCGGAGCGCGGGCCAGCTGAGCGCGAGATAGAGGATGCCGACAGCCGAGGTGATCACGACCCATGAGAGCGGGAGAGAGCCTTCAGCAGGGCCACTCCGACCGAATCCCGGCAGGCCGATTGCCGAGAACGCGAGCACCACCGTCGCCCAGTTCAGCCAGGCGAAGTTTCCCGTCACCACGAGCCAGAGCTGTGTCAGAAGCACAATGCCACCGGCGACCGCGCCGACGATCGCGGAGCCTTCGACCAGCTGCGGAGGAGCTCCCGGGAGCAGCCCGAGCAGCGGTGCGAACAGGAAGAACGGCACCACCAGCTGCGCGAAGTGATTGCCCAGCACCTCACCCTTGTGAAACCAGCGCGGCAGCAAATGCGCCTGCCGACTCAGCGGCCCTGGCATCGGCTGCGTCTCATGGTGGTAGGTCAGGGCGGTGAGATCGCGCCACTCGCGCCCACCACGGATCTTGATCATTCCCGCACCGAACTCCAGGCGGAACAGCAGCCACCACAGCAGCACGATCACCACGGTCGGCGGCGGCTGATCACCAGAGCCGAGGAACGCCACGAGGAACCCGGCCTCCAGCAGCAGCATCTCCCACCCGAAGCCGTAGAAGCTCTGGCCGATGCTGGTGATCGACATGTATCCGAGCCAGAGCAGCAGGAAGCACACCATCGGCACCCAGGGCGGGCCGAGCTGCGGGATGCCGACGACGAGGACCACTGCCAGGACGATGCCCGCCCAGCAGAGGACGGCGAGACGCCGATCGGTATAGCGGATGCGACCGAACAGGGTCGGGCGCAGCATCCGTCTTCTCGCCTTCGAAGACGATGCCCACTCGAGCAGTTCCGGGGCGGGCAGTAGTCCCCGCTCGCCCAGCAGCGGTCGGAACTGGTTCAGCGTCGACACGAACGCGACGAGGTAGAGCGCCGCGATGCCCCGTTGGAGCACTTCGCGAGCAAATCCGAAGTCGACAGCGGCGAAACCGTCCATATCGGCCAGGCTACGCCGCTCAGGTGCCGCTCGCATGGGAGGAGAAAGCAGCGATGGGCGGAGCCTCCACTCGGAAAGCTCCGCCCATCACTGCGAACTCCGCCCGAGGCTGCGCCCGGGGGAAATCAGAAAATCAGGAGGTCAGGCCGTCGACCCACTCCTGGTTCTCGTCCATCCAGGTCTGGACAATCTCGGTGTAGTCAGTGACGTCTTCTTCACCGGAGTTGTACATGGCGTTCTCCAGCGAGAACAGCACGTCCGAGTCCATCGCGAAGTTGCTCATCCACTCGAAGACCTCGGGGAACTCCGACTCGAAGTCCTTCTTGGCGATCGTGTGGATCTCCTCGGCGGCGCCCAGGGTCTCCTCCGGGTCCTCGAGGTCCTTGATGTCGAAGGCGTCGTAGGCCCAGTGCGGACGCCACAGCGTCACGGCCACGTTCTCACCGGCGTCGAGCTTCGTCTGAAGCTCGGCCAGCATCGCCGGGGTCGACGACGTGATGAAGTCCATGCCCTCGAGACCATAGGTCGGGATGGTGTTGTCCTGCGTGGCGGCGGTGAGGCCGGCGCCCGGCTCGATGCCGATCAGGCGGTTGTCGAACGCATCGGCGTTCTCCGCGAGCTCTTCGAGCGAATCGATCGGAGCATCGGCGTTGACTGCGATGGTGAGCAGTGCGTCGTTGTTCCACGAGCCGAGGTCAACGATGTCGTCGCCGAACTGCTCGAAGTAGTCCGCGTGGGTGAACGGCAGCCAGCCATCCAGCGCGAGGTCATAGGTACCGTCCGCGACGCCGGCGAAGACCGGGCCTGCGTCGGCGTATGCGAGCTCGACGTTGTACCCCTGCTCCTCGAGCACGAGCTTCCAGACGTACGAAGCCGCCTCTCCCTCGGGCCAGCCGTTGAACACGCCAATGGTGATGTCCTTCGACGCAGGAGCCTCGCCCGCGTCGCCGTTGTTGTCTCCGGCATCCGAACCGCTGGCGCAGCCGGTCAGTGCGAGAGCTACCGCCGAGCCCAGTGCAAGGGCGCTGAGAAGGTGTCGCTTCTTCATGATCGTTCCTTTCCTTCCGCGTGCTGTGTCGCGGATGTTGGGGATATGCCCACGGGGTGCCGTGGGTCGTCAGCACGCAGAGCGTGCGTCAGTCTTGAGGAATTCAGGGGGTGCCTGCGGTCGTCGTTGCCTTTTCGTCCGCAGCATCCGCCATCGGCTTCGTCGAAACCCGGCTGGACTTGCGCGTGCGGCCACGCCCACCGAAGCCACCGGTGATGCGGTCGAGGATCATCGCAATGACCACCACAGCGATACCCGCTTCGAAGCCGAGCGGAATGTTCACCGAGCTCAGCGCCTGCACGATCGGGCGGCCGAGGCCGGGGGCACCGACCATGCTGGCGATGACCGACATCGACAGCGAGAGCATGATCACCTGGTTGACACCGGCCATGATCGACGGCATCGCCAGCGGCAGCTGGATCTGTCGAAGGATGCGACCGGGCGTCGCGCCGAATGCGTGACCGGCCTCGACGACCTCCTGGTCGACTCCGCGGATGCCGAGCTCAGTGAGCCGAACGCCGGGAGCAACGGAGAACATGATCGTCGCGACGATGCCGGGAACGGGCCCGACGCTGAACAGGAAGATCGCCGGAAGCAGATAGACGAACGCGGGCATCGTCTGGAGGAAGTCCAGAATCGGACGCACGATGTTGGAAACGGTCTGCGATCGCGCAGCCCAGATGCCCAATGGAATCGCGATGATCGTCGCGATGAGCACGGCGACAACGGTGAGTGCCAGCGTCAGCATGGCATTCTCCCACTGCGCGACCGTCATGATCAGCACGAGTCCGATCACCGTGCCGAGCGCGAGCTTCCATCCCTTCGCCGTGTAGGCGATGAGGGCGAGCAGGATGATCACCAGCCAGCCCGGAGGGGCAGTGAACAGCCAGGTCGCACCCTCGTACACGCCGGTGAAGACCGTCGCGATGAAGTCGAAGAGCCAACCGAGATAGTCCTGCAGGAAGTTGATGAGCTCCTTCACCCACTTACCCAGCGGGATGCGAGCGCCGTCAGTGATCCATTCAATGATGTTCATCAGCGGTTGCCCCCTTCGATACCGGCACCGGCCGGGGTGGCGGAAGCCTCAGCTGCGGCATCCACCAGCGGGGTGAACTGAGCAACCATCTCGATCGGAGTCTGAATGATGGGCATCTCCCGGGTGGTGGGTGCGACGTTGCCGAGCGCCGCGAGCAGGGTCACCCGCGGGATGACTCCGATGAGTCGGCGCTTGTCATCGATGACCGCGAGCGGGACAGGCGTCTCGACCGCACGCTCGACGATGTCGGTGAGCAGGTCGTCAGGGCCCACGGTGAGCACGGACTCGTCCACGATCTGACGCACATCAGTCTGACCGGCCTTGACCGCGCGGATGACGGCGCGGTCGGTGACCACACCGACCAGACGGTTGTTCTCGACCGCGAAGACCGCGCTCGCCTGGTATTCACGCAGCGTCCGCAGCGCGCCGCGCACTCCCGCGCTGATCGGAGTGGTGAGGTGCGGCGGCTCCATTACGGCGCTGGCGGTGAGCACGCGCGTGCGGTCGACGTCCTGCACGAACTGGGCGACGTAGTCGTTCGCCGGGTCGGTGAGGATCTCCTCCGGAGTACCGTTCTGCACGATGCGCCCGTCGCGCATGACCGCGATCCGATCGCCGAGGAACATCGCCTCGTTGAGGTCGTGCGTGATGAAGATGATGGTGCGGCCGAGCTCTTCCTGCAACTCGACGAGCTGTTCCTGCATCTCACGCCGGATCAGCGGGTCAAGGGCACTGAACGCCTCATCCATGAGCAGGATGTCACTGCCTGCGGTGAGTGCGCGGGCAAGACCGACGCGCTGGCGCATTCCGCCGGAGAGCTCATCGGGGAAGGAGTCGGCCCATTCGGCCAATCCGACCTTTCCGATGATCTCGCTGGCGCGCGCAAGACGTTCTGTCTTGCCGACGCCCTGGATCTCCAGCGCGTAAGCGGCGTTGTCGATGACGGTGCGGTGTGGCAGCAGGGCGAAGTGCTGGAAGACCATCGATACCGAAGAGCGGCGGATGTCGCGCAGTTCGGCCGGGCCGGCCTTCGTGACGTTGCGTCCCTGGATCGTGACCTCGCCGGCTGTCGGGTTGAGCAGTCCGTTGAGCATGCGGATGATGGTGGACTTGCCCGATCCGGACAGGCCCATGATGACGAAAATCTCGCCACGCTTCACTTCGAAGCTGGCGTCGATGACGGCGGCGGTTCCGGCATCCATCACATCGGCGCGGCTTTCGCCGGCCTTCAGCCGACGGACGGCCTGGTTCGGATTCTTCCCGAACACTTTGAACAGATTGCGCGCAACTAGTGCGGTTTCGGTCACGTTTCCCCCGGCGGCTCACCGACTTTTCGGGTTTCGGGAGCCCACTTCGGTTACGTCCGGGACGAGTTCACAAGGCCGTTCGAAATTGCTGCATCGCGGCACTGACGGCGGAATTCGGCTCCGCCGCAAGAACATCGACCGTACGTCCACGCCTCTTCGCAGCACAGCTCATCGAATGAAGGACGTGACCGCGGACTGGTCATCAGGCCAAAAGGCCTACGTTTCAACGTAACAAAATGGCCGGTCAGGGGCAAATCTCGATCCGGTCACGACGCTTGTTTTTGTCGCGTGAACGGGAGTTCTGTCTAATGTCGACAATCTGCGCGTATGCGAAATCAGCGCCGAATGCTTCGCGTGACGGTGAACTTCGGCGTGCGCCGGAGCTGCTCCGTGGGTCCGATGATGCGTCCGAGTTCGGCCCGATATCCGAGTGCGGAGTTGTAGACCGTGAGCAGTTCTCCACCCGGGCGGAGCAGGCGAGCGGATGCTTCGAACAGCCGCGTGGCAGCCCCCGCGTGGATGCTGGCACCGAGGTGGAACGGCGGGTTCAGCAGGATCAAATCGGCGGATGCGTCGGGCAGTTCTGAACCGGCGTCATCATGCGTGACCGTGACGCGGTCCTGGATGCCGTTGGCTACCATGGTGGCGCGAGCCGATGCCACGGCCGCGGCCGAGCGGTCAGTCGCGGTGATCCGAGCTTCGGGGTGGCGCAGCGCGTAGTACGCGGCGAGGGCGCCGGTGCCGCAGCCGAGGTCGACGACGTGCTCGCCGCGCATAACTCCTGAACTTTGCGCCTCGGAAGCGGGTGCATCAGCATTTCCGGCCGGAATGGGTGCAGTTCTCAGGAGTTGTGAACCGGCAGAGTCGGAGAGCACCTCCAGCAGCACCCGGGTTCCGATGTCGATGCGGTTAGCGGCGAACGCGCCGCCGTGGGCGACGAGCGTGAGCCCGGCCCCCGAACCTGTCGACGGGTCCGGATGCTCCGCGCGCTGTGGATATGGCGGCTGATCCGGCACGGGCCGCGGCCCCCGCGCAACGATGAGCCGTGACTTGCGCTCGGCACGCTGGGGCTGCACCTCGGCGAAACTGCGGCCGAGCACCTCATTCTGCGCGAGCGTCATGTGCTTCACACGCCCTCCGGCCACCAGGGTCACATCGGCTGCAGCCCAGCGGGCGACGGCATCCGTGATCTCCTCCAACTCGGCGAGGGACTTGGGCAGCTGCAGCAGCACGAGCTTCGCCCCATCGAGCAGCGACGCGTCGAGTTCATGGGATGCGAAGCCCGTCAGCTCGAGCGCTTGCGCGTTGTTGGCCAGCGCCCGACGCCCGGTGGCGAGATCCTGATGCACGCGGATGCCCGTGAACCCAGCATCCGTTAACGCCAGCGTGATTGCACCGTACTCGTCGCCGATTACGGCGATCTCGGAACCACTCAGCCCAGTTTCTTCGACCAGCGCGAAAGCGCGCTCGACCAACAGCAGATCGGTGGCGTCGTGGGCCTGCAGATTGTTCGCCTCGACATCGGGAAATCGGCGCAGGCGGTCATAGGCAAAGTCGGGCACCTCCCCAACCTACGCGCCCGCGACCGCCGCTACGCGCCTTCGCGCACCGCCTCGAACCCCGCCATCGACGCGTGCACAACTCCTGAGGTTTTCGCGCCGGCGAGGGCTGAGACTCCATTTTCGTCCGAATCCCGCACAGTTCTCAGGAGTTATGACCCCACCGCACAGAGAGTGCATACCCTTGACAGAGGATGAACAGGTGTTTAGTCTGCTGTACATGCGTTCAGTACCTGATGACCTCACCGCCCGCGCTCGCATCCGCGACACGGCCATCGTCGCCTTCGCTCGCGACGGTTTCGATGGGACGAGCCTGCGATCCATCGCTCGCGAGGCCGAAGTCAGTCCAGCCCTGATCGTGCATCACTTCAGCGACAAGCAGGCGCTGCGTCGCATCTGCGACGAGTACGTCGCCGGCATCTTCACTGACGAGTCGCATGAGCTGATTAATGCCCCGACGAGCGACCGCATCCACGCCGCCCTGAACGACCTCGACCGCTACGGCCCCTACATCGACTACCTCGGACGCATGCTCGTCGACGGTTCACCCGCCGCAGATCGGCTGTTCGACAGCATCCTCTCCGGCACCCGGAAGGTGCTCGACGAGCAGAACGCCGCTGGCCTGCTCGAACCGATGAGCGACCCAGAGATGACCACTCTCATCCTGGCACTCATGGGGCTCGCGCCCGTCGTGATGCGCACCCAGATCTCCCGCGCATTAGGCGCCGACTACCTCAGCCCCACAGGCCTCCTGCGCTCGACGCTTCCGACCATGGAACTGCTCACCCACGGCCTTTACGCCTCCGACGCGTTCCTGGATGCAACGCGCACAGCGTTGGGCGCCTCTCCCGTTCCCGAGGAGGAACGACCATGACCGCCGCCGTAGAAACCCGAGCTCTACATAAAACGTATGGCCAGCGCGTCGCCCTGCACGAACTCGACCTGCGCGTGCAGGAGGGGAGCGTGTTCGGCCTGATCGGGCCGAACGGCGCTGGTAAAACGACCACGATGCGCACGCTTATCGACACGATTCGGCCGTCTTCCGGCACCGTGCGGGTGCTCGGCGAGGATCCCCGACAGGGAGGCGCGGCACTTCGACGGCGCATCGGCTACGTCCCCGGCGAACTGCACCTCGAGGGGCGCGCAAGTGGCCACCGACTGCTGTCGTTCTACGCCGAGGTGTCCGGACGGCCGGGCGATGCAGCATCCACTCTGCGAACAGCGCACGATCTCGCCGACCGGCTCGGCGTCGATCTGAACCGTCCTGTGCGCACGCTTTCGAAGGGCAACAAGCAGAAGATCGGACTCATCCAAGCGTTCATGCACCGCCCCGAGCTCCTCATCCTCGACGAGCCGACCAGCGGACTCGACCCACTCATGCAGCGCGAGTTCCTGCAGCTCGTGCGCGAAGCGCGTGCTGCCGGCCAGAGCGTGCTGCTCAGCTCGCACGTGCTCAGCGAGATCCAACAGACCGCCGACGAGGTCGCCGTCCTCAGCGCAGGACGCATCGTCGCCGACGGCCCGGTCGCCTCGCTGCGCCTCGGATCGGTGCGCCGGGTGCGCGTCATCGTCGAGGGCACGGATGCTGCGGCGGCCCGCGCCGCGCTCAAAAGAGTGCCGGGAATCGACGCGCTGGAAGTCACCGCCGCCGCCGCAGACGTGCAGGTGTCCGCGACCATCGAAGGGGCGATCGACCCCCTCGTGAAGCTGCTGGCGCAATACGACGTGCGCGAGCTGACCGTGGAAGAGCCGGATCTCGAGGAGTCCGTGCTGCGACTGTACGGGGATGCTTCTTCCTCGACCCGCGGCGGCGAAGAGGCTGACCATGCGTAGTTTCCTGCCGGTGTTTCGGCGCAGCATCCGCGAATCATGGCGCAGCCTTCTCGGCTGGTCGATCGGCATCGCCGCCGTCCTTTTCCTCTACTTGCCGATCTACCCCACGTTCGGGGCCAGCGATCAGATGACGGAGCTGATCGACTCGCTCCCGAAACAGTTGGTCGACACGCTCGGGTACAGCCAGATCGCCACCGGAGCCGGCTACACCGAGGCCACGTTCTACGGGCTGATGGGCTTCCTACTGCTGACTATCGCAAGCGTCATCTGGGGATCGGCCGCGCTCGCCGGCACCGAGGAGTCCGGACGCGCCGAACTCGACCTCGCCCACGGCATCGGACGCATGCAGTACGCCTGGGAATCCGGGCTCGCCGTGCTGGTGCGGCTGCTGTGGCTCGGCGCGTTCTCGGGCCTCGTCGTGTGGGCGCTGAACGGACCGAGCGAACTCGAGCTCGACCCCGTGCGCCTTGTCGGCGCCAGCGCCGCGCTGACCGGGCTCGCCTTCCTCACCGCTGCCGCAGCTCTCTTCGCGGGAGCGGCGACCGGGCGCAAGATCTGGGCGACCGGCGTCGGTGCCGGCATCGCCGTACTCGCGTACATTCTGCAGGCACTGGCGAAGCAGTCGGGTGACCTGGAGTGGCTGAACGCGCTGTCACCGTACGCGTGGGTGTTCCGCCAGTCGCCGCTTGCCGAGGGCGTGGATGCCGGTGGGCTCGCGCTCACGTGGGGGATCGCCCTGGCTCTGGCCGCGGCATCCGCTTTCGCGCTGCGCGCTCGCGACCTCCGCGGCTGACGACCGCGGCCCGGTCGCCGGTGCATAACTCCTGAAAAATTGAGCCGGGCCGGCCCGATCAGGCCGTGGCTACGTCAACAGTCGGCAGATCTCAGGAGTTGTGCAGGGCGCGGTTTGCTCGAGGACTTGACACACACTCGGGTTAGATGGTTAGTTAGTCGAGTAAGTAACCGACCAACTGCAGGAGGAATGCGTGATTGAAGAAGGAAAGCCCCTCTTCCTCCAGATCGCCGAGCAGATCGAGGACTCGATCCTCGACGGCTCACTGGAAGAGGAATCCCAGGCGCCCTCGACGAACGAGCTCGCCTCCTTCTACCGCATCAACCCCGCCACCGCCGCGAAGGGAGTCGCAATGCTCACCGATAAGGGAGTGCTGTACAAGCAACGAGGCATCGGCATGTTCGTTGCCTCCGGCGCCCGCGAACTGCTGCTCGGCGAGCGCCGTGCGGCCTTCGCCGACCGTTACCTCGACCCACTGCTCGCCGAGGCCCGCACGCTCGGGCTCGGCGCCGAAGATCTGGCAGCCCTGTTGCGCGAACGCGCTGCAGCAGGTGCATCCGAAACCACTACCGAAGGGACGCCCGCATGACCGCCGTCATCGAGGTGAAGAACCTCACCAAGCACTACAAGCAGACGAACGCGCTCGACAATGTGTCGCTGTCGATCGAGGGTGGCTCCATCTACGGGCTGCTCGGCCGCAACGGCGCCGGCAAGACGACACTCATGTCGATCCTCACCGCCCAGAACTTCGCCACGTCGGGCGACGTGAAGGTGTTCGGCGAGCACCCATACGAGAACGCCCGCGTGCTCAGTCGGGTCTGCTTCGTCCGCGAGAGTCAGAAGTATCCGGATGATGCGACTCCGGGCCACGCGTTCCGCGCCGCTCGCCTCTTCTTCACGAACTGGGATCAGGGTCTGGCCGATCAGCTGATCCGCGACTTCCAGCTGCCGATGAAGCAGACGATCAAGAAACTCTCGCGCGGGCAGCTCTCGGCTGTCGGCGTCATCATCGGCCTCGCCTCGCGTGCCGAGATCACCTTCTTCGACGAGCCCTACCTCGGCCTCGACGCCGTGGCCCGGCAGATCTTCTACGACCGCCTGCTCGAGGACTACGCCGAGCATCCTCGAACGATCATCCTCTCGTCGCACCTCATCGATGAGGTCTCCAATCTCATCGAGAAGGTCATCGTGATCGACAGCGGCACGATCCTGCTCGATGAAGACACTGACGCGCTGCGTGATCGCGCCGTCACCGTCGTCGGCGATGCGGCGAAGGTCGATGCCTGGGCCACCGGCCGAGAAATTCTGCATCGCGAAGCGCTCGGACGCGTGGCATCCGTCACCGTGCTCGGGCATCTGTCCGACGCCGAAAGGGCAGAGGTCTCGGCATCCGGGCTCGACCTCGCACCCGTCTCACTGCAACAGCTCATCGTCCGCTTGACCCAGAAGGCCGGCGCAGAAACTCAGGAGGTTCGCTGATGTCCCGCACACTGAATGTCATCCGTCTGCAGTTCATCAACAAGCAGACCTTCATCTGGGTGCCGCTGATTGTTCTGGGCGGCGCCGTGCTCATCTCCGTTCTCATCTACGCGATGATCCCGATCGACACCCCGAAGTACGGTGGCGGCGGGCAGGCTCCGCTCTGGGTGTTCTTCGCCGTCGGCATGTCGGCGATGACACTGACCTTCCCGTTCTCTCAGGCAATGAGCATTACCCGGCGGGAGTTCTTCCTCGGAACGATGCTGACGGCGATCCTCGCGAGTGGCCTGATGGGGCTGATCTTCCTCATCGGCGGCGGTATCGAACTGCTCACGAACGGCTACGGCGTAAACGGCTATGTGTTCCACCTGCCGTGGGTGTGGGAGACCGGACCGCTCGGGGCCCTCATCGTCTACTTCACCCTCGCGCTGTTCTTCTTCGTCGTCGGATTCACCGGCGCGACGATCTACAAGAGCTGGGGACCGATGGTGCTGACGATCGCGAGCGTCGCACTGGCACTCGTCCTGGTCGGCGTCGCTTTCCTCGTGACGCGGCTCGAACTGTGGGAGCGGGTCTGGATCGGAATCCTCGACCTCGGCGCCGTTGGACTCGCGCTGTGGGGACTCGTTGCCATTGTGGTGCTGTCCGCGGTCTCGTTCCTGGCATTCCGGCGGGCGACGCCGTAGGGGTCAGGGGCTTGGCGACGGCTCAGCCGTTCATAACTCCTGAAGAATCGGCTCGATCGGGTGCGTACAGCCCCTGATCGGGCCGATTCTTCTGTTTTTTCAGGAGTTGTGCACGCGCGGCAGTGGCAGTGGCGCGGCAGCGGGCGCGGCAGCGGAGACGCCCGTCAAATCGTGTCGTCGGCCCCGATGATGTCGAGAGTCCAGACGCGGCCGTCGGGATTATCAGGGTCGTGGGCATCTGCGATCTCTTGGATCACGTCGTTGATGCGGTGCTCGATCTCACGAAACTCTGCCTCGGTCAGGCGCAGATTGCGCTGCGAGAAGGTGCCGTGCACGGCCGGGTTTCGACCCGCAACATAATCGGGCGCCCACCTCATCACCCGCCGCACCATGTCGAAATGCTCATCGACAAGTGACGCCATGAGTGCATTTCCCAGCACCTCGTCCTCGACCGGATGTTCGGGGGACCCGACATTCCACGCCGCCTCCACGGCCTTCCACACCCGATCACGCTTGTCGCGGGCATGCTCGGGCGCCTCTTCGATGAGGTCGGCATCCGCGAGGACGCGCAGGTGAAAGCTCACGCTGTTCGCTGGAACGCCGAGATCAGCGGCGATGTCGGCAGCACGAGCGTGTCCCCGTGCACCGACAGCCTTCGCGATCCGGCGTCGGAGCGGATGCGCGTACGCCTTGAGCATCGCCGACGTCGCATTTCTCGCGTCGGGATGCACGGGCTTCGGAGATTCATCCGCCATGCCTCGATCCTATCCGCACCAGAAATTGCGCAAGAACAATTGCGCAATAGAGCGTGCGCATCTAGTATCGACCCATGACCACCACGACCCCACCGCATCGGCTCACGCGTAATGGCCGCTACATCACCTGGCTGATCAGCGACACAGCCAAGGGTCTGGCCAGTGCACTGTTCGGCTTCGCGATCCCGCTGATCGTGCTCTTCGTCACGAATGACCCGGCCCAGGCCGGCATCATCGGCGCGGTCGGCATGGCAACCCGAACCATCACCACTCTGTACGGCGGCGTGCTGGCCGACCGCCACCGCCGCATCGTCATGATGGTGCTCGGCTCGCTCATCGGAGTGGTGCTGTCTGGAGCATTCGTGCTGCTCGCCCTCGGCGACGCCCTCACGTTCACGACGCTGCTGGTCATCGATGTGCTCCTCGCCGCGCGGACCGGCCTCTTCGACGTCGCCGGCGAGAGTGCGTTGAAGGAGATCGTCCCGGATGACGCGATGGGCCGGGCTCAAGCCGCGAACCAGGGTCGCAGCGCCGTGCTGGAACTGGCCGGCGGGCCGCTCGGTGGTGCGCTCCTCGCCGCCGGTGCCTGGCTGATCGGCGCGGCCATGGCGCTGTGCCACGTTATCGCGGCCGTGACGGCGTGGATGCTGCAGCGAACAGCATCCACTTCGCCTGTGAAAAATCCGGACGATCCGGATGCCGGAAAGCCCCGAGCGGATGCGGGCAAGCCCAATGCGGTACGGGAGATGAAGGAGGGGTTTCGCTGGCTGTTCTCGCGTCCCGACCTGCGGGGCGTGCTGTTCGTGGCGACGATCGTGAACCTCGGCTTCGCCACCGCGATGACGACGATCATCTATGCACTGCAGCAGGCAGGACACTCCACCATCACCATCGGATTCCTCGGCACCGCGGCCGGAGTCGCCATGCTGCTCGGCGCCCTCGTCGCACCGGCGCTGGTGTCGCGGGTGCGGGCGAGCGTCATCATCATCGGCGGTCTCAGCGTCTCGGTTTGTGCAGTCTTCGGCATGATTCCGGCGCGTGAGCCGCTGGCGCTGGCCGGCGTCCTCGCCATCACCGTGTTCTTCATCCCGGCGGTGAACTCCGCACTGATGGGCTACTTCATGGTTGCGACCCCGACCGCACTGCTCGGACGCGCAAACAGCGCCAGCGCCGTGCTCGGAATGGGCGCCATGCCGCTCGCACCCCTGATCGCCGGATTCGGACTCGCTTCGATCGGGCGCGAGGGCACGCTCATCACTGCATCCGCTCTGTGCGCCTTATCGGTGCTGCTCGCGCTTTCCAACCGCGGCCTGCGCGCACTCCCGGTCGAGTCCGGTTGGAGGGCGCACGCCCGTCAGTTCGAGACGACCTGACCCGGCCCCGGCAGGCGGTTCCCGGCACAGTTGTCGGCCCAGATCACGCCTGCAGGCCGAGATGCTCAAATCCGCCCGACAGGCGTGCCAATCGACCTACAAGTGTGACGCGCACCTGTGGCGCACCCGATGCACGCCCGGCAAAACAGCAGTGACCTCGGCGACAACCGAGACCCCGACTAAAGCACCCCGACGAGAGCGGCCACCCCGGCGAGCACCGATACGAGGGCGATCACCAGCGCGAACGCGATGAGGATCGCATGCACTTTGAGGAACGTCGTGGCCTTGCCGTCAGCATCCCGAGCCCGCGGATCATCCACAACCCGCTTGTAGAACCGGGGCCACACGATGACGTTGAAAGCGGCGTTGATGAACAGCAATACAGCAAGGGCGATCACCCTCCCAGCGTAGCCGCGCGGGTCACGATGTATCACCGACGACTTGCCGTGCTCCTAGTAAGTGTGAGCACAATGATCATCATGACCGACGCCTCGCCCGAGGGCGCCGTCAGCGAGGATTCGCCGCGCTGGGAACGCGCCGCGCATCTGTTCGCCGACTGGCGCTCCGGAAACGCGCGCGCCATGGACGACCTGGTGCGCCTGATGACCCCCGTGCTCTGGCACGTTGTGCGCGCCTATGGACTGGAGCGCATGCTCGCCGAGGACGTCGTGCAATCCACCTGGCTCTCCCTCGTGCGCGGGCACGAGAAGATCGCTGATTCTCGGGCGGTGTCGAGTTGGCTGACGATCACCGCACGACGCGAGGCCTGGCGGGTTTCGAAGAACCATCGACGTACGGATGCCACCCCCGACGAGACCCTCGAACCGCTGCTGCCTGTGCAGGAGTCGACGGAGTCTCAGGTCGCGGCATCCGATGAGTCTCATCGCCTGTGGCGCGCCGTCGGCACTCTCGATGCCCGCTGCCAGCGGCTGCTGCGCGTGGTCGCCTTCGATGATCGTCCGGACTACGCCCGGATCGCCGCCGATCTCGAGATGCCGATCGGCAGCATCGGACCCACCCGCAAACGGTGCCTGGCGAAGCTGCGCACCGCCGTGGTGCACGCGGGCCTGACCCCGGAAGGGGGCGATGATGACTGACTCCGACGACGTCCTGCTCATGCGTCTGCGGACGGCAGCAGAAGAGATCGATCCGCTGCCCGATGGCCTCGTCGACCGCATGATCACCGCAGTCGCGGTGGCCGACCTCTCGCACGAGTACGCGCTGCTCACCCTGATCGAGAACGCCGATTCGCCCGTGCGCGGTGAAAGCGAGACGACGACGCTGCAGTTCAGCGACGGGACGACCAGCATCCTGCTGCACGTCAGCCGCGGCGAGCGCGGACAGCGCCGCGTGGACGGCTGGGTGGATGCCGGCGCGGTCGAGGTGCGTCTCACTCAGGGGACACAGTCCTGGAGCGCCATCCCCGGCGAGCAGGGCCGCTTCGTCTTCACCGATGTTCCGGCGGGCCTCAGCCAGGTGCTGCTCGTCACCGGCGAAGGAGCCACAGACCTGCGCACCCCGCAATTCGAGGTGTGAGCGGTCGTTCGGGGGACACAGCGGCGGTGACGCCGACAGAGAGGGAGATCAATGGAGCAGCCCAAGGGTTGGAGTTGGCGGGATCGCGCCGAGGGCTCGATCCCGCGCGGAAAGGCGCTCGATCCGACCGTCGACGCCGTGGTCGGCATCCGCGCATATCCAACGGCATACCTGCCGGATCGGATGCTGATCGCCGAACTCCCTGACGATGAGAATGGCGCGTACGACCGCGATGTGCGCGCGCTCACGCAGGCGGCCGGAGCCTTCGGCTGGCAGCTGCTGATCGAACCCGGAGACGTGATGCGAGCCGGCCAGCGAGACGACATGCTGCCCGGCATCCCCGGGTTGCATCGCGCCCTGCTGACCACCCCCGATGTTCCCGAGGAGGGCGAGTCGCCCGTGGCCCCGGATGCCTGGCGTGTGCTGCAGCGGGCGCGCCGAATCGTTGGCGACCCGATGCCACGTGCCGGTCTCGAACATGTTCTGGCGATTGATCCGGTAGGCCTCAATCCGTTCACCAGGACCAACCCGTTCACCCGGACCAACCCCTTCACCCGAACGAACCCGCTGCGCGGCGAAGGAGCGGTGGGCAGTGACGACTATCTGGCACCGGGCCGCGGTGGCAGGCAACCGATCGCCTGGGTGGGGGCGGCTCCGGTGCGCAGCGCGGGATCCAGAAAGCAGCGCCGTGCGGTGGTCGCTGTTCTGGACACCGGATGCGGCGAGCACGAGTGGCTGCCTGATGACATCGTGACGCGGCGCATCGAGCTCGACGGCATCCCGATCGGGCTGACCGGCGATGACGATCCGGAACGCTACCCCGATCTGTACGGCCAGCTCGACGGTGAGATCGACGCGGTCGCCGGGCATGGCACGTTCATCGCGGGGCTGATCCGGCAGACGGCTCCGGATGCCGACATCCTCTCGATCCGCGTCGCCGGGTCACTGGGTGTGGTCGATGAGAGCACGTTCCTGCAGGCTCTGGCGGCGACGGTGGAGTTGCAGCGTCGATTCGTGCACGGCCTGGATGGCGGGCATCCGATCGATGTGCTGAATCTGTCGCTCGGTTATTACCACGAGACCCCGTCGGACGGACAGTTCTCCCTCGTGCTGCACGATCTGTTGCGGGCCGCGCGGGAACTCGGCACCATCGTGGTGTGCTCGGCAGGAAATGATGCGGTCGATCGTCCGTCGTTTCCGGCATCACTGTGGGCATGGCCGGGTGCGGACAACGGATTGACTCCGGATGCTGCGCTGCCGCTGATCTCGGTCGGAGCACTGAACCCGTCGCTGAAGTCGCTGGCGCTGTTCTCGAACGTCGGGCCGTGGGTGCGCGCCTATGCACCTGGGGCGATGGTCGTTTCAACCACTCCGGCGTTCGTCGGCGGGGCGCAGGCGACCACCCGCTCGGACATTGGCAAGCTCGAACGGCAGACCGTCGACCCCGATGACTACCGCGGCGGCTTCGCCGCGTGGAGCGGCACGTCCTTCGCGGCACCCTATGTTGCGGGCAAGATCGCGGCGCTACTGGCCGAAGTGGTGAGGCCGCAGGGTGCGGCGGAGCCGGCTGGGGCGCGAAAAGCTGTGGATGCGGTGTTGCGGATGTCGGAGGTTGTTACACCTGTCGGAGACATTTGACCAAAACCTCCCGCGTTCGTAACAGGCTCCGACATTCGCAACACGATGCGACGGGGGCGTCGGGCTTTCGGTGAGCAGCAGTTCACGGCATCCTGGACTGATGGCCACTTCCGCGCGCGCACTGTACGAACGCGGACGCGACGCCACCAACGCGCAGCGGTACGCCGAGGGGAAACGGCTGCTCGCCCGGGCGGCCGCGAGCACCGACGATCCGGATCTGCGCGCACGAATCGCCGGAACCACGGCATATGCCCTCGCTCAGACCGGCGAGCCCGCCCGCGCCGAGGAGCTCTGCCGGCAGGCACTCGACCAGGAAGGGGTCAGCGCACAGACGCGCGCTGTGCTCTCCGGCCAGCTCGGCGTGCTGTACACCCGCGCCGGGCGGCTGGATGAGGCCGAGGCCATGCTCAGCGAAGCAATCGACGGTCTCGACGGCGTCGCTCAGGCGAACTGCCTGCTCAATCGCTCGCTCGTACACATGCAGCGCCGCGCCTTCGACGCCTGCACCGCCGACCTCGAGCGCGCCGTCGCCCTGTATGAGACCGCAGGGGATGCCTCGGCTGCAGCCGAGGCCCGCCACAATCTCGGGTATGCGGCGCTGCTGCGCGGCGACCTCATCATGGCGCTCGAGCTGATGGCACAGTCACGTCCGGTGATCGCCGACAGCTCACCCGTCAGCGCGGCGATGAGCGACCTCGACCGCGCCGAGGTGCTGCGCGAGGCGGGTCTGGCCGATGAAGCGGAGCGTCTTCTCGAAGACGTCGCCGTCACCTTCGGAACAGCGCGGATGCGTCAGGCGCGAGCCGAGGCCGAATATCACCTCGCCCGTTCGCTCGTCCGACATGACCCCCAGCGCGGCGAGCGCGTTGCCCGAGACGCGGCGCGGCGCTTCCGTGCGCTCGGTTCCGACAGCTGGGCGGCGCGCAGCGACGCCGTTCGCCTCGACGCCCGAGTAGCCGCAGGCCTGAGAACCCCCGCACCCCAGTTCACGGCGACTGCCCGGGCGCTGCGCGCGGCCGGCTTCCCGATGGAAGCGGCATCGGTGCAGCTCAGTGCTGCTCTCGACGCCGCCCGCCGCGGTGACGCCGTCGCACCGCGACTTCCGGTGGATGCCCCCACGCCGTTGCGGTTGCGCGCGGCCGAGTTCCGCGCCGTGCGCGCCCACTCCCGGGGCCGGCACGCCGAATCACGTCGCCACGCCAGCGCGGGCCTCGACCTGCTGGCCCAGTGGCAGCGCTCGTTCGGCGCGCTCGACCTGCAGTCCTCGTCCACCATGCACGGCTCGGGTCTGATCTTCGCCGGGCTGTCCGCCGCGGCCGACAGTGGCGATCCGGCCGCCCTGTTCGACTGGTCTGAGCGCGCGCGTCACCTCAGCCAGCAGGTGGCGCCGGTGCGCCCACCGCACGATCCGCAGCTGGCCGCCGACCTCGCTGAGCTGCGGATGCTGCGCTCCGAACTCACCGGCAAGGAGTGGACCGCCGACCTCCAGGTGCGGATGCTGAGTGACCGGGTGCGCGACCGGCAGTGGTCCGCGACCGGGGCGGGCGACACCCGACCCCGCGCCGCACTCGAAGAGCTGCGCGCCGAGCTCGGCACCGAAACGGCTGCCCTCACCTATGTGTTCACCGGCACCGCGTTGCTCTGCGTCGTCACGACAGCGGAGGAGACGCGCATCGTCGAGCTGGATCTCGCCGCCGTACACGCCGCCTCCGATGGGCTCCGCGCCGACCTCGACGTTTCAGCATCCATCCGCACCGGCCCGATGGGAGCCGTCATCGCGCGCGCCCTCGATGAGCGGATGCTGCGCCTGGATGAGGCCCTGCTCGGCCCGCTGCGCGCGGTGCTCGGTGAGCGTCGTACCGTGTTGACGGTGCCAGGAATCCTGTCCGGAATCCCCTGGGGGATGCTGCCCACCATGGCTGCGCGGCCATTCACACTCGCGACCTCGATGTCGCGGTGGGTGCAGGAGCGCGGCAGCGGGTCGCGGCCGGCATCAGCGGGATTCGCCGCCGGGCCGCGCGTGCCCCGCGCTGTCGAGGAGGTGCGTGCTGCGGCATCCGTCTGGCGTGACGCACACGTGCTCACCGGCGACGAAGCCCGCGTCGAGGCTGTCACCGCCATGGCCGGCCGCGTCGACGTGCTGCACATCGCCGCGCACGGCAAACATGCTGTCGACAACCCCCTGTTCGCCGGGTTCGATCTGGCCGACGGGACGCTGTTCGGCTACGACGTCGATCTGATCCCGCATGCGCCGGACACCGTCATCCTCTCGGCGTGCGAACTCGGACGCTCCTCCGTCCGCTGGGGCGAGGAGGCACTGGGGATGACCCGCGTCTGGCTGCATGCCGGAACCCGCAGTGTGATCGCCGCCGGAGCCGTCGTACCGGATGACGTCGCAAGTGAGCTGCTCAGCGCTGTGCACACGGGACTCAGCCGCGGGGATGCGCCCGCGGTGGCCCTGGCTGCGGCATCCGTCACGACGGAGCATCGGACCCCGTTCCAGTGCCACGGAAGCGGATTCTGAAGAGTTTCTCCATTCGATGTATCAGAGCGGCGGGTGGGTGCTCTTGATCTACGGAAGGTGTCGCGCGGTGCTCCAGAAGGGTCGGAGCACGAGGGAGCCGCGGTCGTTCTGGGGATGCGCGTGGGGACGCAGCGACAGACACCGACTATTCAGGAGGGTGTGTGCGGACGCCGCGCACACCCTCCGTCAGGGTTCACCTGGCCCACTTGCAGGGCGATCGTACGGATGTCTGGGGACACGCCGCCGGATCGCCCTGCGGGTGTGCTTCGGCCCTGCAAGTGTGCTGCGGTGGGGCAAGCGGACGGGCGTCAGGCGACGACGACCTCGTAGCCTGCTTCGACCAGTTCGGGCGCCGGGGCATCCGTGATGACGGTGCGAAACAGCTCCGGGCCGCCGATGTGCGCGAAGGCGTTCTCCCCGATCTTGCTGGAGTCCGCCACGACGATGGCACGGCGCGCGCGTGAGGCCATCATCCGGTTGACGGCCGCCTCGCGCTCATCGTGCGTACTCGCCCCGGACTCAGCCGACAGCGCGTTCACGCCAATGAAGGCGATGTCGAGATGGATGCCGCTGAGCAGCTGCTCCACGAACGGCCCCACGAGCTCATAGCTACGGGAGTGGATGACGCCGCCGGTAACGACGACTTTGATGTCGGGGCGGGTCGCCAGCTGCGAGGCGATGTTCACGGCGTTCGTGACGACGGTGAACTCTCCGAGGTCATCGCGTGCGGCCAGCGCCGCGGCGATCGCCGTGGTTGTCGTGCCTCCGGAGAGGCCGACGACGGATCCGGTCGTGACCAGCGCGGATGCGGCCCGCGCGATGACATCCTTCTCGTGGGTGCGACGGTGGCTCTTGTACTTCACCGGCAGCTCGTAGGCGACCGACTGCGCGACCGCGCCGCCGTGCGTGCGGGTGAGCAGCCGCTGTTCGGCGAGGCTGTCCAGATCGCGGCGGATGGTTGCGGCGGATGCCTCGAGCCGCTCGACCAGTTCATCCACGGAGACCTCACCCTGCGCTGCGAGCAGGTCGAGGATCTCGGTCAGGCGAGCCGCGCGCTTCATACCGATTCCAGGGCGAACAGTCGCAGCATCCGCGCGGCCTCATCAGCGACCGCCGCACGGCCCGGTGCCACGTACTTGCGGGAGTCGACGAGTCGCTCGTCCTGTGCGAGCGTGTCGCGCACTGCGCGGGTGAAGAAGCCGTTCAGGTGCGTGGAGACATTGATCTTGGTCATTCCAGCGCGCACGGCGTCGGCGATGACGGCATCCGCCACTCCCGAAGACCCGTGCAGCACGAGCGGAACGTCCAGCGCCGCGTGCAGCCGGCCGATCAGCTCGATGTCGAGCGAGGCGCTGCGATCGAGCATGGCGTGCGAGGATCCGACGGCGACAGCCAGGGCATCCACTCCCGTCTCGGCGACGAAAGCGCGCGCCTCATCGGGGTCGGTGCGCACGCCCGGAGCGTGCGCTCCGTCCTTGCCGCCGACCTCGCCGAGCTCGCCCTCGATGTACACCCCCGCGGCGCGGGCACGGGCCGCGACCTCACGGGTGAGGGCGACGTTCTCGTCGTACGGCAGCGCGCCGCCGTCGAACATGACCGATCCGAAACCGAGGGCGATCGCCTCGTCGACGAGCTCGGGGTTCTCGGCGTGATCGAGGTGCACGGCCACCGGCGTCTCGGCCCGACGGGCGACGGCCAGGGTGGCCAGGGCGATCGGCTCAAGACCCCCGTGATACTTCGCGCAGTTCTGCGAGATCTGCAGGATCACCGGCAGTTGCGCCTGAGCGGATGCCGCCACCAGCGCCTCGGCCGTCTCGAGGTGGATCACGTTGAAGGCACCGATTCCGCGTCCGGAGTCGGCGGCAGCGCGGATCAGATCGGCAGCAGAAGCGAGAGTCATTCGGAATCCTTCGAGGTGTGGATGGTCGCGACGACGAGGTCAGCGGCGAGTTGCGGATGCTGGGGCGAAATCTCGCCCGCGAGCGGCATGAGCACGGCGGCGGCCGACCACGCGGTTGCACGCCGCAGGATGGTCTCGGTGTCGCGGATGCCGTCGGCGAGAAGGGTGGCCACGGCGGCGACAGCGGCATCGCCGGCACCGGTGGGGTTGCCGGCGAGGGGTGCGGGGAGGCGGGCCTGGAGGATCGTCTCGGATGCACCCACGGCGAACATGCCCTCCGCCCCGAGCGACAGCAGCACGAGTCCTGCTCCGCGACGCACCAGCTCGCGCGCACCGTCGAGCGGGTCGTCGATGCCGGTCGCCTCGGCGAGCTCGGCCCGATTCGGCTTGAGCACGGCGACGCCAGCATCTGCTGCAGCCAGCAGCAGGGGCCCGGAGGTGTCGACGATCACGTCGCGGTCACCGGCCGCAGCGATCAGTTCGGCGAGCAGCGAATCCGGCGCCTCGGGAGGAAAACTGCCCGAGATCACGAGCACGGAGGCGGCAGCCGCCTCTTCCCTGACGGCAGCGATGAAGCGCGCCCATTCCTCGGCGGTCGGGTTCAGGCCGCGCTCGTTCACGATCGTCGTATCGCCGAGGGCGCGATCGACCCAGGCGATGCTGCGGCGCGTGTCGGCGGCAACCGGCACGAGTACGTGCGGCACGCCGCTAGCCTCGAGATCGCTCTGCAGCTCGGCGCCGGTCGCACCGCCCGCGGTGGTGAGGGCGCGCACCGCGTGCCCTTCGGCATGCGCGACACGGGCGACGTTGAGCCCCTTGCCACCGGCACGCACAGCGCCGGCATCCGCCCGATGGGTGCCGCCGGGCTCGATGCGGTCGATCTCCCAGGTCATATCGACGGCGGGGTTGGGGGTCACTGTGAGGATCATGTCAGCTCTCTGGCTCGCAGCGCGGCACCGAGGATGCCTGCGTTGCCCTCAAGTTCTGCGGGGATGAGCACGGGCATCCGATGGAAACTGAGCCGCGCGGTCAGACGCGCACGCAGTTCGTCGAAGAGCGCGCCACCCGCGCGCGAGAGCCCGCCACCGATCACGACCGCTTCGGGGGCGAACATCGCGGTCAATTGCGCGAGGGCAAGGGCCAACGCGTCCAGCGCCTCATTCCAGACGCGGGCAGCGACTTCGTCTCCGGCTGCGGCGCGGGCGATGACGTCTTTCGCGCCGTCCGGCGTCGTCCCGGTGGCGGCAGCGTAGCGGCGCGCGATAGCGCCGGCGGATGCGATGGCCTCCAGGCATCCGCGTGCTCCGCAGGCGCATTCCGGCCCATCAGCGATCGGGGAATGCCCGATCTCACCGGCGTAGCCGCCCGCGGTGTACGGGATGCCGCCGACGAGCACGGCCCCGGCGATCCCGGTGCCGATGATGAGGACTACGACGTCGTCGTGCGCGCGCGCACCGCCGAGCTCATGTTCGGCCTTTGCTGCCGAGCGCACATCGTGATCGAACGCGACCGGCAGGCCGAAGCGTTCGGCGGCGATGCTGCGCAGTGGCGCGTCGTGCCAGCCGAGGTTGCTCGCGTAGACACCGATTCCGGCATCCGTATCGACGATGCCGGGCACGACGAAGCCGACTGCTTCTGCAATGACGGTGGGATGCTCCGCCCGCAGTTCATCCGCCAGGCGTGCAAGTTCTTCCACGAGAGCCGGCGCTGGATCAGCTCCGCGCGCCGGCGTCGGTGTGCGACGCAGGCTCAGCGCTTCGCCGTTCGCGTCGAACAGGGCCGATTTGATGTCGGTGCCGCCGACGTCGAACGCGAGCACCGGCGCCCCCGCGCCGATGCTCGCGCCCAGACCCCGGGAAGAGGAAGAAGTGCTCACGCGTCCAGAATGACGGATCGGCTGAGGTTTCGCGGCATATCCGGGTCAAGTCCCTTGCCGACCGAACGCTCCAGCGCCACACGGTGCAGGCGCACCAGGTCAGCCAGCGGATCGACATCGTGCTGCACGAAACGTCCGCCGGTGGCCTCGACCTGGCCGGCAAGACCCTCCGGCGCGACGCCGAACTGCCACGTGATGCGTCCGGGGGCGGCGATCGCGATCGGACCATGGCGGTAGTCCATCGACGGGTACGACTCGGTCCACGACTGCGAGGACTCGCGCATCTTCAGCGCAGCCTCGTGCGCCAGGCCGATCGTCCAGTTGCGGCCCAGGAAGGTGTACTGCTCAGCGGTTGCCAGCTCGGGGTCGTCGGTGGATGCCAGCACGGCCTCAGCATCCGCAATCGAGCGCGCGACGTCGTCGTGCAGCCCGAGGGATGCGCGCATCAGGGTCAGCGCGGTCGTTGCGAAGCGCGTCTGCACGACGGACTGCTCGTCGGCGAACGGCAGCAGCACAGCGCCGTCGACCATGCTTGCCAGCGGTGAGGTCGGGTCGCCGATCACGCCGATGACCGGGATCTTGCCGGAGATCTGCTCGGTGATCTCGAGCACCTCGCTGGTGGTGCCGGAGCGGGTGAGCGCGACGACAGCGTCATAGTCGCGATCGAGGAAGACTTCGGATGCCGCGTACGCATCGGTGATGCCCTGACCGGCGGTTTCACGCAGCGCCGCGTAGGACTGCGCCATGAACCACGAGGTGCCGCAGCCGATGACGGCGACGCGCTTGCCTGCGGCCGGAAGCACCTTCTGCTCATCGCGCATATCTGCCGCGCGCGCCCAGGTCGTCGGCTGCGAAAGAAGCTCTGCGCGCATGTGCGCGCCGGGTGCGGATGTCTGGTCGGTCATATTTCGATTCCGTTCTAGACGTACGGTGAATGAAGACTTATGGTTCTTTAGTGAGCGATTCAATCATATAGCGTCATGGACACGATTCAATGACGAAGTTGAGTATTTTTGTTCACACACTTCACAAATAGAGGTAGTGTTCCTACCCAGTCCAGATAAAAGACCCCGTGCGCGAAGTTGCGCACTCACATCACGCACCGTCGCGTGGAGTTTCCTCTCCTTGCGGCGGCGCACCCACACAGTGAGGAAAGACATGAAGAAGTCTGTGCGATTGGGCGCTGTAGCCATCACAGCCACCGCGACTCTGGCGCTTGCATCCTGCGGGTTCGGCGGCTCCGACGCCGGCGGTGGAGGGGACGGCGGCGAAGCCGGCTCCACCACGATCGACCTGCTCGTGCCCAGCTACTCCGACAACACCAAGGGCCTCTGGGAAGACGTCATCGAGGGGTTCGAAGCGGAGAACGACGGCATCACCGTCAATCTCGAGGTGCAGTCCTGGGACAACCTCGAAAGCGTCGTCGCCACTAAGGTTCAGGGCGGCGAGGCTCCGGACATCTACAACGGCGGACCCTTCGCCGGCTTCGCAGCCGACGGCCTGCTCTACGACGTCGAAGAGGTCACCAGCCCCGACACGTTCGCCGACTTCCAGGAGTCGTTCATCAAGAACGAGCAGCTCGAGGGCACGACGTACGCGCTGCCGTTCATCGCATCCGCTCGCGCGCTGTTCGTGAACAACGATCTGCTCGAGCAGGCCGGCGCCGAGGCGCCCACGGACTGGGATTCACTCCTGGATGCCGCAACCAAGGTCTCCGGCCTCGGGGGCGGCATCGCCGGCTACGGCATGCCGCTCGGTTCGGAAGAGGCCCAGGCTGAGGCCGCCGTCTGGCTGTGGGGCGGCGGCGGATCCTTCGGCGACGAGTCGGAGATCACGATCGACACCCCGGAGAACCTGCCCGGTGCCGAGCAGATCAAGAAGATGATCGACGCCGGTGCCACCCAGGCTGACCCTGGTTCCACGCAGCGCTCGCCCCTGATGGACATCTTCATCCAGGGCAAGATCGGCATGCAGGTGGGTCTTCCGCCGACGGTCGGCCAGATCGCCGAGAGCAACCCCGAGCTGAACTACTCCATCGTGCCGATCCCCACCCAGGATGGCTCGCCCTTCACACTCGGCGTCGCCGACCAGCTGATGGCGTTCCAGAACGACGGCGACAAGGCCGAGGCGATCACGGCGTTCTTCGACTACTTCTACTCAGCAGACGTCTACGTGCCGTGGGTGCAGGCCGAGGGCTTCCTGCCGGTGACGAAGTCGGGTTCTGAGCAGCTCTCCGGTGAAGAGGCGCTCGCGCCGTTCCTCGAGGTACTGCCGGATGCGCAGTTCTACCCGTCCACGAACGCGAAGTGGTCCGCAACGGATGGTGCATTCAAGGCGCTGTTCGGTCAGCTGCAGACGAAGCCGGCCGCTGACGTGCTGGCAGAGATCCAGGCGCAGGTCGACGCGGGCTGACGCCCGGGAGCGAAGGGGTTCGGGATAGATCCATGAACCGAATGACGAAATCCTCGAACCCCGTGGGGGCGGTCACCGACCGTCCCCACGCCCCCGAGGCCGCGGATGCGGTGCAGCAGAAGCGGCCCGGAGGGCGCGAGCTGTGGCTGGCGCTGCCGTGGCTGGCGCCGGCGCTGATCCTCATCGTCGGCGTGGTGTTCTTCCCCGCCGGCGTGATGTTCTTCAACTCCACACGGGACATCTCACTATCGGGACTCGACAAGGGCTCGGTCGGCTTCGACAACTACGCCGCCGTGTTCTCGTTCCCGGCATTCTGGCCGATCATGGGCCGCACGATCATCTGGGTGGTCTCGGTGGTCGCGATCACCGTCGTGCTCTCGCTCGGTCTCGCGCAGATCCTCAACAAGGCATTCCCCGGCCGCCAGCTCGTTCGGCTCGCGGTCATCATCCCGTGGGCGGCATCCGTCGTGATGACGACCATGGTGTTCTACTACGGTCTCGAGCCGTACTTCGGTGTGATCAACAAGTTCCTCGTCGACATCGGGTTTGTCGACACCCCGGAGGGTTACGGGTGGACGAGAAACCCGGCGACAGCGTTCGCCTGGTCGATCGTGATCGCGATCTTCGTGTCACTGCCGTTCACGACCTACACCCTTCTCGCAGGCCTCCAGAGCGTTCCCGGCGATGCGCTGGAAGCCGCCAAGATGGATGGCGCAGGTCCCGTGCGCACCTACTGGTCGATCATTTTCCCGCAGTTGCGCGGTGCACTCAGCGTCGCCGTGCTGATCAACATCATCAACGTGTTCAATTCGCTACCGATCCTGAAAGTGATGACCGGGTCGATACCCGGATATGACGCAGACACCGTCATGACGATGATCTTCAAATACATCGAACTGCAAAAGAAGGTCGACGTCGCCAGTGCCCTGTCGGTGGTGGCGTTCCTCATCGTGATCGTGATCGTCGCGGCGTACGTGAAGATCGTCAAGCCCATGAAGGAGGTATGAGGATGACTGTCACCGAGACCCGGGTCATCACGACCTCAGGCGGCGGCCGCGCCGCAGCATCCATCGGTCGCCGTCGTCGCTACACAGCCGACCAGGTGTCGCTGCCGCGGGTCATCCTGCGGATGGTCGCCGGTGCCCTCATACTCGGCATCTTCGTACTGCCGTACCTGATCATGTTCTTCGGCTCGGTCAAGACGAAGTCGCAGATCCGCTCGGTCGATCCGACGTACTTCCCGGTGGAATGGCACTGGGAGAACTACATCAACATGTGGTCGACCCCGGAGACGCCGCTGCCGTACAACCTCATCTCGACCATCATCATCGCCGTCTTCGCCACGTTGCTCGTGCTGCTGGTCGCGATGCCGGCTGCGTATTACACGGCGCGATTCCGCTTCCCGGGGCGCATGGTGTTTCTGTTCCTCGTGATCGTCACGCAGATGCTGCAGCCCGCCGTTCTCACCTCGGGCCTGTTCCGGCAGTTCACGACGCTCGGCATGGGCGATACGTGGGCTGCGATGATCTTCATCAACGCCGCCTTCAACCTGTCGTTCGCGGTGTGGATCATGCACTCCTTCTTCGCCGGCATCCCGAAAGAGATCGATGAGGCGGCCCAGATCGACGGCGCTGGACGCCTGACCGTGCTGTTCAAGATCAACCTGCCGCTGGTGTGGCCGGGAATCGTGACCGCGATCGTGTTCACCTTCGTCGCCTGCTGGAACGAGTTCGCCGCATCGCTGGTGATCCTGTCGACGGATAAGAACCAACCGCTGTCGGTGGCTCTGACGAAGTTCGTCGGTCAGTACGAGACGAGTTGGCAGTACGTGTTCGGTGTCTCGATCGTGGCGATCCTGCCGGTGATCATCCTGTTCATGATGATCGAGAAGCGCCTCGTCGGCGGATTGACGGCGGGGAGTGTGAAGTAGGCGGCCGCTGAGCCTGTCGAAGCGCCGGCGGCTACGATCGGCACCATGAGGATCATCGTCATCGGAGCATCCGGACATATCGGAAAGGTCGTCGCCGACACGCTGTCGGATCGCGGACACGAGGTTCTGCGCGCATCGCGCACAGGCGAATGGCCGGTAGACATCACCGACCCGGAGTCCGTGCGTGCGCTGTTCACGAAGACCGGAACAGTGGATGCCATCATCGTCGCCGCGGGTAAAGTGCCGTTCAAGCACGTCACCGAACTGAATCGAGACGATTACCTCGCCGCGTTCGTATCGAAAGCGCTGCCGCAGATCGCACTAGTGGGCGCCGCGTTCGAGCATGTGCGCGACGGCGGATCGATCACGCTGACCACCGGAGTACTCGCCCGGGAGCCGATCGCCACCGGTGCTGCCGGAGCCGCCGCCAACGGCGCGGTGGAGTCGTTCGTCATCACCGCTGCTGCCGAAGCACCGCGCGGCATCCGGATCAATGTCGTCTCGCCGGACGTTCTGGAGAACTCCCCCGGCTCGCACGCCCTATTCGCTGGCCACCGACCGGTGACGGATGACGAGGTCGGCCGCGCCTACACGCTGGCCGTTGAGGGAATCGGCAGCGGGCAGGTGCTGAAGGTTTGAGACCGGGGCCGATGCCGGAGGCTCAGCGCCGGGAGTCAGCGGCCCTCGGCGGCCTCGGTGTGGTGGCGGATGACCTCGGCGACGACGAAGTTGAACCACTTCTCCGCGAACTCCGGGTCCAGGTGCGCCTGCTCGGCGAGCGCGCGCAGGCGCGCCACCTGCTGCTCTTCGCGGCCAGGATCGGATGCCGGCATCGCATGTTCTGCCTTGAGGATGCCGACCTGCTGAGTGGCGCGGAATCGCTCGGCGAGCATGTAGATGAGGGCGGCATCGATGTTGTCGATACTTCCTCGCAGGCGCAGCAGGTCTGCCCGGGCGTCATCGGCGTCGGTCATGTGTCTCCTCATCGTCGGCGGTTAAGACGATATCGCGCGCGAGCACAATAGAGTTGGCGCATGAGCATCGATCAGCCCTCGGCTTCCGACGATCACGCTGCACCGGACGGTGCTCCGGCATCCGAGAACACCGCAAAGTCGCGGACCGAAGCAGCCCCCAAGAGCCGTGCAAAAGTCGCAGAGCCAAAAGCCGCGAAGTCGCGCAAGAAGCCGAAGCACGCCCCAGAACCCGATCACACCATCGAGATCGAACCGAAACCAGTCATCGACCCGGAGCCTTCGAATCGGTTCTCGTGGACGCGCATCGATCGGCCATTCATCTTCGGGTTCATGGTGACCCTGGGCGGGCTCGCTGCGTTCATGCTCGGCCTCGCACTGTCGAACCTGTCGACGGTCATCATCTATATCGCCCTGGCGCTGTTCGCAGCTCTCGGCCTCGACCCGGCAGTGCGGTTCTTCGAGCGACGCGGTCTCAGCCGAGGCTGGAGCGTCGTCGTCGTGCTGTTCACCCTCATCGCGCTGCTGGCGCTCGTGCTCTGGACCATCATTCCGGTCGTCGTCGCGCAGGTCGCGGCGTTCGTGAAGAGCGTTCCGTCGCTCATCAAGGACTTTATGGCAACCGACGTCTACTCCACGCTGGAGAATCAGTTCGGCGGCCAGTTTCAAGACCTCGTTTCGGATATCCAGAAGTTCCTCGTAGACCCCGGCAACATCGCCACGATCGGCGGCGGCGCACTGCAGGTCGGCGGCGCGATCGCCACCGGCATCTCCGGTGTCGTGATCGTGCTCGTGCTCGTGATCTACTTCGTTGCGACGCTTCCCGTCATCAAGGTGGCCCTGCTTCGCCTGGTGCCGGCTCGCGACCGCCACAACACCGACATCATCTCGACGCAGATCACCGACTCTGTCGGCGGCTACGTGATGGGAATGGTCACGCTGGCGTTCATCAACGCGATGCTCGTTCTCGTGCTGTACACCGCGATGTCGCTCCCGTTCCCCCTGCTGCTGGCGGTGGTCGCGTTCCTGATCACCCTCATCCCGCTCGTGGGTTCCCTCATGTTCTGGGTGATCGGCACCGGAATCGCACTGTTCACCGACCCGCTCATGGCCCTCGTGTTCGGGGTGATCTACCTGATCTACATGCAGGTGGAGTCGTACGTCCTCACCCCGAAGGTGATGAACCGGGCAATCTCCATCCCCGGCTCGCTTGTCGTCATCGGCGCGCTGGTCGGCGGCACACTGCTCGGGCTCCTCGGAGCGCTCGTGGCCGTGCCGGTCACGGCATCCATCCTGATCATCATCAAGAAGGTGTGGGTTCCGCGCCAGGATTCGCGGGTCTGAGCGACCTCAGACGGTGACGTCGACGATGCCGATAAAGCGGCCGCCGACGCCCTCGATCTCGGTGCGGTGCTGGTCTGATGCCAAGGCGGGCAGCTCCGCCGGTGTGTGAGTGCGGCAGCTGAGATAGGTGAACTCCGGCCACCATTTCTTCGGCCGGACCGTCTCGGTGTAGCCGCAGACGACGCAGGTCAGCGTGGCCCAGACCGGGCGTGCACCCTTCTTGCGGTTGGCGCGGGACTGAACCAGCCAGGCTGGCGGGTCCTGCTCGAGCGCGGTGAGCTCCGCCTCGCTCAGTCCGTCATTGAGCCCGTGCCGGGAAACCATCTCCAGGGAGATGTCGAGTCGCTGAGCGAGGTCGCGCTTGGAGAGCGTGCGGTGAGGTCCGGGCATGCCTCCATTGTCCCAGTTCGCCCGGACCCACCGCTCACAGAATCAGAGCAGGTCATTGTCTGTCAGCCACTGCTTCGCGATCTCCTCAGGCGAGAGCTGGTCGACCGTGCTCTGCACACCGAGCGCGACGAGGTCGTCGGCCGTCAGCGCCCCGCTGACCGCATTGATGACATCGGCGATCTCGTCGGCCACGTCGCTGGAGGCGATGGGGACGACATTGGATGCCAGGATCAGGCTGTCGGGGTCCTCGAGCGCGACGATCTCCTCGGTCTGGAATGCCGGAGCTGCGGTGTAGATGTCGGCGACCTGGATCTCACCCGCCAGCAGCGCCTCCAGGGTCGTGTCACCAGTGGCGGAGAAGGCGAGGTCAACGCCGTAGAGCTCCTTGGCACCGGCCGGACCGTAGGGCCGCTGCTCGAACTCGGGTGCCGCACCGATCGTGACCTGCTCGCTGACGTTCGCGAGGTCGGCGATCGTGGTGAGGTCGTTCGCCTCGGCGAACTCCTTCGTCACGGTGTAGGTGTCCTGGTCGCTCGCCTCGGCGTAATCCAAGGCGGTGAGCCCCTCGGGGAGCACCTCCTGGAGTGCCGCATAGACATCCTCGGAGCTCGTCGCGTCGCCGGCATCGCCGTAGAACTCGAGCAGGTTGCCGGTGTACTCCGGGAAGAGATCGATCGCGCCGGATTCGAGCTCGGGGATATACGCGTCGCGCTGCCCGACGTTGAACTGCCTGTCCACCTCGAAGTCGGCGTTCTCCAGCGCCTGAGCGTAGATCTCGGCAATGATCTCGTTGGAGTAGTACGCCTGGGAGCCGATCACGATCGTGTCTGAGCCCGAGTCCGCACCTGTTGAGTCGGAGTCGGTCGGCGTGTCCAGCGGGTTGCTGCTCGCGCATCCGGCAAGCACGAGTGCGGCAGAGACGGCGATGCCGCCGACGAGAGCGAGTCGTGACTTTCTTGCAGTGAACATGATGTTCCTCTCTGGTGGGGAGTCTGGAGTTCTCAGGCGGGGACGTATGCGGTGCTTCTGCCTGGACGAATTCGACGACGACCGGGCTGCTGCGCGCGCACCCCAGACGGCACGGCGGCGCGCTGCGCGACCGCCATCAGCAAGTCGACGATGAGAGCGAGCAGCGCGACCAGGATCGCGCCGCCGAGAACCTGATCGAACCGGCGAAGCGGGATGCCCTGAATGATCGGCCAACCGAGTCCGCCGAGGTTGACGTAGGCGGCGATCGTGACGGTCGCGATCACCTGAAGCAGTGCCGAGCGGATGCCGCCGACAAGCAGCGGCAGTCCCAGTGGCACCTCCACCTTCCGGAAGATCTGCCACTCGGTCATGCCCATCGCCCTGGCCGCATCGATCACTCTTCGGTCGATGGCTTCGAAGCCGGTGTATGCGCCGGCTAGGAGCGACGGAATCGCCAGGAGGACGAAGGTGATGACCGCGGCCTCCGGAATGCGCAGCACCCCGAGCAGCAGCACGAGCAAGATCATCAGTCCGAAAGAGGGAAGGGCGCGGGCCGCGCCTGCGACCGCGACGGCGAATTCGCGTCCGCGCCCGGTGTGCCCGATGAGCCAGCCCAGGGGAACAGCGATCACCGCCGCGACGAGGACAGAGATCGCGGTGTAGAACAGGTGCTGCCCCAGCAGCGTGGGCAGAGCGTACTGTCCTTCCAGCCGCTCGGGAGAGAACAGCCAGGCGAAGGCTTCGGCGAAGAGATTCATGCGGCCGCCCCTGCAGCGACGCGTGGACGCCGCGTCTTCGAGACGCTGGTGGCCCGCGCCCACGGCATGATCACGCGGCCGGCCAGCATCAGCAGAAGATCAATGAGCAGGGCGATGAGCACCACAGCAACGACACCGGCGAGCACCTCGGCGACGATCCGACGCTGCAGACCGTTCGTGAAGAGGTATCCGAGGTTGGTGACGCCGATGAGGATGCCGACCGTGGCGAGCGAGATCGTACTGACCGCGGCGACGCGGAGACCCGCGAGGATCACGGGCCCAGCGAGCGGAAGGTCGACCATCCAGAACCGGCGAGCGCCCCCGTAGCCCATCGCCGTCGCAGCCTGACGAACCGCGGCATCCACTGAATCGAGACCATCGGCGACAGCCCGCACAAGGATCGCGATCGCATAGATCGTCAGCGCAACGATGAGATTCGTCTCGCTGATCGCCGAGTAGCCGCCCACCGCGGGCAACAGAATCAACAGGGCCAGCGATGGAATCGTGTAGAGCAAACCGGTCAGCACGATCAGCGGGCCGCGCACGAGCTGGTAGCGCCAGGCGATCCAGCCCAACGGCAATGACAGCAAGAATCCGAGCACTATCGGGATAGCGCTCTGCCGGAGGTGCACCAGGCTGAGCTCGAAGATCAGCCCGAGATTGTCGAGGACCCAGTTCATGTCATGTGCCGCTCTCAGCTCCGGCCGTGTCATCCAGCAGCGCTCCCTGAGTGCGCCCCTCGGAGTCGACGACGACCCTCCCCCGCGGGGTCTGCTTGATGCGCAGCGCGCGCCGACCACGTTCGATGCCGATGAATGCCGAGACGAAATCGTCGACCGGATTCTCGATGATCTCGCTGGGGCTGCCGACCTGCACGATGCGGGCGCTCTTGTCGAGGATGACGACCTGATCGCCGAGCAGGAACGCCTCGTCGATGTCGTGAGTCACGAAGACCACGGTCTTGTCGAGTTCCCGCTGGAGGCGGATGAGCTCCTGCTGCAGATCGGTGCGCACGATCGGGTCGACGGCCCCGAAGGGCTCATCCATCAGCAGAATGTTCGGGTCGGCCGCAAGACCGCGTGCCACCCCGACGCGCTGCTGCTGGCCGCCGGAGAGCTGACTCGGGTACCGATCGGCGAGAGCACGATCGAGCCCGACCGTGTCGAGAAGCGTCCGGGCGCGTTCGTGCGCTTCCTTCTTCGAGGTGCCGGTCAACCGCAGCACCGTGGCAACGTTGTCGATGACCGTGAAGTGCGGCATGAGCCCAGAGTTCTGCATGACGTAACCGATGCGGCGGCGCAGTGCCACCGGATCACCGCCGAGCACGCTCTCACCATCGATCTCGACGTCACCGCCGGTGGGCTCGACCATGCCGTTGATCATGCGCAGCAGCGTGGTCTTGCCGGATCCGGATGATCCGACGAGCACTGTCGTCTTTCGCGAGGGGAGCACCAGACTGAAGTCCTCGACGGCGAGCGTGCCGTCGGGGAATCTCTTGGACACCGAGCGGAACTCGATCATGCGCTTTCGTCGACCTCTGCGACCACTGTTCCTGCAAGGACAACGTTCATCGTCTTGCCTCCTCGGATTTGGGTTCGAGCGTACGGGATGCGTCAGACATGCGGGTGGACCCCTGGATATTCGAAGCGGAAGCGTGATCGGATCGCCCTCACGCCGATTCCCGTCCGTAGCCCTCGAGCAAGCGCAGCCAGACCTCGCTCACCGTCGGGTATGCCGCAACGGCGTGCCACAGCCGCTTTATCGGTACCTCCCCGACGACGGCGATCGTGGCGGCGTGCAGCAGGTCAGCAACGTCCGGGCCGACGAATGTGGCGCCGAGGATGACGTCGCGCTCCGTGTCGACGACCATCCGCGCTCTGCCGGCGTAGCCGTCCTCCCGCAATGACGCCCCAGCCACCGCCCCGAGATCCTGATCGATCACGTGGGTGGAGTATCCGGCATCCTCCGCGGCTTTCCCCGTGAGTCCGACCGAGGCGACCTCCGGTTCGCCGAAGACGACCTGCGGCACTGCGGCGTGGTCGGCGGTGGCGACATGACGGCCCCAGGCGGCATCGTCAACGCTTTCGCCCTGCGCGCGGGCGGCGATCGCATCTCCCGCTGCGCGCGCCTGATACTTTCCCTGGTGGGTCATCAGCGCGCGCCCGTTGACATCTCCGACGGCGTACAGCCAGTCGCTCCCCGGCACCCGGAGCGAATCATCGGTTTTGATGTAGGTGCCCGGTTCGATCTCGACACTTTCGAGTCCGATATCGCCACTGCGCGGGCGGCGGCCGGTCGCGGCGAGCACCTCATCAGCAGTGATCTCGGAACCGTCACCCAGCGTGATCGTGACAGTGCCCTCGGTGCGGCTGACCCGAGCAGTCTCGGTGTGGATGCGCACATCCACGCCGAGGTCAGACAGCCCTGCTCCTACCAGCTCACCCGCGAACGGCTCCATGCTGGCGAGGAGCTCGCCCCGTGCGATCACCGTCACGTGCGCGCCGAGCGAGGCGTACGCCGTGGCCATCTCCACCGCGACGACTCCGCCGCCGATGATGGCGAGGGATGCCGGGATCTCCTGCGCGCTCGTCGCTTCGCGGCCCGTCCAGGGCGCAGCATCCACCAGTCCGTCTATCGGCGCGATCGAGGCATCGGTTCCGGTGCTGATCGTCACCGCGTGACGTGCCCTCAAAACGCGGGTCGATCCGTCATCGGCGGTCACGGTGACCTCACGCTCGCCGGAGAGTCGGCCATGGCCGCGGGCGAGGTCGATGCCTACTGACTCGAGCCAACGTACCTGGCCGTCGTCCGACCAGTTCGCCGCGAATGAGTCACGCCGGGCGAGGACTGCTCGCACGTCGAGATTCCCGGTCACTGCCTGTGCGGAGCCGGCGACATTCTGAGCCGCGCGCAGCGCCTGTGCCGAGCGCAGCAGCGCCTTCGATGGCATGCACGCCCAGTACGAGCATTCGCCTCCGACGAGCTCACTCTCGACGATGATCGCGGTGAGGCCCGCCTGCGCCACACGGTCGGCGACGTTCTCACCGACCGGCCCTCCGCCCAGCACGATCAGGTCGTATTCGTCTGTCGTCATCTCCGCACCTTCCCTCGGATGCCAGTTTTACCGAGGTGCAACGTGTTGTCACCGGGCTTGTTCCGGACTCGCGTGTGACGTATAGCGGAGGGTGTTGCAGTTGCAGGACCTTTTCGGCCGATTCCTCCGACGTTCGTAACACCCTCCGACGGATGCAACGGCGGGCGGGCCGGGAGGGCTGGCCGACTGGGGCGAGTCAGGGGGTCAGGGGGTCAGGCGAGCAGGATGCTGGTGGGCGCGGGCGCCTGGGCGCGGTGCCGGATGCCCCGGGGCGCACCCGTGCGCTCGTCGAGGTCCAGAACGCTGATGTCGTTCGACCTCTGCCCGGCGACCAGGAGGGCGCCGTCGTGGACCAGGTGGTGCCGCGGCCAGTCGACCCCGGATTCGGCGAGCGCGAACGGCTCGACGATCTCGCCGGCACCGCGCACCCGCAACGCGGCGATCGTGTTGCTGCCGCGCACTCCGGCGTAGAGGGTCGCGCCGTCCCGGGAGCTCGAGAGTTCCGCCGCGAAGTCGACGCCGACCTGCACGGCCGGGCTCACCGGAGTCGCCGAGACGATGCCCCAGCGGCCGTCAGCTCCTGCGGCGAGCGTGAAGACTTCGCCGGAGTACTCCGTCACCACGTGCAGGTGTCCGCTCGGATGCACGACCATGTGCCGCGGGCCGACCCCGAACGGCAGCACGATCTCGTGATCGAGCAGCAGCGCACCCGAGCTCGTCGAAACCCGCCAGATGCGGACGAGGTCGAACCCGAGGTCGGTCGTCGCGATCCGACCGTCGGCGAGGAAAGCGGCAGCGTGAGCGTGCGAGGTGCGGGTGGATGCCGCGGGCTCCGGCTCCGCGACGGATTCGGCTGCTTCGGCCGCCCCGGCCGCACGTCCGGCAGCTTCCCACGCTGGCTCCGCGAACCCGGCCGACGCCATGGCTGCCGACAGCAGGTCGCTTTCCGCGGTGGCCTCGGCGGCAGCATCCGCCTCGAACTGCCGGAACAGCGCCAGTTGCTCGGTCAACTGCACGCCGCCGGTGAAGTCCCCGGCATCCGGAGAGTCCAGCGAATAGGGGTCGGTTGCAGCATCCGAGATCGATGGTGCGAGCAGTCCGCCGGCAGCATCCAACCCGATGCGCACGACCCGCCCATCGCCATAGCAACTGGCGATCAGATACGCACCATTCGGGGCCACGGCAAGGTGGCAGACGGCGGCGCCCGCCTCGACAAAACGCCCGATCGGCGTGAGAGTGCGCTCGCCCGAGCGCCGGTACGCGCGCACGTGACCTGCGCCTTCGAGCGCTGCGTAGACGACGTCGTGCGAGGGATGCCGGGCCAGCCATGATGGCGACGCAGCATCCGCGACGGCACCGCGGTAGGCGAGGGTGGTGGGCTCGCGCCCCTCATCCCCTTCGAGCAGGCCGATGCCCGTGGCATCCCCACCCATGTCGGCGCCGTAGCCGCCGACCCAGAACTGCGTCATGCGCGTCTCCTCATGTGCGGCATCCCGGGAGGTGTCACGAATCGCCGCATCCGACCTGGCTCAGCGACCATACCTGACACCTCGCCGAAGTGCTCGATCTGGGAGGTGTCACGAATTGCCGCATCCGCCGCGATTCAGCGACCATACCTGACACCTCGCCGACTGGGCGCGGCCCGCACAGCGCGAGCAGGCTCCGCGCACAGCGCGACCGGTGCCTGTCAGTCCACGAGGTCGTGGCGGACGATCACCTGATCGCGAGCAGGGCCCACGCCGATCACCGAAATACGCGTCTTGCTCATCTTCTCGAGCGCGAGCACGTAGTCCTGGGCGTTCTTCGGCAGATCCTCGAAAGTGCGGGCCTTCGAGATGTCCTCGGTCCAACCGGGGAAGTTCTCGTAGATCGGCTTTGCGTGGTGGAAGGCCGACTGGTTCACCGGCACATCGTCGAAGCGCTCACCATCGACGTCGTAGGCGACGCACACCGGAATCTGCTCGAGCCCGGTGAGGATGTCGAGCTTGGTGAGCACGAGGTCGGTGATGCCGTTGATGCGGGTGGCGTAGCGGGTGATCGGGGCGTCGTACCAACCGACGCGGCGATCACGACCGGTGGTCACGCCGAACTCGGCGCCGGTCTGACGGAGCCATTCACCGGTCTCGTCGAAGAGCTCGGTCGGGAAAGGCCCGGAGCCTACGCGCGTCGTGTACGCCTTGACGATGCCCACGATACGGTCCAGGGATCCCGGTCCGACGCCGGATCCGGCTGCCGCGCCCGCAGCTGTCGCCGTGGACGACGTCACGAACGGGTAGGTGCCGTGGTCGATGTCGAGCATGGTGGCCTGGCCGCCCTCGAACACGACGACCTCACCGCGCTCGAGTGCCTCGGCGATGAGGTGACCGGTGTCGGCGACCATGGGGCGCAGCCGCTCGGCGTACGACAGCAGTTCTTCGACGATCTCGTCGACCGTGACCGCGCGGCGGTTGAAGATCTTCACCAGCAGGTGGTTCTTCTGCTCGAGGGAGCCCTCCACCTTCTGGCGCAGGATGCTCTCGTCGAACAGGTCCTGCACGCGGATGCCGACACGGTTGATCTTGTCGGCGTACGCCGGGCCGATGCCGCGGCCGGTGGTGCCGATCTGACGCTTGCCGAGGAAACGCTCGGTGACCTTGTCGAGGGTGCGGTGGTACTGCGTGATGATGTGCGCGTTGGCGCTCAGCTTGAGCTTGGACACATCGATGCCGCGCTCGGACAGCGCGTCCAGTTCCTGGAAAAGCACCTCGGGGTCGACGACGACGCCGTTTCCGATCACCGGCGTGACGCCAGGAGACAGGATGCCACTGGGCAGCAGATGCAGCGCATACTTCTCGTCACCGATGACGACGGTGTGCCCGGCGTTGTTGCCGCCGTTGAACTTCACCACCCAGTCGGTGCGGTCACCGAGCAGATCGGTAGCCTTTCCCTTGCCCTCGTCGCCCCACTGGACTCCGACGATCACAATTCCTGGCATGGGTGAACCCCCTGGGTTTTGCCTGTGCTTTCGCCGGGCTTGCACCGGCAGATGAGCTGGCCCGATTCGGGCTCTTCTATCTTAGCGAACGGGCTGTGCGTGCCGTCCGTTGACGCTCGCGCCGCTGCTACCTGTCCGCTCCGGTCGCAGTACCTGCCCGCTCCGGTCGCAGTTGACGCTGCTATTCCGGAGGCAATGTCAAATGGTGGGAGCAACGCCGGGGGTTTAAGCGGCGAGTAGCAGCTCGTTCAGCCGGTTGGCT